>UQFM01000013.1 GCA_900540295.1 uncultured Oscillospiraceae bacterium
GAGCCTTATCGTCGGCAGCGTCAGATGTGTATAAGAGACAGGTATTATTTGTCAAGAGGTATAACATATTTGTAATAAAAAAATCAGAGAGCAAATTGCTCTCTGATCAGCATATCAAAAAGTCTTGTTTTCCATCCTCCGACGACGGGAAAGAAAGGCATAATACATCCAAGCTTTTACGACCCTCTGCCAAGGGGAGTAAATTCACCTTTTGACACGCGCATCGCCCCGCGTTCGGCGAGGCGATTTTGTGTATTAAAAGCAAATTCTGTGCACACACCGTAAGGACAGCCCGGGCACGCTGTCCGTTTGCGGGCTACTCGTGAATCGACTATACAGAATTGCCCAAATTTGTTATTCTGAGCGAAGCGAAGAATCTCACATAGTGCAGGGTGAATTGCTCGCACCGCGAAATCCCATCAGACTTCGGCGGGCGCGCAATGCACGCCCCTACGGTTAGTACGCTGCCATTGATTTTTTGCAAAACTCAACTTTACTCTGGCGGGCATGGAAACCCGCCCCTACGCGGTGTGTACAGACTTGTCATTCTGAGCCGTAGAGAGATGCTTTATCAATCATACAGCATTCTATCCGCTTTGTAGAGATAGTACGTAAACTCCACGCCCTCAAAATACTGCGTTGCCGTTGCCACACAGGTATACGCGCCGAACGTCAGCGGATGACTGCGCGTCACAACAAAATCGGGTGTTTGCGAAAGAATTTCTGCCGCCTGCGCCGCATACATTTCGGGCAGTTGAATATTCAATCGGCAAAAGTATTTGCTCTCGGGTACAATATCTGCCGCCGTATAAAATCCGCCGTCCAAAAAGCCGTAATTGAGAAGCGTCGGGTCTTCTGTACTGTTGATGATTTTTGCAAATTTATATTGCGGAAGCTCTTCCTTTTGATAAGCGGTAAGGTAAGTATTCGTACTTGTGCAGTACGCAAAGGTGCCGCTTAAAACCAAGGAGGCCGTTACCAGTGCCGTCGTCAGGATTTTCGGCTTCGGTTCTTCGGGCAAATGCGACAAAGCCATACAGACAAGCAGACAGAAGAACACAGCGAACACGGCAAAAACAAGGGTATAATAGGAATAGCATACCGCGCCCGAACATACGCAAAGCAAGGTAAACACAGCGGTCAAAATCAAGTGCGCACGGTGTCCCTTACGCGTAAGCGTATACCAAAGCACACCGATAATACCGAACGGCGCGTAAAAACGGTTACGGATTACGTGCCATCGAATGCGTTCCCACAAGGTGTGTAAAAACGCCGAAGCATCTGCCGAAGCGCCCTGTGACGCATCGGCATACAGGAACAAATTGTTGTAAAAATAGGCAGTCCACAAATCGCAAAAAGACTTTGTCACACCGAAATACAGAAAAACGGGCAGAGACGGCAAAAGCACACCCAAAAGGACGGAGCCCGCGGCTTTAAAAACACCCGAAATGCCGTTTCGACGGAGCGTTTTGTATAGCGGTACGAGCGCCCAGCCAACAAAAAAGCCGACCAAATTAAACTTCATCCAAAGCACGAGCCCCGCAAGAGCCCCGATGGCAAACCACTGCCGCACAGACAGCGTTTTGTTAAGACAAAAGCTTTTTTCCGAAAGATACAGGCAAACGGCAAAAATCGGCAAAACCAATTCTTCCACGCTGTCGCCGTGGCAGAAGCTTCGCGAGGCATACACTGCCGCACCCAGAAGCGGCAAAACCAAATACACACCCCGCGCCTTATATAAAAACAGGGTTTTTGCCGCGAAAAATAAAAACACCGTACCCGCAAACAGCTCCAGCAAATACACGCCGAAAAAGGTTTTATGGGAAATCAGATACGCGCCTGCGTGTAAGAAATACAGCCAAGGTCCTTTTTGCTCATAAATATCGCGGTACAGCACCTTGCCGTGCAGCATGGATTTACCCACGGTAAAAAAGCAGTTGGAATCCACCCAGTCGTTAAACGGATATAAAAACGAGGACTTTGTGCAGATCGTTAAAATCACAAACGCCGTCAAAAAGCAAAACAGCAGTGTGCGCGTGTTTTTGGACTGTATTCTGTTTTGAATTGTACTTGTTACTTTGGTACACTGCATTTTTTGTTAATCCTTTTTATCCGTTATTCGTCAGTTTCCAGCACGCGAAGTGCATCAGACAGCATTTTTTTGCCGCCGACAGCATTGACGTAATACTTCTTTTGTGTTCGTTTATAGCGGTAAAAACGCTCGGTATACATAATCAGTCCCAAGTATCCGCACAGCACACGGTAACGGATTTCTTCCTCGCGTGTCCCGTGAATCGGTACGCTTGACACACGGTTATACCCTTTCAGCAACGCGTTTTTTCCAGACAGCGGTTTCGAGAAATCCAACGAGCAAAAATCGCCTAAGCGGTCTCCCCAAAGTCCCCGTTCGGTGTCAATAAGCGCCAGTGAAAAGCCGCCGTTTTCATTTACCCGATAAAACACGTTACCTTCCCAAACATCAAAATGCACATAGGTACACGGCACGCTTTCCAAAAGCGTTTTATGCCGCCGAGTCGCCGACAACAACCGTTCACCCAATTTACAGCGTTTGCCTGCTTTCTTACAGTCCGCCAACAGATTTTCAATCATTTTGCGCACTGCCAAATACCAATTTTCACACAGTCCGTTTTGCACATAGCCGAATGCCGTCCCTGTAACCGTGTGCAGCTGTGCCAAGATTGCACCGATTTCCTCATAAACACGCGCCTTTTCCGAACCGGACAGATTGGCATCGGTCAGCGGCACGCCCGACAGTTTTTCCATCACAAACCAATGCGCGGGAATCAGACTTTCCGAAAAATCCGCACAGTAAATTTCGGGGACGCGTACATCGGTTTTTTCACGCAAAATCTGATAAAATGCAACTTCCTGCCGCATCAAATCCGTTTCATAGGTCAATATGTGTTCGTTATTCTGCCGCGGTGCGATTTTTAAAACGCACTCCCTGCCGTTTGCCGTCACACTGTAAGCGCTGTTAAACTCCCCTGCTGTCAACGGTACGATTTTTGTAACCGCGCCCAAATTTTTCTCTGTAAACAGCTTTTTTATAACATCCTCAGAAACCGAAAACTTGGTCATACTTTTCATAACAGTGCCCCTTTGTAAGTATGACCTAACCATACCATATATTTCCGTTAAAAACAAGTCTCAGTTTCCGTTCGTTGCGCCGTAATCGTTTACAATCCCTGCCATTTCCGACGGACTGCCGATGACCTCGGTAAAAGCTTCGGGCGTCAGACCGACAATGACGGTTTCGGCAAGCAGTGCGGAGGACTCCACAGAAAAGGTATTCTTTTGCCCGACAAACACCAAGCGCCCCGTAATCGTGATATGCAGAAACACGCGGTGTACAACCTGATTCAAGCCCGCATCTTTAAATTCGGACTGGAAATCCACGGAGCTGTTGGAGGTCAACTGCATGGAAAACTTGATTTTCGGTCCGCGTCCCGCCGTATACTCGTTGCCCAAAAACGTGCCGACGGGGATATATGTATTATAGGACTCCTGTGCGGCGGCAATACGCGCAATCTCCAAAGAAATTTGGCTTTTCAGCATATTGATGGTCAGCGCGTCGATTTGCAAACCCGTGATGCGGTTTTCACGGTCGGCGGATAGACGCACAATATCATCGTAATCAATTTTATTTTCCCGCAGTACATTTACAACCGCTTCATCGGCGGCATTTAAAAGAATGCCCTCTGCCACGTTCTGTGAATACTGCAAAATGACGGGACGCATTTGCGAAAGTCCGAGCGCGGCAATCAGCAATGCCGCAACTGCGCACATAAAAATACGGGCGGCGGTATTTTTCTTTCGTTTCGGTCTTTTGCGGTTTTGCAAGACATCACCCCGCTTTCTCTTTTCATTTTACGCAAAAAAACGCAGTGCGTGTGAAAGCGGGGCTTTGCATTTTTCTTTAAAATGTTGTATAGTATACAGGAAAGCTGAGAAGAATCGAGGCACGGTATGCAAAACGAAAATCTTTCGCAGAAAACAGCGGAAATCCTTCAGAATATGATTTTACACGAGCATGTGTACGCAGTCGGCGAAAAACTGCCGAATGAAAACGAGCTTTCCGAAATCTTGGGCATCAGCCGCACGACGCTTCGCGAGGCAATACGGATTTTAACCTCTGCGGGCATTTTGACCGTTCGGCGCGGACGCGGCACATATGTTTCGGAGCAGGCTGACCGATATGCCGCAAGCGGTGTGGATATGCAGAACATTTCGCAAATGAAAGTCACCCTCAGAGACCTCTATGAAACACGCATGATTTTTGAGCCGGAAGCCGCCGCGCTCGCCTGTCGGCGTGCAACGGATGCGGAAATTCAAAGCATTTTAGAGCTTGGCGCAGAATGTCAGACACAGCTTTTAAAAGACCCTCGCAGTAAAAAACGGATTGCCTCGGAAAGCGCTTTTCACGGCGCGATTGTCAAAGCGTCACACAACGAGTTTTTAAGTCAGTTTCTGCCGATGCTCACCAAAACCATTGAACAGACGTTTGCGTTGGAATACAATTTAGATGTAATTGCCGAGGACGCCTATAAAGACCATATCCTCATTATGGATTTTTTAAAAAAGCGCGACCATGCGGCGCTCAAAAGCGCCGTCACCATTCACCTGCACCACGCGATGCTGCACGAGCAAATTTCTTTGGAGAACTTATAAAAATATGTTGACAAACGGAAATATTGGTTTATAATAGTTGTATGACAACGAGTTACGGTAATCATACAACTCATGAAAATACACAGGAGGCACACAAAAATGGCAGAAGCAAGAATGTTTTATCAAGAGGACTGCAACCTGTCGCTGCTCGATGGCAAAACCATCGCCGTTATCGGCTACGGCAGTCAGGGTCACGCACACGCGCTCAACGCAAAGGAGTCGGGCTGTAACGTAATTATCGGTCTTTACGAGGGCAGTAAGTCTTGGGCGAAGGCTGAGGCACAGGGCTTTGAGGTCTTTACTGCGGCAGAGGCGGCAAAAAAGGCTGACATCATCATGATTCTCATCAACGATGAGTTGCAGGCGGATATGTACAAAAAGGACATCGAGCCGAATCTCGAAGCGGGCAATATGCTGATGTTTGCACACGGCTTTAACATCCATTTCGGCTGCATCAACCCGCCGAAAGATGTTGACGTTACGATGATTGCGCCCAAAGGCCCCGGTCACACCGTCCGTTCCGAATATCAGGCGGGCAAAGGCGTTCCCTGCTTAGTCGCTGTACATCAGGATGCAACCGGCAAGGCGCTGGATAAGGCACTCGCTTATGCGCTTGCAATCGGCGGCGCACGCGCAGGCGTTTTGGAAACCACATTCAGAACCGAAACCGAAACCGATTTGTTCGGTGAACAGGCAGTGCTTTGCGGCGGCGTTTGCGCACTGATGCAGGCAGGCTTTGAAACCCTTTGCGAAGCAGGCTATGACCCCAGAAACGCTTATTTCGAGTGCATTCACGAAATGAAGCTGATTGTCGATTTGATTTATCAGAGCGGTTTTGCTGGTATGCGTTATTCTATTTCGAATACAGCGGAATACGGCGATTACATCACCGGTCCGAAGATTATCACTGACGACACCAAGAAAGCGATGAAGAAAATCCTTTCCGATATTCAGGACGGTTCTTTCGCAAAAGAATTCCTGCTGGATATGTCCCCCGCAGGCCGTCAGGTACACTTCAAAGCAATGCGCAAGCTTGCCGCTGAGCATCCCGCGGAGAAGGTCGGCGAAGAAGTCAGAAAGCTGTACAGCTGGAATGATGAAAAGGATAAGTTCATCAACAACTGATTTGTCACAAATCCGATATATGCAAAAAGCCGCTCCCAAAAGGGCGGCTTTTTTGTGTGTCTTGAAATTTGTCATTCTGAGCGAAGCGAAGAATCTCACATGGCACAAGGTGAATTTGACTCTCGGGTAGGGAACGACCTCCGTGTCGTTCCGAGAAGTTTCAGCCGATTTTACGGGCGCGCAATGCACGCCCCTACAGGATTGTGCGAATTTGTCATTCTGAGCGACAGCGAAGAATCTCCCACGGCACGAAAGCGGATTTTGTGTACACGTAGGGCGCGGGCTTGCTCGCGCCGTTTTTTTGTTTTATGCAAAATCGGCGGTCTGCTCGGGCGATTTGTGAATCGCCTACGGTTTGCGAAAAGACGCAAGTATACGCAAATTCAAAAAACCGCTCAGGTGGTCGAGGACGCCCGCCCCTACTCGGGTTCGTGCATTGCCGCAGATGAGCATAAACAAAAACAGCTCTCTGCAATTTTACAGAAAGCTGTTTTTATTTTGTGTTTTGAACGGGTTCGCGATACAAGTACAGCGAATTCCCTTACTTTTCGTGGCACTTGTGGCGGCAGGTCGCACAGTTCGGTGCGGTGATGATGTCGTCCACCGTTTTCCCTGCGGGAATCAGCGGTAAAACGCGGTCATCCTTGTCAATCGTGCAGTCAATCCACACAGGGCAGTTGTCCTGCTGTGCCTGTTTGTAAGCCGCCTTGAATTCCGCAAGTGTCGAAGCACGGTAGCCCTTGCCGCCGAAGCCCTCAATCACCTTGACAAAATCCGTTTGGCGTTCGGGGTCGGTCTGTGAATACCGCTTGCCGTAGAAGCAGGTTTGCCACTGACGCACCATGCCGAGCACGCGGTTGTCAAAAATGACGGTAATAATCGGCAGATTGTTGCTGACCGCCGTGCAGGCTTCGTTGAGATTCATATGGAACGAGCCGTCGCCCGTGATATGTACCACGCGCTTTTCGGGGAAAGCAAACTGCGCACCGATTGCCGCACCGTAGCCGTACCCCATCGTACCGAGTCCGCCGCTTGTCAGGAAATTGCGCGCGCCCGTATGGTGAATATACTGCGCCGCCCACATTTGGTGCTGACCGACGTCCGTGACATAAACGGTTTCTTTATCTGTTCCCGCACAAATTGCACGCACCAATTCGTGCGGTGTAATGCGGTCGGGGTCGTCCTGCGGGATATAATCCTCTTTTTTATAGGTTTCAAGTGTTTCAATCCACGCACTGCGGTCTGCGGATTTTACAAGCGGCAGGAGCGCCGTCAAAATCGCCTTTACATCGCCCGTCAAATACGCGTCCACCATCACGTTTTTATTGATTTCGCTCAAGTCAATATCAATCTGCACGACCTTGGCTTTCTTTGCAAAACGCTCGGTGTTGAGCGCCACACGGTCGGAAAACCGCGTGCCGACAGCAATAAGCAAATCGGCTTCGTCAATCGCCTTGTTGGTCACAAGACTGCCGTGCATGCCGACCAAACCGTAATTCAGCGGTTCATCGTAGCCCAAAACGCCTGCCGCCATTAAGGTGTGACAGGTCGGAATACCTGTTTTCTCCACAAAAGCACGCGTCACCTCGGAAGCCTCGGACGAAATCACGCCGCCGCCCAATTCAAGAATCGGACGTTTGGCACTGTTCACAAGCTTCGCAACCGCCTTGATTTTGTCTGCGTCAAGCACGGTTGTATCTGCAATCGGCTCGGGTTTTACTGTTTCAAACTCCGCGACCGCCGCCGTAATATCCTTCGGAATATCGACAAGCACAGGACCTTTGCGCCCGGAATTCGCAATTTTAAACGCTTCGCGCAAAATCGGCGCAAGCTCGGAAATATCCTGCACCATAAAGTTGTGCTTCGTAATGGGCATGGTAATACCCGTAATGTATACCTCTTGGAATGCGTCCCTGCCGATAAGAGACGTTCCGACGTTGCCCGTAATGGCAACCATCGGCACGGAATCCATATACGCCGTGGCAATGCCCGTCACCAAATTGGTCGCGCCCGGACCGCTGGTGGCAATCACCACACCCGTTTTGCCCGTGGCGCGGGCATAGCCGTCCGCCGCATGGGAAGCGCCCTGCTCGTGGGCGGTCAAAACGTGATGAATTCTGTTGCGGTATTTGTAAAGCGCATCGTATATATTTAAAACTGCGCCGCCCGGATACCCGAATACGGTATCCACGCCGTGCTCCAAAAGCACCTCGGCGATAATGTCAGAACCGTTCAGTTGCATAGCTTTCACCTAAAATCCAATGTCATTCTGTCAGAAGAAGCATTTGCAGCCTCTTCGATAATTTTGCATTTTATTTTACCCCGAATCGACAAAAATGTCAACACTTTAGCGTGTTCAAGCAGTGAATACAAGCAAGCGCAAAAAGAGTTTGGATTTGAATATGCCCGCCGCATAGGAAAGTCAAACGTGTTCGCACTACCACTCCAACTCCAAATAATACGGCTGGTCTACGCCGTTTTCCAAGCTGTCGCAGTAAATATAACGCACTCTGTTTTGCGATTCGTCAAACGCAAAAATGACATAATTATAATTATCTGTTGCCTTTTGAAACGGCGAATTTCCCGTATAGAGAATCCAACAGGTATGCCGTTCCGTTTCTGCTTCCGTATATTTGTAATAGGTGTGTTCCGCTCTGAAGCGCTCAAACAAAAGCCGTACTCTTTCGACTTCTTCGCGGAATACCTGTTCTTCAAGCGGCCATTCGGCATAAATATCGTATGTATAATCCATAACACGCCAATATCTGTAACAGTATTCTGCATCCAAATAAACCGCTTCCCACGCTCCGTTCGGTCGTTTGATATTCTCAAAATAATGCGCCTGTAAAGGAAAAAATGCTTGAAAAACACGGCTTTGATTTGCAAGACATTCCGCATCAAATTTACGGTAATTTCGAATATCCGTAGTTTCCGATTTCGTGACCATACCCATGGGAATCAAAAAATTTGCAGGAATACTTGCCACGCACAGCACAAGCAATATTCGTTTGAATACCGTTTTTTTGTCTGTTTTGATTTTAGGTAAAAACAACATAAATCCGGACGGCAGTAAGGCAATAAGCATCCAGACAACCACTTTAAAATTAAAATTCGGATATTCATATTTCGTAAGGGTTATTACAATCGCCACAACACTGCCGACCCACGGCATCCATGTTGCAAAAAACAGCAAAACAGATTTAAGCACCTTTCGAAGAATTACAGGTATGCTTTGAGGCACAGCATCATTTTGCAACGGCTGATTTTGGCTCGGCGTCGCTAAAATATGTGCCAATTCCGATACAGTATACACCTTTTCGGCATCCAACACAGACAAAGCTTGCAGCATCGTCTGCCCCTCACAGACAGACTGCCTTGCCCGTGCCTGAACATCTGACACAATCTGTCGGCTGGTTTCGGGACTTAACAGTATATCCCGAATTTCCTGAATCGTGAAATTAAATTTCCGAAGTACGGCAATATCCTTTAATTCATCCACATTTTCTTTTGTGAAATCAAAGCTTTTCCGTCCGAGATAATTTTCCGTATATGCGGGGGAAATCAAATTTTGCTCTATATAATACCGAACGGTTCTGTCGGATAAACCTGTTATTTCACATACAGCTTTCATTTTCATAACTGCACCTCCAATACGCCGAAATTATATAGTTTTACGCAACGTAAAAGTCAATAGAATTTTATAAAATTGTACCACAAATCAGGGCAGTTTCAAAATTTCCTCTGCGATATACCGAAACACGGGGGCGCAGTCGGCGGAGCCACCCTCACCGTTTTCTTTTAAGACGGTTACGGCATAGCGGGGCGTTTCATACGGAAAATACCCGCAGAACCACGACTGCGTAACTTCCACGCCGTTTTCGTCAAACCATCCGCTTTGCGCAGTGGCGGTTTTGCCTGCCGCCGTGCCGTTTGACGGTTTCGCACGTCTGCCGCTGCCGTTTTCCACCGTGTAGTTTAAAAGCGCACCGATGCGGGCGGCGGTCTCTTCGGACATGGCGCGGCGGGAAGCAGGCAGAAATGCGCGCTGTACATCTTCGCCCGATGCGTCTATAATTGCTTTCATCAAGCTCGGCGCGCGGTAAATACCGCCGTTCGCAATGGCGGCATACACGGCAGTCATTTGCAGAGGCGACGCCAGCAATTCGCCCTGCCCGAACGCAAAATTCGCCAAATCCTGCGAAGAGGTCAGCGTATATGCGGCGGGGGAAATACCCGCTTTTGTATAAAATCCGTCGGCAAGCTCGATTTTTGCACCCAAGCCGAGATTTTCTGACATGGCGCATACGTTCTCCCGCCCTGTGTGCAGTGCGAGGTCGATAAAATACGGATTGCAGGAATTTGCAGTTGCCACCGACAGATTCTGTTTGCCGTGTCCCTCGTGCACATGGCATTGGAATACGGTTTCCCCTATGGTATATGCACCTGTGCAGGTATAAGAATAGCTTTCATCCGTGCCGTTCTCGATGGCGGCGGCAGCAACCACCGCCTTGAACACCGAACCGACGGAATACGGTGTAATCGCACGGTTCACAAACGGTGCGTCTGCGGCGTCCAAGCTGGTTTCCGGATGCATTTGGGAGAATTCCGGCACGCTTGCCATGGCGAGAATTTCAGAAGTTTCCGTATCCAACACCACAACCGCCCCCGTACCGATTTCAAATTTTTGCAGTGCCTCTTCGGCGATGTGCTGGATTTCCCTGTCCAGCGTCACCTGCACGCCTGCGGGTGAATCATAGTTTTCGCCTGTAAACTGTAATTCCGCGCCGTCCAACAGCCGTCCCTTCGCGTCCACACCGCACCGCGCCCGCAATACGCCGCGTGCATTTTTCAGAATAACGTTGTAGTATTGCTCCAAACCGCAGACGCCGTCGCCGTCCGCATTGATATAGCCGACCAGATGCACGGCAAGCCCGTCGTCACTGTATCTTGCTATGCGGCTGACGGTTTTTGCATCCGTTTCTGTCAGCGGCGCATCAGCGGCGGCAACCGCAATTTTGCCGTTTTCCACGGTTTCATACAGAGCATCTTTGCCCGCCGTATTTCCGAGTACCGCACCCGCGGAATTCAGCGCCTGTTCGGTCGGTTTGACGGCAACCATCAGTTCGCGTTCCGCATTGACCAACGGCTGCATATGACGGTCATAGATATACCCGCGTGTCTCCCCCACCACCGCCGACAGTGTATTGCCCGTCTGCACGGCGGCGGAAACACTGCCGCCGCTGATGGTCAGCATGCGTACGCTGAGTGACCCCACCGCCAACGCAAAAACAAAAAATAAAACAATTACCCGTTTGCCCATAAAAACACCTCTGCTTTTAGTATGAAGCAGAGGTCAGACTGCCGAAAAACCTCTTTATTCCTCCCTCTGTCGAGGGAGGTGGCACGCGCTTTGCGCGTGCCGGAGGGAGAGAAAATCTTGAAAAATCAAGCTTTTTAACTACCCCTCTGTCGCTCCGCGACATCTCCCCACACTGTGGGGAATCACCCCTGACAAGAGGAGCAAAATCCACTTTTTCGGCACGCTCACCTCTGTTTTTAGTATGAAACAAAGGTGTTTGTTTAATCATTTTATTATAAATCCGTAGCCGCTGCCCGTTTTGCCGCCGTTTAACAGATACTGTTTGGCACGTTTTTGCAAATCGGTATCTTCGGGAAGCAATGCAAGCTCCTCGCGGCTCGCTTTATGTATCCCCCATAAGCGCCGCAGCAGTTCATTGTTTTCAAAACGGGTTTGCACCACGCAGTCAAATAACGATGCAAATTGTAAAATATTACTGTCTTCGCGCATAAACTGCGCGTTATGCCTGTCTAAAAGCCAACTGTCGCACACAAAGCCCGCATACTTATATTGCGGAAAGTATTGCCAAAAAAATACATGTGCCTCCTGTAAAGACTGCTGACAGGCGGAGAAGTCCAGTCTTCCGCCCTCGGGGATGTGGATGTTGAGTGCGGGCTGTCGGCTTCCGATTGGTACTTTTGCACACAGCCCCGCGGGAATTCCCGAGACAGTATGATTGGTCTTAAAAAACTGATATTGCAATCTGCCGATTTGAAACAGATTCAGATACAGCGCATGGCGAATCCAAGAAAGCTCGCACAGCCCGACAATACCTTCTTCCCGTGCGCAGGTATTTACCCAAACGGAAATATCCTGCATGGTATCATAATAAATTGCTTCGGGAATCCCCAACTGCTTGTAGCGGCCAAACGCACGTTCCGCCTCGGCAAGTGCAAAGCCCAAACAAAAGGCCGCACCGTCTGCACGGTTTTTCCGCAGGCGGCGGTACGGGGTATGTAAATGTGTCAAACCCGCATGCTTTTGTGCGCGCCGAATTGCTTTTTCTTCTGTCAAAAGCACCCGAAGCGCGGTATCACAGGCTTCGGGTGACAAATTGATTTTCTTACATAAATCTTTAATAAACTCTAAATCCATTTCACTGCGCCTGCTTTCTGAGCAATGCACCCGCTTCGGGGCAAAGCGTACTGCGAATACGCAACGACATCATCGGATGCGGCGCGGCTTCAATCGGTTCGCCGTCGGCATTTTGCATTTCCGTCACGGTGAACTGTACGGGTGCTTTCCCGCGTTCAAGCAGCTCCAAGGTGTCGCCGACACAAAACTTATTGCGCTGGCTGACGGTGAGATATTCGCTGTCGGCATCCGTCACAACACCTGCAACGTCCCATGTGCGGACATACCCGCCCGCATAGCTGACGTTTGCATCTTCCGTCGGGTCGCCGAAATAAAAGCCTGTGCAGTATTCACGGTAGCTGACTTTTTTGGTTTCTTCCGCGACCCACGGCGCAGGTGTATAGTCGGGCAACGGGTTTTTTAAATAACCGTCGATTGCCGCACGGTAGGCATTCGTAATCACCGCCGTATAATAGGCGGATTTGGCGCGGCCCTCGATTTTGAAGCTGTCCACGCCCGCCTGCACCAATTCGGGGATATGCTCAATCATACACATATCCTTGGAATTGAGAATGTAAGTGCCGTTTTTATCTTCTTCAATCGGGAAATACAGTCCGTCGCGTTTTTTCTCCATTAAAGCATATTCCCAGCGGCACGGCTGTGCGCATGCCCCGCGGTTGGCGTCACGCCCCAAAAGGTAATTCGACAAAAGACAGCGTCCCGAAAAAGAAACGCACATCGCGCCGTGTACAAAGCATTCGATTTCCAAGTCTCTCGGTGTTTTAGCGCGAATCTCGGCAATGTCGTCCATTGACAGCTCCCGCGCGGTGACAATGCGCTGTGCGCCCAGTTCATAAAACTGCCTCGCGGCGGCGTAGTTAACGATACCCGCCTGTGTCGAAATATGCACAGGCACTTTCTCGGCGTATTTTTTGCAGTATGCCAGCACGCCGAAATCGGCGACAATAAACGCGTCTACGCCGCAGTCCGCCGCTTTCTCCAAAAATGCGGGCAAAGCGGCAAGCTCACGGTTGCGCGGCAAGGTATTGCAGGTCAAATAAACCTTTGCACCTTGCGCATGTGCCTGTTTTACGGCAAGGCAAAGGGCTTCGAACGTGAAATTCTGCGGTGCGGCGCGCATACCGAATGCTTCGCCGCCGAGATACACGGCATCCGCGCCGAAATACAGCGCCGCCGCCAACCGTTCTTGGTCGCCCGCAGGGCAAAGCAATTCGGGTTTTCGCGTCATCATGCAGACAAATCCTCTCTTATCCGTTGGTTTTCTTCTTCTCCGCTTCCGCGTTTGCGTTGAGAATCGCAAGGTTATTGGAACGGCGTTCGTTATCGTTGCGCGCCAGATACAGCTTTTTGTTTGTGTCGTGCGCAAAGAAATAGTAATCGGTCTTTTCGGGGAACAGCGCGGCTTTAATCGCGTCATTGCCCGGATTGCAAATGGAGCCTACGGGCAGACCCGCGCATTTGTAAGAGCTGTATCGGTCTGTAAAGCGCGCGACTTCCACGGCGCTTTTGGTATTTTTCTGAATATATTCATTGATATATTCCGTGGTAGAGTCACACTGCAAAGACGGATAAAGCCCCGATTTGTTCAGACGGTTGTGCAGGACCGAAGAAACCAGCGGCGACTGGTCGGCGCCGAATGCCTCTTTTTGAATGATGGAAGCAAGCGTAATCACATCGTCTACGGACATGTTCAGCTTCTTCGCCTGCGCGGCGTATTCCTCCGTCCACTTTTTATTAAAGTTATTTAAGAATTTGCGCAGAACGCTGGAAGGAGATTCCCCGACATAGAACTCATAGGTATCGGGATACAGATACCCTTCGAGCATGCGGTAACGCGCTTCTTTATTATCCATTTCGGAAATAAAGGAAAATTCACTGCTGAAGTCCACTTCCTGCATGGTCTGATACAGTGCCGCGGCAGAACAGACCTTGTATTTTTCAAGCTTTTCAACAATTTGGTCTACCGTAAAGCCTTCGGGGAACGTCAGCGTTACCGTTTCGCCCGTCGTGGTCGGCTGTTTAAAGGTGAGAAGCATTTTCTCAAAGCCCATAGACGCCGTGACGTAATACACACCCGTTAAGTAGTTGTCATCTTTAAATTTTATAACCTTGGAAACCACCCAGCAGAAATGGCGGTGGTGAATCAAATCATTATCCTGTAAGATTTTCAAAACATCTTTGGTGTGCGCCTCGGCAGGGATATTTACCGTCACAACGGTTTCGCTGTCACGGCGAATGGCAAAAACGTCATTCATACAGCTAATGGTATAGGACGAAAGCAAAACTGAAGCGGCAATGCAAATTAAAACGATAATCCATGCCTTTTTGTTTTTCAGTAAAAAGGCGCGGACGGTATTCCAATCCAACTTTTCGGTGAATTTTTTCGCCGCCGCTTCACCCGCCTGCGAAAATTCTTCCGTAACAAGCTCCTGCGGCTCTGCATGCTGTACGGGACGGCGTTTTTTAATCACTTCCGAAAAATTCTCAAACGCCCCCTGCTGTGTACTCTGCGCCGCGCGCTGACGGCGTGCGTTTTCCGCATTCGCGGCACGCTGCGCACGCAGTTCCGCCTCCGTCTGAAACTCCGCATCCAAATCCTTAATTTCCAACTTGAAATTTTTCGGCGGTGCGGCAGGCGTCATCGGTTCCGCAAAACGGTCTGACGCGGGGTGCGTTCTCTGCACATTCGGCGTATGCTGTACTGCCGAACGGTGTGCAGACGTCTCCGCCGACGATGTTTTCCGCATATGTTCAGCCGCATGCAGTTCCTGCTTTGTCGGTAAGCGCCGTGTATCCGAAGGGAGCGGCTTTGACGGTTCTTTGGAAACCGCCGTTTTATGCTGTGCCTTTTTCGCATCCTCTTCGGCGTACACGTTCAAAAGCTCATTGTAAGCGTCCTCATTGAAAAAATTCCGTAAATCATCACGCATAACAAAAAGCCTCCTTTCGAATCATCCGTTTCAATTCTGTATGGTAAAAAATCAAATTGCTTTGTACATCTCGGATTCTGTCAAAATCCACTGTGCGGCACGGTCAAATTTACCGTGCGGCAGACTGTCGTAAAAACAGCAATCATAGACAAGCCCCAGCGTCTCGCCCGAGAATTTGGCAAGAAAGCGGTCGTAATAGCCTTTGCCGTAGCCCAGACGGTAGCCTGATTTGTCAAACGCCAGTGCAGGGATAATGCAAAGTCCTTCGGAAAAGTCCGTTACCTTACGGCAAAGCGCGGGATTCGGCTCCAACACGCCGAAAAAACCCGATTCCAAAGCGGACATATCCTGCAAAATGTAAAAATCCATTTCGCGCGTACCGTCCACACAGCGCGGTGCGGCAACGGTTTTGCCGTCCGCTATGGCACGGCGCAGAATTTCGCGCGTGTCGACCTCGATTTCCGTAGAAACATAGCAAAACAGCATATCGTTTTCACGGTACTGCCGCGAAGCAAAAAAGCGTTCTGCAAGCCTTGCGTCCATCTGTACTTTCTCGAAATCGGACAAAGCTGTCCTTTTCTGTTTGCATTCCGCACGCAGACGGTTTTTGACGGGGCGAATATCCTGTGTGCTCATACGCTTTGAATCGTCGCACGGAGCTCTGCCGCTGTTTTTTCGCCCGACAAGGCTTCTACGATTTTCAAACCGAATTCCGTGGCAACGCCCATACCTTTGGCAGTAATGATATTGCCGTCGCGGCAAACGGATTGCTCGGAAATTTCCGCACCCGTCAAATCGGCTTCAAAGCCCGGGAAACAAATTGCGGTTTTTCCCTGCAACAGCCCGCGCTTGCCGAGTAAAAACGGCGCGGCGCAAATCGCGCAAAGCAGTTTTCCTTTTTCGGCGGCAAAGGCGATGGCACGCGAAACCGTTTCGTCCGCATCCAGATTTTTTGCACCGGGCATACCGCCGGGCAGAACAACCGCCTGCACAGCCTCGTTCAAAACAACTTCCTCGGGTAATATATCCGCCGTGACGGAAATATTGTGACTGCCCGTTACGGTTTTTCCCGTGATACCGACAGTTTGCACCGCAACCCCCGCGCGTCGCAGTAAATCCACGGGCGCAAGCGCTTCGATTTCTTCAAAACCGTCTGCTAAAAATACGTAAATCATAAATGTTCTCCTTAACCCAAAGTCAAGCCGATATAGGCGTTTTGTATATTCTGCGCTTTTGCGCGCGGTGACAAAGCTTGCAGCATCGCCGTGCGCTCGCACGTTTCGGCTGCCGCTGTGCACGGCAGGGGCAATGTGAAACGCTGCGCGGTGCATATCTTTAAAAGCGCGCCAAGCAACGGGGAAAGCTTACCGTCGGCGGCATAAAGCGCCGAGATTTCAGCTTCATCCCCTGTCTGTTCCCATAAAACAAATCCGTCTTTACAGGAAAGACTTTGCTCACCGAACTGCTGTGCCAGCTTTGCCGAGAACTGCAAAACCTCTTGACTCCAAGCAATGTATGGCACGGTGCATTCTGCGTTTTTTGCAAAGGTCTGTAATTCTGCACGCGAAAATGCGCAAGTCTGCTTTTTAAAAGCCGTTTGAAAACCGCAATGCGCATAATATTGAAACAAGTGTGCGGACGCGGGAACGAGATACAAAAAATCCGTACCGCGCGCGGTTTCCGTTTCCGCGGCGTATGCGAGCAAAGCGCGCATCAGCCCTCTGCCGCGATAAGATTCTTCGGTTGCGGCGGCATAGATATAAGACGCGGTAAACGAATCCGCACCGTTTTGCAGTGTATTTCGGAGTAAATAAATGACCGAACGCACCTGTCCGTCACAAACGGCGACCAAAGTATTCTGCATTTGAAAGCAGGTTTCAAAAAACAGGTCTACGGTTTCTTTTGTATCGCCGAATGCCGCTTCCCAAAGCGTATACAGCGCGGGGACGTCCCCTTTTCGGGCTTTTCGTAACTGCATTTCGTTATCCTTTATAAACTGCGCGGTATTTCGGCAACAGCACGGCGGGGTAATAGGATTCCTTCGCCTTGCGAAGCCCTTCACTGCCTGTGTCCTCTTCGCGATTGATGAATTTATAGGACGCAAGCGCATTGGCGGCAAACTCGCGGTTGATGGCGGGATATGCCCCGCGCACATCGGCGAACGCCTTTTCCACATGCGTGCAAAATACGGTATCGTTTAAGGCTTCGCCGAACGTGTAGCCGACAATGCGGTCATTCGCGTACAGCACACCGCCCGTAAAGCCCAAACGGTCAAACTCCGCAAATCCGCGCCGAATGGCAATCAGCTCGTTGCCGATTCCTTCGGGATTTTTCTCCTGATTTTCTTTTTCCCAGAGGTCGTTCATTTTAAGGCACGCATCCATATTTTTCTCGGTCAGCGGTTCGTAACGCCAGTCGAAATTCTTTTTGAAATAGGAAATATGGTTGCGCTTACCGTGGTATTTGCGCCCCGCGAGGGAAATTAAATCCTCGGTATTGTAAATATAATCAAAATATTCCCGCATCGGGATATATTCAAATTTGTCAGGCATTAAACAGTCGAGTTCCCGCACCTTTTTCGGCGTCAGGCAGTAAAGCGTCAGCGGTGCGCCGTCTGCTTTCGCACAGCGCATCAGTTCTTCAATCGCGCCCTTTTTGTCGCCCTCACCGCAGGGGAAAAGATACATCGGGCTTTCGCTGCCGTCGCGCGCTAAAAACAAGCCGTTGTATTCTGTAATGGTATTGTCGTACACGGACGACCACATATATAAATTTCCGAAGCAGTATTCACACGCAAGCTCTCCCGAAGCACGCATAATCTTTGTGACCCACTGTTGGTCGGAAAGCGCGGGTTTTTGAAATTCCAGCACAAAATTCACCTTAATTTTAACTTCTTTATAATTTCCGCATGGATTTGCTCTATGGGCAGCGGACTCCCGCCCTCGGCGCAGGTCACCACCGACCAGCCGAGCTCCTTCGCGGCAAACAGCGCCGCCTTTCGGCAGGCGTGCAGATACCGCACATTTGCCTCGTGCACATCCTTTTTGTCCTCTTCCCCGCCGTAACGTGCGGTCATCAGCTTTTGCGAGACCTCGACGGGCATATCCAAAAAAATGACGCTGTCGGGACGCGGAATCCCGAGTTTTTGATACTCATAATCCGACAGCCACTGCAAGTAATCTTTCCATTCCGCTTCGGGCAGTTTGACCGCCTGATGCACCGCATTGGAAGTGGTGTAGCGGTCCGCCAAAATCAGTGTACCCGCTTCATAATCCGTCTGCCAATGCCGACGGTAGGAAGCATAACGGTCCACTGCGTAAAAGGAAGAAGCCGCGTACACATTTACGTCTTCAGGCTGACTGCCGAAATCGCCGCCGAGATACATTTTTACAAGCGTACTCGAAGGGTCGTCGTAATCGGGCAGTTTGATTTGCCGCACAGGCGTACCGTTCGCGGTAAGATATTCTTTTAAGAGCGCCACCTGCGTAGATTTTCCGCTGCCGTCTAAGCCTTCAATCACGACCAATCGCTTATGCATAAAACCTGCCTCCGACTTGTTGATATACATATACAGGTTATAGTATAACAAATTTTTTCCTGTTTTACAACGGGCAAACGACAAATCTCATCGAAAATTATGCAACAAATAAATTGCGGTTCTTCTAAAATTATGTTAAAATAAGTGCAAGCACTTATTTTAACGCTTATTTTGTGTCCGTCCGACTCCGCCTTGCGGCGAACCGTCGGACATGGACGGATTTTACCATTACAACGCTTCGCGTTTATGGTAAAATACAGATAAACTTTTATTTCGACGCTGATTTTTGTTCTTTTAAAAACCAAGCAATATAAGGAGTAACGCTATGGATTTTTCCGATTTCAATAAAAGCGGTGCGTTTTTAATCGGTCTTTCGGACTGTGACGAAAAAGTAACCGCGGCAGGCGGCAGAGTATCCACCCAGCCCGGCACGGCGCTCGGCATTTGGGCAAAAAGTCAGGATGCCGAAAAAAATGCAAATCTGATTGACAAGGTCACCCGTTCGGGGCACAACTCCGTGGTGGAGCACACCTATTACAATTTGGTATTTCAAAATGTTTCCGCCGTGGTGGAGCAGTTTGTCATTGAGTTCCGTCTCGCTTCATTCACGGTAAAATCCCGCCGTTATGTGGATTTTTCGGATGCGGGTTTTTACGTCCCCGAATTTTCGGATGCAGAAATGACCGAGCGCTATAAATCGCATATGGCTTCTCTGTTCGCGCTGTATTCGGAATTCACCGAAAGCGGTGTCGCCAAAGAAGATGCGCGGTTTTTACTGCCCTACTGCCTGTTCAGCAATTTCTTTTGCAGTGTCAACGGGCGTGAATTTCTGCATATGCTGAAAGCGATGCTGTACGGGCGCGGCAGTAAATATCCCGAAATCCGCGCACTCGGCGAAATGCTGCTTACACAGGCGAGGGAAAAAACGCCCGGCATTCTGCTTGATTTTGAAAAGCGCAGTGCGCATTTGCAATCGGATGTACCCGATTTGTCTTTCATAGACTTACCGAAAAGCACAGGTAAAAAAGCGCCTGTGGAGTTGCTTGCCTGCACGCCCGATGCGGCAAAGCACGTCGCACGGAATGCGCTGATTGAATACACGGGTGCGGACACAGATACAGCGGCACAGGCGGTAGAATCGCAGGAAACAACCGAAAAGGTGATTGCCGCGCTGTTAAAATCCAGCCGACCGCGCGCACTGGAAAGCGTCAATTTCACACTGCGCTTCAACGGTATTTCACTTTCCGAACTGACACATTTTACACGGCACAGAATGCAGTCCGTTCAAATCGCGGATTTGCGGTACACTGACCGTGCAAAATACATTATCCCCCCCGCTGTAAAAGAGAACCCCGCTCTGCTCGAAAAATACTGTGCGGCATTTGAAAGTATGCGAGCGGAATACGAAGCTCTGCGCACCGCGGGCATATCCGAAACCGACCTTGTGTATTACCAGATGAGCGGCAACACAGTGGATATTGTCACAACGATGAACGCACGCGAACTGCTGTTGTTCCTGCGTCTGCGTACCTGCACCCGCGCGCAATGGGAAATCCGCACACACGCGACAGAGGCTTTGCGGCTTTTGCGCGGTGCCGCGCCTGAAATTTTCAAATTTTACGGGCCGAGCTGTTTTGTGGATAAATGTCCCGAGGGCAGAATGTCCTGCGGACGTATGGCGGAAATGCAGGAACGGTTTTCAAAATAACATACCGACAGCAAACAAGAGGACAAACGCACGTTTCGCGTCTGCCCTCTTTTCATTTTTTATACATTAATTCACGCGTCGGTTGCGGATGAAAATCAGCAAAGCCGCCGTACCGACGAACAACAGCATTGCCGCAAGCAAAATCGGAATCATCAGCAAATAAGCAGGAACGGTCTGCATCGGTTTGTCTTTGAAAAGTATTTCCCAGAAAAATGCGGGATTATAAAACGGATACACATAAAATGTCGGTTTTACGACTGCGGCGCGCACAACGGACACCGCCGAATACACCAACGGATAAATCGCAAACAGCCACGCCTTTTTGTATGGAATTTTCTCCCCCGTCGCAGGGAAAAACCACAAAACCAGCATCAGCGGCGGGATAATCATATGGTGATAGACCTGAATAAAGCTCAGCATACTGTGTGTCGGCGTATCCCATTGATACGGCGTGGTAAAGGCAAGCGGAATCCCGCAGCAATACACCACACCCGTTATGAGGATGTAGGTTGTCACCAATGCGCCGAGCATCGGGGAAAATGCCATTTTCTGCGCACGGGCATTGCCGAATACGGCAAACGCGGTCACAAGCAGATAAAAGCAGACAAATATGTTTGACTGTACGGTGAAAAATGACAGAATATTGAACCTACCGTAATCTATGGGACTGTATTTCGGGTCAAACTCATACACATAATGCACCAGTCGGTGCACAATCACAAGCACGCTGAACACACCCAAAATCAAAAGGCAAACGCCGAAAAGTTTATTTTTATAAAGCGGTGCGATTTGTGGATGTTTCACAGTATTTTCATTTTGCTTTAAAACAGTTGCCGTCATTCTGCTCACCTCAAAATAAGCATAGCATAATTTATGCACTTTGTTAATATAAAACGGACGCCGAAAAGACGTCCGTTTTTTCATTCGGTTTCATTTTACGCCCGAAGTGTGGCGCTTAAAAACTCCTGCAAGCGCGCATTTTTCGGATTGTCGAACACTTCCGACGGCGTACCGCGCTCGGCAATCACACCGTCGCTCATAAAGACAACTTCGCCCGACACCTCGCGTGCAAATCCCATTTCGTGGGTTACAATCAGCATGGTGCGCCCCTCTCCCGCCAGCTTACGGATAACGGCAAGCACCTCACCCGTGATTTCAGGGTCGAGCGCCGAGGTCGGTTCATCAAAGCAAAGCACCTTCGGTGAAAGCATTAAGGCTCGGGCAATCGCGACACGCTGCTGCTGGCCGCCCGACAGCTCACACGGATAACTCGCAAGCTTATCGGAAAGCCCCACGCTGTCGATCATTTGTTTCGCGGTTTCTTCAATTTCCGCAAGGCGCGCCTTGGTGTCTGCCCGCGAGCACTTTTTCTGCTTACATTCCTCTTTCACAAGCAATTCCTTTGCAAGCGTCACATTCCGAAGCACCGTATATTGCGGAAACAGATTAAAGGACTGAAATACAAGCCCCGTGCAAAGCTGATTTTCACGCTTCTGCGCCTTTGTCAGCTTACGCTTATCCGCACTGTCAAAGGTCACACGTCCGCCGACGGTGATTTTGCCGCAGTCGGCAGTCTCCAAGCCCGTGATACAGCGCAGAAGCGTGGTTTTGCCGCTGCCCGAGGAGCCGATAACAGAGACCACACTGCCCTCTTCCATTGTGAAATCTATGCCTTTAAGCACTTCGGTTTTGCCGAATTGTTTATGTATATTAACAACTTCCAATACAGGCATCTTATCACCCCTTGTAGTAATCCAATTTCTTTTCGATAAACCCGAACAGCAAAGTTAAAAGTCCGTTGAACGCAAGGAAAAATACGCCTGTATAAAACAGCGGCCAAATATAGCCCTTGCCTGCATAGCGTTCCGCCGCCATAATCAATTCGGCAATCGCAATTACACGCGCAAGCGATGTATCTTTGACAAGCGTAATAATCTCATTCCCCATCGGCGGCACGATTCGTTTGATAACCTGCAACAGCACAATCTTAAAAAACACCTGCGTCTTCGTCATGCCGAGAACTTGTCCCGCTTCGTATTGCCCTTTGGAAATGCTTTCAATCCCGCCGCGGAAAATTTCCGAAAAGTACGCCGCGTAATTGATTATAAACGCCACAAGCGCCGCCGTCATACGCGAACGCATAGGCACGCCGAACAAAAGACCGGGTATGTAAAGCACAACAAACAACTGCAGCATTAACGGCGTTCCGCGAATGACCCAAACAAACGTCTTCGCCAACCACTTAACCGGCCGAAAACGGCTCATCGACCCAAACGTAATCAACAAGCCGAACGGAATCGCACCGAACAGCGTTACAATGAATATGATTAGATTCTCATAGAAACCGACAAATAAATCGGTGGTAACCTGCGCAAAGGACATATATACTCTCCTAATGCAAACAAGGACACACCCCTGAAAACAGAGGTGTGTCTTTTACAGTCTGCCTCAATCAGAATTTGGAAACATTTTCGCTCTTGACAACCAAAACCTGTTTATTGTTCATATAGGATTTGGAAACCTCTGTATTGGTTTGCACTTCCTCGGTAATGGTCATACCGTTCCAAATACAGTCAATGGTTTTCGAGTTCAATTCAGAGAACTTTGCAGACCATGTGATTTCCTGGAATACCGGCTTAACACCGAGAATCTTGCACACTTCTGTTGCAAATTCCGTTTCAAAGCCTGTCAGTTCGTTGTTGCTGTCCAAATAATTCATCGGTGCAAAATAGGTAACGCCGATGACCATCGTCCCTTTGCTCTTAATGTATTCCCAATCGGAAGCGTCCAAGGTATCCTCCGCAGGAATCTCTACAGGCTGGGTATTGATTTGATTTTCCAACTTGTATTTCTTCGCAATCTCCATCAGCTTGCCGTTTTCAATCAATTCATTGATTGCCGCGTTTACCAAAGCAACGGTTTTGGTACTGCCTTTTCTGAATGCGATGCCGTACTGCTCATCATTGAAAGCGTACTTGTCAACCACGGACAGATTTGCGTAATCCGTACCCTCGCCAATCATACCGATGGAACAGACATAGTCCACAACACAGCCGTCCGCCGTACCCGAAGATACTTCCATCAGCGCCTTAGACTGCGCATCGACAGCCGTGTAGGTGTAATCCTTAAAGAACTCGTCTGACTGCACAACCTTTTCACCTGCGGACTCCTTTTCCGCCACAATGGTCATAGCCTTGCTTCCGCCGCAGGCGGCAAATGTGCAGACAATCATAATGACTGCAAGCAAAACACTTAAAAACTTTTTCATTTTTGTTCCTCCGATTTATCATAGTAAAGTGATAACATGCTATTATAATACAGTATTGGGAAACATTTGTCAACTCCCGTTTTCCGAAGTCTTTCTGTTCAGTCTTTGACCGCTTCGGCAATATCCAACAGGCAGGAATAGCGGTACTGCGGCGCTTTGTCGCAGAGTAATTTCTGCAGCTGCGGGCAAATTGATTTGTCAATCACGTATTTTTGTATCACAAAGCTTTGCCGAACGGCTTTCGTAAAATACGCCGTATCCATTAAGCAAAAATCATTGAGCCACAGAAACACGCCCTGCTGATATTTCATTAAATCGTTGGTCGGAATGTTAATCAGCTTCGCCGTCGGAGACACACCGTTCAAAAGCGATTCAATCGTCCGCTGTGCCGACAAAAGCGGATTGCCGAGCTCCGCGTCTGTTTTGCGGCGTGTACCCAGCAGTTTTAAGAATTCCTCTTTCGATTCGGCACGGACAATCCCGACATTGTACTGCGAAAGCCACTCGTTCACTTCCGTTTCGTCGGTCGAGGTGTCGTCGTCGCCGATGTCAAAGGCAGTGTAGATTACAATATCGTCTGCAAATTCCGTGCGCCCTTTCATGGCAAACGACAGCGCCACATACAGACTTGCCGTAAAATCAATAAACGGGCTTACGTCCAGATAATGCTGTGCAAAGGCAAGCATCTTGTACTGTTTTTCAAAGTCGGGCGCACCGTAGAGGGTCGTGTACACGGAAGTAAACGCCGTTCGCGCCGTGTAAAAATCAAAAAGTGCTTGGCTGTCTATGTGCGTATACAGTTCCTCGCCCGACAATGCCGTATTGCGCAGAAAAGTCGGCAAAAGCCGCCGTGCGGACGAGCAAATCCGCTCCCCGCGGTAGTAAATGCCGCGCTGCGCACAAAACGGCGTCCACAGTTCTTTTTCAAAATCCGCCATGGAATCTATGCGCACCTGCGCTACCGTATAGTTCACATCGAATGCATCCTGCAAACGCGTGCGCAAACGGCTGCGCACGGCGTTTTTTCGTTCTTCAAACAGCTCCATTGTATCACCGCAAAAATTGTAACACGAATTTTTTTCGCTATCAACTGTTTTTCACTGTAAAAACCGCAAAAAAGGGGTTGCGTAAGCATTTTCGGCATGGTAAGATATAAAGTATATTATATAGTATAAGAGGGAGGCGTTTGTATGCTTAAGAGATGTATTTCCTTTCTGCTTGCGGCATTGCTTGCCGTTTGCGTTTTGCTGCCCGCCGCTGCCGCAAAACCCGAAGCACAGGAAATTAAACTGTCCGCAAGCCATCTGAAGCATGAAATCAGCAGTACTTTGTACGGTATTTTTATTGAGGATATTAACTATGCCGTCGAAGGGGGACTCAATGCAAATCTTGTGCGCAACAACTCCTTTGAATATCTGCACGGAGAAGAGCAGTCGCTTTCGGGATGGGAAATCAGCGCTGAATTTACCCGCGAAACCGAGGGAGGCATGCATGAAAACAATCCCGCGTATATCACGCTTCCCGACGGCAAGGACCGCACCGTAAAAAACAAAGGGTTTTGTGAATATTACCGTTACAAAACCAAAGATATAAGCCAAAAAAGTGCAGACACCGGCAGTATGGGCATTAAAGCGGGTGAGGTTTACGCATTTTCTGCATGGTTTAAAAATACGGACACCACTGTAAATGTATATTTGGAAAACAACAAAGGGGAAAAACTTTCCGAAACCGTAATGTTCCGTGTCTGTGCAGGCGAAGAATGGCAGCAGTACAGTGCGGAGCTTTCCGCGGCAAAAACCGCGGAAGGCAGTTTGGTCATGAAATTCGACAGCGGTGCGGTTTCGCTTGACTACGTTTGCCTGTATCCGAAAAAAAGCCACGGCTACGGACTGCCGACATGGAAATACACTTCCCTGCGGCAGGATTTGTACGATGCGCTTGCCGACATGCACCCTGCATTCGTCCGTTTTCCCGGCGGCTGTGTAACAGAGGGCGACAGCCTTCAGAACAACTTTAATTGGAAAAACACAATCGGTCCGTTGGAAGAACGCAAACAGTTCTATAACATTTGGCGGAACGAAGATATGGACTACAACAACAGTTATTCCGTCGGCTATCACGAATATTTCCAGCTCTGCGAGGATTTAGGCGCCGCGCCGGTACCGATTCTCAACGTCGGGCTAATCTGCCAGCCGCGCTGCGGATATGACGAGACTTACCAAAAATTTAAATCGGGCGCGCTGACCAACTTGCAGTGGGAAGCGTATCTCGACACAATCGCATTGCGCCCCGGCACAGAGGAATGGGACGCTTATGTGCAGGATATTTTGGATTTGATTGAATACGCCAACGGAGATGTTTCCACAGAATGGGGCGCGCGCCGTGCCGAAAACGGACACCCTGCGCCGTTCGGACTGCGGTATATCGGACTCGGCAATGAGAATTGGGGCAGTGTGTATTTCCGCAATCTTGCCGCACTCAAGGCGGCGGTAAATGAAAAATATCCCGAGATCACCGTTATTTCTTCTTCAGGACCTTCCAGCGAGGGAGAAGAATTTGACGCTTCGTGGAAGGAGCTTTCCGCAAACTATACGGACACCGTTGTGGATGAGCACTATTATCAGGAAGACCACTGGTATTTGGCAAATACGAACCGTTATGACAGCTATGACCGCGACAGCGCCAAGGTCTTTTTGGGAGAATATGCCGCCACCTCGAAAGGCGTCGGTACACTCCAGACGAAGTCCAACTTAAAAGCGGCAATGGCAGAAGCCGCATATATGACGGGACTTGAACGCAACGGCGACGTAGTCGTCATGTCCTCTTACGCGCCGCTGTTCGCCAAAAGCGATGCGGAACAGTGGGACATCAATCTGATTTGGTTCGACGCATACGATACAGTGCGCACGCCCAGCTACTATGTGCAGATGCTGTTTATGAACAATACGGGCACGCAGTATTTGGACGCACCGCTCCCCGAAAACAGCGAGGGCTTATATCAATCGGTTACGGTAGATGCGGAAAACGAGCTGATGTATATTAAGCTTGTCAACACATCGGGAACGCCGCGTACCGTCTCTTATGACCTGTCCGAGTTCGGCAAGGTCAATCATGCAGACGTCATTTCGCTTTCCAACCGCTCCCCTGCCGCCTGCAACGAACTTCGGAAAACCAGAATTGTTCCCGAAACGCAAAAAATGCAGACCGCAGGCAATCCCGAAATTCAGGCGGACGGCTATTCCGTAAATATTTTGCGCGTGGCTTACGGCAGTAATAAAAACGGTGACAAGCTTTACCGTCTGCCGAAAATGCCCGAGGCAAGTCCTTATTACACACCGTTGGAACGCGCACTCGCCATCGTCGTTCCCGCAGGCGCCGCCGTGATTGCGGCGGGTGCTGTGACAATTGTTTGGTTCAAGCGCAAAAAGCAAGGCAAATAATGCGTCTCTCTTTGTTTTGAATATCATTTTTGCAGCATAGAATGAAGTATTCTATGCTGCATTTTTCGGAGGCTCTATGGATAAATTCATTGAAACCGTTGAAAGCGTAAACGCGGCGGTCAACGACGTGGTTTGGGGTGTGCCGATGCTCGTTCTGCTGTTGGGCGTGGGCATATATCTTTCTTTCGGCACTAAATTTTTTCAAATCACCAAATTCGGTTACGCGTTGAAAAATACGATTTTTGCCGTATTCAAGGGAAAGGATGCGACGCAGTCCAAAGACCGAAATGCGATTTCACAGTTTCAGGCTTTGGCAACCGCGCTTGCGGCAACCGTCGGCACGGGAAATATTGTCGGCGTAGCCACCGCCATTGCGGCTGGCGGCGCAGGCGCGATTTTTTGGATGTGGGTATCCGCATTTTTCGGGATGATGACCAAATACGCAGAAATTGTCTTGGGAATCTATTTCCGCCGCCGCAACGGGAACGGCGAATGGGTCGGCGGTCCGATGTATTACATAGAAAAAGGACTCGGTCAGAAATGGCTTGCCGTTTTGTTCGCGGTGTTCTGCCTGTTCGCTTCATTCGGTATCGGATCGATTGCACAGGTGAACGGCATCTCCACCGCAATGGAATCCTCTTTTCACGTTCCAAAGCTTTTAACAGGTGTTGTTGTATGTGCACTTGTTGCAATTATTGTACTCGGCGGCATTCAACGCATTGCGACGGTTACGGAAAAGTTTGTGCCATTCATGGCAATCGTCTATGTTGTCGGCGCACTCGCGGTCATTGCCGCCAACTACAAAAACATTTTCCCTGCCCTAAGTGAAATTTTCGCAGGCGCATTTCACTTAAAATCCATCGGCGGCGGTGTGGTCGGTTACGGTATTGCGCGTGCTATGCGCTATGGCTTTGCACGCGGTGTATTCTCGAATGAAGCAGGACTCGGCTCTTCGGTTTTGGTGCATACCTGCGCCGATGTAGACGAACCCGTCAAACAGGGACTGTGGGGTATATTCGAGGTGTTTTTCGATACGGTTGTCATTTGCTCCTTAACCGCCTTCGCCATTTTAACCACAGGCGCACACCGTGTGGCAGGCTTAGAGGGCGTCAATGTCACCATGCATGCATTTGAGAGCGTATTCGGCAAAGCAGGCAGCTATGCGGTATCTGTCGGGATTGTTTTATTCGCCTTTTCCACATTGCTCGGCTGGTCGGTTTACGGCTGCCGCGTAGCGGAATATCTCGGCGGGCAAAAATTCAAAACCGTTTATAAATTTCTGTTTTTGGCTGTCGTTTTAATCGGTTCGGTTTCCGGCGTACAGTTGGTTTGGGATGTTTCCGACACCTTCAACGGACTGATGGCATTGCCGAACCTGATTGGCGTTCTGCTGTTGTCCCCTTTGGTGTTCCGCATTACAAAGAATTACAGAGAACGCGTATTTTTACACAAGTCCGTAAAACCGATGCTGTCCTTTTATGAACAGCAAAAACAGAAAAAATAGGAGAATGAAAAATGGCTGACGCGAAAAACTTTTGCACCTGCAAAGATACGGCGTGTCCTTTGCATCCTGTAAACCACGACCAAGGCTGTACTTTGTGTATCGCCAAGAATTTAAAAACCAAGGAAATGCCGAACTGCTATTTCAATTTAATAGAAAACTGCCCGCCGCACAGGGATTATTCATTGGAGACATTTGCGCGGTGCGTACAGCACAAACAGATTTGACCGCTTTATGCGGTCATTTTTTTATGCGCTTTCTACATATATTAGAAAGGATGTTTTGCGGAAAGAGGGCGCGGTTATGGTCATTCGGCTGAAAAAGCTTTTGTCAATTTTGTTGGGTGTTTTGCTTATTCTGCTGGGTTGTTTTTTTCTTCTGCACGCCGTACTGACTGCAAATGCAGACGGCTCTGCCCGACGCGCACAGGTCAGCGCCCCCGTTCGGCAAATCGATGCGGCGAGTCCCATGGTAGCCCTCACCTTTGATGACGGCCCGTACACGCCTGTCACAGGGCGTATTTTGGACGCCTTACAGCTTGTAAACGGACGTGCAACCTTTTTTGTAGTCGGCAGCCGCATTGAGGGACGGGAAGAAATTCTCAGGCGCATTGCGGATTCGGGATGCGAATTGGGAAATCACACGTATGACCACGTGACCCTGCGCGGCATGCGGGAGTCGGAAATCCGCACACAGTTGGAAAAAGCCGATGAAAAAATTTTTTCGGTGACAGGGCAAAGGACAACCGTTCTGCGCCCGCCCAGCGGTATGTATGACGCGTCCGTTTTTACGATTTGCGATAAGCCTTTGGCGCTTTGGACGATTGACACCATGGATTGGAAGCATCAAAAAAAAGAAAACTCCGTACAGCGTGTACTTGAGAATGTCAAAGACGGCGATATTGTGCTGATGCACGATTTATTTTTTCCGACCGCAGAAGCGGCAGAGGAATTGATTGCCGAGCTTTCCGCGCGCGGCTTTCAGCTGGTAACCATTACGGAACTTTTAACCTACCGCCCCGAAACAGAAGCCATTCGTGTAAAATAGACAGCCTATTGTAAATTCTGTACAGATGTGTTAAAATCTTCTTGAAAAAGTAGTTAAGGTGTCTGCATTTGTTTCGGAAACGGTCACCTTATACTTTTCAGCTAAATCAGCAAAAGAAGAGGAGAAAAAATATGTTTTGGTTCTGCGGTGTCCTTGCCGGACTTCTGATTAGTGTCGCAGACATTTTTCTGCTGACACGGGAAAGAAAAGTATCGGTTTGTATACACACGGTACTGCGTGATACCGTTCTTTCCGTACTCACAGCACTCGCCGTCATGCAATACGGCTTCAAAACCGTCGGTATTTTTCATCCCGAAATCCACGGTGCTTTGTATCCCTTGAAATTTTTTGTGTTTGTTCTCGCGGTCGGCGTAATCGGTCTGTTCCTGCGCGGCGTCACAGAGGGCGTCCTCACCTATACGCGCACAGCACCGAAGCACAAAGCGGGTGCAATGGCACTCCGCATTGTTTCCACAGTATTTTTCGCGCTCGGCACAGCGGCTTTTACGGGCACGCTTTGGGGGAAAGACACTTTCGGCGATTTGTCTCCTGACCAAATGCTGATAAACCTGAACTCGCCCATCGAGGGAACAAGCTCTGAGGTTATGGATACCCTGTTTACAGGTCCTGTTCTGCAAACGGCTTTCTTAACCGCAATATTCTGCTTGTTTGTATTTTCACCGCGAAAACTGCAATACTGCCTGCACGAGAAAAAATACACCTTGTTTTCGGGATTGGCACGCAGAATCATCAGCCTCGTTTTAGCGATTGCCATACTTTCGGGCGGTGTTGCTTTCGGCGTGCAAAAATTCCAACTGCAAAAGCTATATGCCGCGTATATGGCTGATTCCCCTTATATTGCAGATAACTTTGTTGACCCCACTCCTGAAAGGCTGAAATTCCCGGAGAAAAAACGCAATTTGATTCATATCTATCTTGAGTCCATGGAAAATACGTATTTTTCCAAAGACCTGGGCGGATATATGGAAGAAAATTTAATGCCGGATTTAGCCGAACTTTCCAAAGAAGGATACAACTTTTCGAACTTATCAGAGGGCTTCGGCGGTCCGCCTTGGACAACCGGCGGAAACTGGTCGGTTGCCTCTATGGTAAATATGGGTACGGGACTGCCGATGAAAGTACCTGTGGACGGCAATGCATACGGTGCGGAAAACAATTTCCTGCCCGGCGCAACCGCTTTGGGCGATATTCTGAAAGAACAGGGATATGAACAATCCTTAATGTTCGGGGCAGACGCCAATTTCGGCGGACTGAATTTCTATTACAAATCACACGGAGATTTTAATATTCTCGATTGGAGAGGCGTTAAAGAAAAAGGCTGGATTCCCGAAGATTACAATGTCTGGTGGGGCTATGAGGACGACAAGCTGTATGAATTCGCAAAGCGGGAACTGACACGTCTTTCCGAAACAGGCAAGCCGTTCCATTTCTGCATGGAAACCGCAGATACACACTTCCCTGACGGCTATCAGGTACCCGGTATGCCTACGCCGTATGAAAGCCCGTATGCAAATGTCATTCTGTACAGCCAAGAACAAACCGTGAAGTTTGTCCGATGGATTCAGGAACAGCCGTTTTATGAAAATACAACGATTGTGCTTATCGGCGACCATTTGAGTATGGACCAGAAATTTTTTGAAGGCTTTGATACAAATTACAAACGTACCTGTTTCAATTTGATTTTGAATCCTGCGCCGAACGTGCGAGATATCGACAACAGCCGTCTGCACAACCGTGACTGGGCAAATTTCGATATGTTCCCCACCATGCTGGCAAGTATCGGCGTGGAAATTGAAGGCAACCGCCTCGGTATCGGCACCAATCTCTTCTCAGATGAGCAAACGCTGTTTGAACGCGACGGAATCGAGTTTGTCAATGAAATACTTGAAAAACGCAGTAATTTTTACAATGAAAACATCCTTGTACCGAAAAAAGACTAAAAAACAAATCCAAAAACACGTTCAGCTTCTGAACGCATCCCGCATTATACAAAGGTAAAAATAACACAGTCAAACTAACAAACAAGCGGACTTCGCCCCAAATCGAAGTCCGCTTGTTTTATTTTGACACAATAAAAATTTTGAAAAGGTCGGGCATCGGCAGTTTTTCCGCCTTAAAAGTCTCCTCTTGCTTTTCTATGATATCGTTAACGGAGAAATGTGGGCAATATGTACCCGAAAGGTGTGATTCCTTCCGGGTACTGCTTTATTATCATTTTCTGAAAATTGTTGTTTCTTTTTGGTGGAGATGAAGATGATAAATCCGAAACCGTATTAAGTTCTGATAATGTCAGGCTTTTAGCGTTATCTTTGAAATTGAAATAAAAGTCTATTCTGTCATCATAAAGCACAACGGAATTAACAAATGTATCTATAAGCATTTTTCGATTTTTAAGTTTGTTCACATCAAAGTTTTTGAATCCGTCAAACCACAAATATAAAAACTCTTTTGTCAATAACGGATGTGATATGTTTTCTTTTGCGATTTCCGTTTCTAAATTTTCTTTTGTGCTTTCAAGTTCACCAAGTCGCTTTTTTGTTGATTTTGTTATTATGCCTTGCTCAATAGCATTAAGCATATTTTCAATGGCTCTGTCGGTCTGTACAAGTTGCTTTTTAAGCGATTTCAATATTGGGCTTTCTTTACCTTGAATAGACAAAATCTTGTTTACTAACATTTCAATGAGCAAATCATCATCTATGAATTTCATAACTTGATAAATAACGATATCTTCTATCCAGTCTTTCTTAACCGCCTTTTTATCGCATGTTTTATTACGCTTGGTGTTGACACATTTATAATAACTGTATCTTCTGCCACGAGCATTTCCGCTTTCGCCAACCATAAACGATTTGCATTTGCCGCAGTATAATTTAGTTGTCAACAAGTAGTCATCAACAGCCTTATGTCTTGACGGCGCACGCTTGTTAACGGCTATCATTTCCTGCACCTTATCAAAAACATCATTCGGAACAATGGCAGGAATTCCGTTTTCAATAACAACATCCTTATAAATATAATTGCCAATATAACGACGGTTGGTCAATATTTTAGCTGTCTCTTATACACATCTGACGCTGCCGACGATAAGGCTC
>UQFM01000014.1 GCA_900540295.1 uncultured Oscillospiraceae bacterium
GAGATACTGATCGGTCTCGTGGGCTCGGAGATGTGTATAAGAGACAGGTATGGTGAAAAACGGCATCGCTTTGCCGTAATCCCTTTTGCCCCGATTTTACGGGCAAAAGCATTTTCTTCTGTACAACCGTTTTTGTCTCGGAATCATACAATGCCGCAGAGGTGGTATAGTTGCTTGTATCAATTCCCAGATACCGCATTGCCAAGACTCCTTATAAATGAACCTAAAATTCCGTTGATAAATGCGGCGTCGTCAGCGGTTGCATATTTTTTTGCAAGTTCCACCGCCTCGTTTGCAGAAACACCGTGCGGAATGGAATCCACAAACAGTATTTCACAAATCGCTAAACGCAAAACGGAAAGCGTTACTTTGGAAAGGCGTTCAAGTTTCCAGCCGATGGCATATTTTTCTATAACTGCGTCAATTTCGGAAAGCTTTTCATATGTTTGTTTAAACAGCGATACCGAAAAAACAGACGGCTCCAAAAGACGCGCCTCAACCGCATAACCGATAATATCATCCGCCTCGGTATCCATATTAAATGCCTGTTCAAAAACTAAAATAAAAGCCTGTTCTCTTTCCTGTGCCCGTGTCATTTTTTGTCCTCCATAAAAGCCAAATAAGCCCTCCGCGCAAATACGGCGGAGAGCCTTGTATTAGGAATTTGTTTTCAGTTCATTAGGTGCGCTAAAATCAATGCCCTGTATGCTGACGCTTACCTTTGAAACGACCTTGCCCGTCATACTCTGTACAGCATTTTTCACACTGCGCTGTACGGCAGTGCTGACTGTTTGAATGTTCGTTCCGTTTTTTACACGAATGTAAATATGCAATCGTACGTCATTATCTATCGAGGTGACTTTCACGGATTTTCCCGTCCCTGCACCCGACAGTAAACCCGGTGCTTTGGCAGAAAAGCCGCTGAAGCCTTCCACATCTTTTACGGCATTGACGGCAATAGATGCAATTACCTCATCCGAAATAATAATTTCGCCGTTTTCGGCAGTTCTCTCATTTGCGGTCATCAGGGAAACCTACCTTCCAATGTTCTGTGCGCCTCTTAAAAACTTTCATTTTTCAGAGGCTCGTGAGGTTATTATACCACAAACCAGAAAATACACAACTATTTTACTTCAACTAATGTAATTTTTTCTGCGGAAATCTCTGTTTTGTTTACAATAATCTCTTTAATCTGCACCGCACTTTGGTCATTTAGCGTTCCCTTTGCCAGCACGACCTCCGCCGTGTCTCCCAAAGCAACCAACGCTTTTCCGCCTGTTTTGGCTGTAATCAGATTTTCAATTTCCGCTTCCGCTTTTATGTTTGCAGACAGCTTACTTAAAGCGTCCCGCGCACTCTGTTTATCTTTTTCATCCGCATTTTTATTTTCAATTACCTGCGTCAAGGCGCTTTGTGCATCCGCATGTGCCTGTGTGCGTTTTAATTCCGCCGCTTCAAAATAATCACTGTTTCCCGCGTTCACATATTGCGCTGCACCTAAATTTTCTGCGGTAGTCTCCTCCTGTGCAGGGGTGCCGCGGTTGATTTCGCTTATCGGCTTGGTGTAATACCAGTTTACATACACCGCCGCCGCAAGTGCAACAATGAGACCGAAAAAAACAATTTGCTTTTTACCGATAATTTTTGACATAATTACTCCTCCGCTGGTTTCATTTTTAATACACTGATGCGGTTTGCACCGATGCCAAGCGCCGCGCTCACCGCATTTGTGATTTGGTTTACTACGGACGGGTTTCCGCCGCCGTCACATACAATGATTACACCTTTGACCTTAGGGGCGTTGGTTTTTAACAGAATACCCGTATCCCCCGTATCACTGTCTACCAATACATACTTTGAATCAAAGCTTTTTTGTTCTGTATCGCCGTCATTTTTCACGTTGTTTTTTTCATCGGAAGCATAGATTTTTTCATCCGAGCTTTCCATGGTTAACATAACCTGTACTCGGCCTGCGCCTTCCATTTGCGTAATCAGTGCAGATAATTTTTGCTCGGTTTGGGAACAAAAATCGGTTTCTTTGGTTTCCGTTTGGCTCTTTGGCTCTTTTGCACTTTTATTACTTCGGGGATTCGGCAGCAGTTCCGAAAGACCTAAAAGCAAAATGCCGAGCACACCGAGTATCGCCAAAACCCTTACACGTTTTTCTGTTTTAAACAATTCTTTGATATGTAAAATTTTTCTCATGCTTTCACCTGTCTATTCGGACGATTTCTGCGGGAATATCAAGCTCTTCCTGTAAACAGGAAAGAATTCTATCTGTATCTGCATCCGTTTTTAACTCAAGAGAAGTCAAAATAAGATATTGTTCGGCATCTGTTTCGGTATGTATCTGTATTGTATCAATATCTATCCCCTTTTCTGTAAGCGCATTACAGATTGCTTGCTTCAGTGCCGCATCATAAGCACTTTTTTCTTGTATTTCCGTATAATCGTACCATTCTGTTTTCGGAAGAAAGGTTTCGGAATTCAAATCCAATTTTGTAAACGGCTGCAGCATAACGAAAAGCATAAGCAAAACCATAAGTGTTTCGCCTGCTTTTTTTATATTTCCCTGCGGAAAAATAATTTTAAACAGTACAACCGTCACTGCAAAAACACAAACCGAAGAACCCCAAGTTATAACACTTTCCATCATTTTATCCTCTGAACTGCAATATAATGCCTGTAGAAACGGTAAATAAAAATGCTGTAAAAATCACCAAAACATTTACAAGCGATATTGTGGCGCCGATACCGTCAAGCATTTTTTGGATTTGTGCCAATCCCAAAGTTCCGCTGACTGCAGACGCAAATGCAACGGCAAGATGCCATAATAACAAATCTATAATTACAGGCAGATTTATCAAAGCAATTACCAAAATACCGAAAAAGCCGACTGTATTTTTAATTAAAGCGATACTGCCGAGAATGGAAGTCAAGCTGTCGCCGAGCGCACTGCCGACAATCGGCACCGTACTGCCCACCAGGGTTTTAACGCCTTTTACCGCAACAGAATCTCCCGAAAAAGCCAACGAACCCTTTATTGCCAATAAACCTGTGAATACGGCTGAAAACATGCCCAAAGCAATTTGAATGAATTTTTTTAAAAAAGCCGCTATGCTGTCAAACGAAAATTTGCTTTCAATGCCGTTTAAAATATTCAGTACAAAAAACACCTGTATAATCGGCAACAGTGCATAAATTTGAAATTCTGAGAAAATATTGGATATCCCAACCATTACAGAACTGTATGCGGCAGACGTCAGAGGCTTACCGCTCATAGCAATAATACCTGCAAAGCCCGGAATATAAATCAGCATAAAGTCAGAGCAAAGCTGTATTGCGGAAAAAGCGGCGGCAAGGACTTTGGAAACAGACGGCAGGATAAGCATTACAATCCAAAGGGTTGCTAGCAGTGCATATACAGTATGTATACTGCCGCTTTGCTGTGTAAATCCGGATAAAACGGCGTACAATACTATAAAGGCTAAAATCATGCCGAGAGCGCGCAAAGGTTCACGGAGTTTTCCGCGCACAACATCCAGCAATTCCTGAATCACCGTGCGCGGTGAAAGGGAAAGCAGAGATTCAAAACTGATTTCCTCCAATCCCAAATCCGCAATAGCTGCTTTTGTATCTGCATCGACTGCGTCGTAAATTTCCGAAAATATAGCTTCCGCATCCGAAAGTTCCGAAGATTCATAAGCGGCGGCGGATACGGAAAAAGTGCAAACCGATAATATGAGAATGAGAGAAAACACAGCAATTTTTTTTAAACGTCTCATGTGTTTAACCAACCCAATGAAATTTCTACAAGCTGTTTTGCCATCGGAAGCGCCATCAGCAGAACGGACAGTTTCGCAACGGTTTCGACAGCCGCGGCTAAAGTTTGTTCGCCGCAGTCTCTGCAAATATCTGCGGCAAGCTGTGCGGTAACGGATAACCCGAGTGCTTTCAGAAGAATTTTGACCAATACTCCGTTCTGTGAAAACAGATTTTGTATTTCCTCCGTTGCAGATAAAACAGACGACAGCGCTGTAATTACAGTTATACCGATAAAAGCCAAAACTGCAAGCTTAAACAGCAGTGCAAATTCCGGTCGGATTTGTTTCAGAAAAACCAGCACAACTGCACTGACGACACAGAGTACGACAAACTTTATCATAGGCTTATAAATCGAAAATGGATTGAACCATATCGTAAAGTGTATTTAGTTGCGGAATTAGCATAACCGCAATAACTATAATCCCTGTAAGTACGGTCAGCATGGCATATTCATCCCGTCCCGATTTGGAGAGAACCTGTTGTAAAACCGCAACAATAATTCCGATTCCCGCAATTTTAAAAATAAATGTGATTTCCATATTTCCTCCGCATTACAGCAGCAAAATCATTAAAAATACACCCGAAAGAATGCCCATAGCGCGGTAGAGTCTCGATTTGGTGTGTGCATCTTTCTGTAATTCTTCCGCCTGCATTTTTAACTGTGCAATGAAGTAAGCACAATTTGCACTTTGACCGGATTTGTCCGTTGAACCGAACGATTCGGAGAATGCTGAAATCAATTCCATCTCTTTTGCTTGCAGAGCGGAATTTGCCGCATATTTTTGCAAAGCGGTATTCCACGCCTTTTCCAAGGATTCACCTGCGATAAACTGCTCTTTGACGAGTTGAATAAAAGAAAAGTCCTGAAATTCCGTGCTGGCAGACAGCTTTTCCAACAGTTCTCCCGTAGGGGTTAAGGCATATTCGATTTGTGTTTGAATCACGGTAAATAAGCGCACAAATTTTTCGGTTTCCCGCACACGGTCATGCACCCGCACGGACAAGTGCATTCCTGTCCATACGCAAAAGCCCAGAATCAGCAATAGCCCTATGAGTTTCAGCATCGTTTTCACCAGTTCTGACAATTTCAGTAATTTTTCCGATATTCTCCTTTGTTCCGAGCGTCAAAACAGTATCGAAAAGTCCGTCTGCAAACAGAGGTTTGAGCTTCTGACGCTGATACAAGGTTTGCACACTGTCTGCGTGTACGGTAGCGGCAAAGTGTACACCGCACCGCATACCGTCCGCAATCGCATGCACATCCTCGGCAGACCCGATTTCATCGCAAAAAATAATATCGGGCGAAAGTGCGCGGACAGCTAACGCGATACCGTCCGCTTTAGAGTATCCCGAAAGAATATCCATAGTGCATCCCCTGCCGGGCGCAAAGCTTTCTGCCGAAAACAGTTCACCGCGTTCATCTATAACAGCACATTTTACAGGTGTTCCGATATATCCTTCCGACAATTCCTTGGCTAAATCGCGTAAAACGGTTGTTTTGCCCGACATCGGCGCACCGACAAGAAGCAGATTCTGCAAACCGCTTTGATAACCGAGGCGCAGTGTTTCCTGTGCGGCATGGGGAATTTTTTTCGTGATACGGATATTTAAAGCGGAAATTTCCCGAATGCCGATAACCTTTCCGTTTTCGGTTACCGCTGTACCGCAAAGTCCGATACGGTGTCCGCCTGTCAAAATTAAATATCCGTTTTTAAAATCTTCTTGATGACTATGTACAGAATATCCGCATACGTGCGTTACAATATCCTGAATTTCATGCTGTGTTACGCAAAATAAGTGCTCGGACGGCATGTATGTCGGTTTTCCGCCGACTGTAATATAAAAAGTTCTTGCAGGACTTGCCAAAAGAATCGGTCCGTTTGCCCGCAGACGAATTTCGGTTAATTCGTCTAAAAGACTCGGAGATATGTGTAAGAGATGTTCCCGTATTCTTTTGGGAAGTGCAGATATCACTTGCAGTACTTCTTCCCGAATTTTTGCTTCCATCGTTTTTCACCTCAATTTAATATATGGTTACTTGTCCTGAAATAGAACAAGTATTTCTTGAAACCGAAAAAGCACTATGTTATACTATATGATGTATTTGAAGATACCGAAAAAGTGAAGGATTGTGAATATGAAAACAGCAAAGTTAAAAAAACAGAATTCCGTTTTAAAAGAGAACAGATATGTTTTCGTTTCAGGCCTGTGCGCACTCGCTGTTATGGTGCTTGTCTATTTTTGCTATGACCTGATTCCGTTTGGCGATATGACCATTTTGCGAATGGATTTGTATCATCAGTACGGACCGTTGTTTGCAGAGTTCTATGACCGATTGACCTCGGGCGGTTCCCTTTTATATTCATGGGAATCGGGGCTCGGCGGCAGTTTTTTGGGAAATTTCCTGAACTATTTATCCAGTCCGCTCTCTTTCATTGTTCTGTTGTTCGGTCGCGAAAATATTACGGAAGCCATTTCGGTTTTGATTCTTATAAAAGCCGTATTTTCCGCCTGCACGTTCTCCTACTATTTAAAAAATTCCTTTGAAAAAAATGATGTGACCGTTGCCGCCTTTGGCGTACTGTACGCATTCTGCGGATATTTTGTCGCCTATTATTGGAATGTGATGTGGCTGGATGCCATGTATCTTTTCCCCCTGATTATTCTCGGTATTGAAAAAATCATAAAAAAGGGAAGCCCCGCACTTTACTGCGTCACTTTGGCGCTGACATTTTTAACAAATTATTATATGGCATATATGGTTTGTATCTTCTCCGTTTTGTATTTTCTGACTTACTATTTTGCTAATTATCCGCTGTCCCAAAAGTTCACAGAGCCGATGGCGGATGCACCGAAAAAACCGAATATTTTTCAAAAGCTTAAAAATTCCGTGTTTTTCTGTGCCGGCTGGAAGTTTGCATTTTATTCCCTGCTTGCAGTAGGTTTGGTCGCCGTTATACTTTTACCGTTGATTGAAGTGCTTTCCGCAAGCTCGGCAACATCCGGCAGTGCACCGACGGATTATAAGAAATATTTTGCGGCGTTTGACTTTTTGGCAAATCATCTTTCCGCGACCGACCCGACTATACGCAGCAGCGGTTCGGATGTTCTGCCGAATGTGTATTGCGGCATTTTGACGCTGCTTTTGGTACCGCTGTATCTGTTCTGCAAAAAGATTCCCGTTCGTGAAAAAATTGCATATACTTGTCTGCTTGCGGTACTGTATTTCAGCTTTGCAATCAATTACCTGAATTTCTTCTGGCACGGCTTCCATTTCCCGAACGACCTGCCCTACCGCTTTTCGTTCATGTACTCCTTTATCCTTTTGCAAATGGCATATAAAGCCTTTATACATTTAAAGGAATTTTCGGGAAAGCAAATCCTGACTGTCGGTATTTCTCTTGTCGGATTTATTGTGTTGACTGAAAAAATTACATCCAAAAATGTGGATAATGTTACCTTGCTGATTAGTCTGGTTTTTGCCGTCGGCTACACGGTTATACTGCATCTTTTCCGTGACAAGCGCTTTACGGCTTCTGTTGTATCCGTGCTGTTACTGTGCGCAACGGTATCTGAAATTGCGCTCGGGAACACAAATAAATATTCTATGAATCAGTCAAAAACAAATTATGCCTCGGATTATACGGCGTTTCGGGAAGTCAAAGATAAGCTGGACGCGGAAAACGACTCGTTTTACCGCATGGAACTGACGCATTTACGTACCAGAATGGACCCAAGTTGGTACAATTATAACGGCGTATCTGTTTTTTCATCTATGGCTTATGAAAAGACAGCCAATTTGCAGCAGGATATCGGCATGTTCGGAAACTATATCAACAGCTATACCTATCATCTGCAAACGCCTGTTTACAATGCTATGTTCGGCTTGAAGTATATTGTGGACAATGAAAGCAATGCGATGAATACACTGCTGTATAAGGAATTATTTACCGTGGATAAATTTACCGCTTACGAAAACATCTATGCTTTGCCGATTGCGTTCACATGCAACAGCGATGTTGTGGACTGGACTTCCGATACACATGCCGACCCGTTTTTGGCGCAACAGGAATGGTTTTATTTTGCAACAGGCGTAAATAATGTATTTCGGAAATTGCCTATTCAATATGCCGATTATGACAATGTTTCCGAGCTTTCAGATAACGAGCTTGCAACAGGCGATATGAGCTTCAAAAAAATCAATTCTTCCGCAAACGGCAGTATCACGTTTGAACTAAAGCCCGAACGCTCAGAAAATGTGTATGTGTATATCAAATCAAGCAAAATCGATACAGCTACCGTAACGGCAAACTTATTTTCTAAAACGGTGAATGCGGGCGACGGCTATATTGTTGATTTAGGTCTTCGCGCCGCGGGAGAGACGATTACGGTAACATTACCCGTAAAAAGCACCGAGAGCGAAGGCACACTGGAATTTTACGCATATGCTTTGGATTCCTCTGCTTTTAAAAAGGGATACAGTCTTTTGGCAGACGAAGGGCAGATGGATATCACCTCTTTCAACGACACGGAAATCATCGGATCGCTTACAGCCAATGAAAATGAAGTGGTATTTACGTCCATTCCCTACGATGAAAACTGGTATATCTATGTCGACGGCAAGCGTGTATTCAAAGAGGATATCCTTGCTGTCTCGGAGGGATTGCTTGCATTCCGTGTCGGTGCGGGGACACACACAGTCACACTTCGGTATGCTTCCGCAGGACTGAGTACAGGCAGTATGATTACCGTTATTTCCATTCTGTTAGCAACCTTGTTGATTATTTTCCGCCGCCGTGAATGGCTTTTCTATAAGCCGAGCCGTATAGAAAAATGGAACCGTTTCAGCGGAACGGAAGATACTGTTCCTGCGGATGACAGCGCTCCCCCAATTCAGTCGGATAACTCCCTTGCAGAGTATTTGGATTTGGATATTATCGTTGAAGAAAAACGAAAACCCGCAGAAGATAACTAAATCATCTTCCTTGTGTAACAAAAAAACACCGATGCATCCTTGAAAAATGCACCGGTGTTTTTTCGATTGTACAAGTTATCTTTTTTGTGCTTCGTCTGTTGCTTTTCGGAAACGCACAGTAATGTCTTTGGGACGGGTAACCGCCGAACCGATTACAACCGCATACGGTTTTGCTTCCCAAACTTTTTTTAATTGCTCCACTTCCCAAATGCCGCCTTCCGCGATAATCTTGGCCTGCAGTGTATTTACCATTTCCGCAATAAAATTATAATCGGGAATTACTGTTCCTTTTGTGCTTTCCGTATAACTGCGCAGCGTACAGCCGATATAATCAAAGCCTAAAGAATCTGCCCATTGCGCTTCTTCCATATTGGAAATGTCTGCCATAATTTCAACCTGCGGCTTGTGCTCTCGAATATACGCGACCAAATCTTCTAATTTTTCACCGTTTGGGCGTGCCCGTAATGTCGCGTCCAAAGCAACAATTTCCGTATCTGTTTCTTCCAAAAGCGCTTTGACCTCTTTGAGTGTCGGTGTGATATAAACGTCGCTATTTGGATAAACCGCCTTTATGATGCCGATTGTCGGCAAATCCACTTCCTGCTTAATGCTGTTTATATCCGATACATAATTGCATCGAATGGCGTCAGCACCGCCTTCTTTAGCCGCTTTTGCCATTAGATGCATAATATTATACCCGTAAAGCGGTTCGCCTTTTACAGCCTGACAGCTGATGATTAAGCTGCCTTCTTTAATATGTGCCATATTTTTCCACCCAACTTAAGATAACGCTTCTGCGATTTCTTTCGCCTTTGCTCTGCCTTCCTCTGAAAGCGGTAAGAAAGGCTTTCTGCATTCGCCTACAGGCACACCGAGATTCTTAAGAATTTCTTTTTCCATTTGGAATACACCGTAAGGCAACATCGCCTCAATGAAACGGTTGGCTTTTTCCTGCGCTTTCTGCGCACCGCCGATATCGCCCGCATTGAATTTGTTGTAAATATCTAAAATAATCTGCGGCATGAAGTTATAAGTACTGCCGATACCGCCGTCTGCGCCCATAGCAAGCCCTGCTACAAGCATTTCATCGAAGCCGTTAAAGACAAATAAATCGCGCGGCAGATGCTTAAACATTTCTAACTCAAACAGATTTTGCGAGGTGTGTTTGATGCCAAGTAATTTTTCGTCCTCTAAAAAGCCGCGCACAACATCCAGCATACCGTTAAAGCCGCCTGCGTTCGGGAAATTATACATCAGCATCGGCAAAGAAGTGGCGTGCATAATATCTGCATAGTACGTTTTTATTGCTTCCAGCGGAAACGCATAGTAAAACGGCGCAACTGCGCTTACGGCATCAAAACCGCTTTCCTCTGCGACCTTTGCCATACGGATGGCGCTGTCGGTGGAGATTGCACCGACATGTGCAAACAAATTGCACTTTCCGCCAAGTTCCCGACCGACAACGCGGAAAACTTCCATACGTTCTTCTTCAGTAAGCAAGAAGCCCTCCCCTGTGCTGCCGCCGACATAAAGTCCTGTCAATCCAGAAGAAATGCAGTATTTGGACAGTGCCTTCAACGCTTCATAATCCACACTTCCGTCCGCATTAAACGGTGTCATTAACGCAGAATACACACCTTTAAAATCTTTCATTCTTCTACTCCCTTTCTATTTTCAGCCGCATTCAGCTTTTCGCCGACAGATGCAAGCAGTTTATCGTTATTTAAAATAAATTTGTCAAACGCATATTCCGCAATTCCCTGATAGTCTACAGAAAACCCACTGCGCTTTTCTCCGTATTTTTTTCGCACATGCTTTATGCAGAGTGCAACACATTCCAGTGTGACGCCTGCAAAAACTGCACCGTAAAAGTTCGACCACTTTTGTTTTTTCATACTATTTCCTCCTGTTGAAACAGCGGAATAAAACTGCCGATATCAGTTAACTCGTCGCTTGACAGTGATTCGGGGTATATATGATAGTTGCGAAGAAAAGCGGAAATCGCCTCTGCATTCGTATGCATTTTCCAATTTCCGATAAACAGCATCATATCTTTCGAAATCAAAGAACAACACCCGCCGACAAAACCGTACGGATATCCGTTTAAGCGAACACTCCCCTTTTTGACCAATAAAACATCCAGCTTGTCCCTTTCTGCCGCGCGCGCAATACCTGTATCGTCTGTAATCAAAGCATTTTCCGAAACCACAGCAACAGAACACTTTGTATAACCCTGTTTTACTGTACAAATCGATACACGGTGGTTTTGACAATACTCTAAAATTTTTATATCAACGGTTTTTGGATTTCCCAAAAGACGGTTGCCGATGCGCACACAATTTAACCAAGCTTCCTGCGGGTATCCGTTCGTTGCTGACGCACGGCTGTACTGCGGACGCGCGCCGAGAGACGTCAGCGTTTCAAACAGCTGTGATTGTGAGGAATCTAAAATAAAATCCTTACCGCCGCACGGAAAAGCCGCCAAATCCAGATGATTTTTTACAGATAGGTCTAAATTATCGATTGGTTTTGAATAAATGCAGGCAATTTGAAAATCCGAAAGCGCTTTCTCATAAGGCTGTAACGCTGTTCCTGCAAGAATATGGGTTACATTTGCTGTCGGCAAATACGGTGTTTTCACAAAATACGGCATTATATTATTGCCTCAAATGCCTGACGGATATTACTGACGCCGACAACCTCAATATTCGCTTTTAAAGAAGATTTTATTTTCAGAAGATTATAACGCGGTACAACACATTTTTTAAATCCAAGCTTCTCGGCTTCCCGAATTCTTTGCTCACAGGCACTGACAGCGCGAATTTCGCCGCCTAAGCCAATCTCGCCGAAAGCCAGCACATCTTCAGGAACCGGAACGTCTTTCAGCCCTGAAACGATTGCCAACGCCACAGACAGGTCACAGGCGGGCTCATCAATTTTTAATCCGCCGATGATATTGACATAGCAATCCATATTGCCGACAAAATAGCCCGCACGTTTTTCAAGCACAGCCAAAAGCATAGACATTCTGCCGTAATCCACGCCTGTTGCCATGCGGCGCGGTGTGCCGAAGCCTGTCGGGGTCACCAGACTTTGTACTTCCGCAAGGATGGGGCGAGACCCCTCCATTATACAGGCGACACATATACCCGAAATATTTTTCGGACGTCCCGAAAGTAACATCATAGACGGGTTTTCAACCTCAAAAAGTCCTTTATCCTCCATCTCAAATACGCCGATTTCATTGGTAGAGCCGTATCGGTTTTTTACGGCGCGCAGAATGCGGTAGGATAAGTTGCGGTCGCCCTCAAAATACAGCACCGCATCTACAATATGTTCTAAAACCTTCGGTCCTGCAATGTTTCCGTCTTTGTTGACGTGACCCACAATGACAATCGGAATGTTCAGTGTTTTTGCGGTGCGCATAAATAAATTGGTGGTTTCCCGCACTTGCGTTACACTGCCGAAGGATGAATTCAAATCCGTAATGTTCATAGTTTGAATGGAGTCAATCATGACAATATCCGGTTTTTCTGCGGCAATCGTTTCACAAATATACTGTGCATCCGTTTCGCAAAGTAAAAACAGATTCTCCGTCGATACACCGAGTCTTGACGCACGCAACTTGAGCTGATGTGCAGATTCTTCGCCCGATACATATAAAATCCGCATATTTTTGCCGAGATGCTCACAAATCTGTAAAAGCAAAGTGGATTTTCCGATACCCGGGTCACCGCTGAGCAGTACCAAAGAGCCTTTTACAAGCCCGCCGCCGAGTACGCGGTTCAGTTCACGCAGTCCTGTGTCAAACCGATGCTCTGTATTCGCAGTAATTTCATCTAATTTTTGCACTGCTGCACGGTTTTCATAATAGGCTGTGCGTTTTTTCTTTTGCGCGCCGCTCTCCACGGTGCGCATTTCCTCTTCCATAGTGTTCCACTCTTGACAGGCGGGACATTGCCCGTACCATTTGGAAGTTTCGTATCCGCACGCGGAACAAACATAGACGGATTTTGTTTTTGAAGCCATTTTTAAATTCCTTATGTATTCATGTAATTCAATATTCCCACAGCAATCGAAAAAGCCATTTGCTTTTGATATTGCGGATCTTTTAATTTTTTCGTTTCGGACGGATTGGAAAAGAAACCGCATTCCACCAGAACAGCAGTTTTTTTTGCGTAGTACAGCAAATAAATGGAACTGTCCGACTTTTTAATCATACGTTTATTGTCGGGCTGAAGTGTGGTAACGACTGCTGATTGGATACATTCGGCAAGCTGTGCACTGGAAGTTGTATTCGGTGAATAAAACACCTGTGTTCCCCACTGCGAGCTGTTTTCATATTTATTCTGATGAATACTTACAAACATGCTGTTTTCTGTGGATTCCATAATGCGCATACGGTTATGAATGTCCGATACCTTTCGCTCACGTATCGTGTTCGCATTGCCGCTGTGAATGGAATCTTCGGTTGTCCGCGTCATCACAGTCTGTACACCGAACGCATTTAACTGCGCTTCCAATATCTTAGCAATTTCCAAATTAACAGCCTGCTCGGCAGTTCCGTCAGAAGCCACTGCACCGCCGTCTTCACCGCCGTGTCCTGCATCAATAACAACAACAGTTTCCTTTTTCAAATCTCCCGAAGCGGATTTGGCCTGCCGAGATACATGGTACGATTCCAAATAAAATCCGACACAGACTGTCAGAATCAGACCTGCGGCAAATACTTCAAAAAGTACGCTTTTTTTCATAAGACCACCCCATTGAATATATGAGGTGAAACTTAAGAATATTATAGTGTAAATTCGGCTGTTTGGCAAGAAAAAAGTGCATCGAAAACGAATTTCCGATGCACTCTGAACACAAATACAAATTATTTCAGCATGCTTGCAATTTCAGCCGCGAAATCTTCTTCTTTCTTTTCGATACCTTCGCCCTTAGCATAGCGGACAAAGCCTGTAACTTTGATTTCGCCACCAAGCTCTTTTGCAATCTTTGCAACATACTGGGAAACGGAAAGGTCACCGTCTTTGACAAATGCCTGGTCAAGCAAGCAGTTCTCTTTGAAGTATTTGCCGATTTTGCCTTCGACAATCTTCGCAAGCACCTGGTCGGGCTTGTTTGCCATTTTCGGGTCTTCCTTCATCTGTGCAACCAAGATTGCCTTTTCTTTTTCAAGAACCTCTGCTGGAACAGAAGCTTCGTCCAAATAAGACGGATTCATAGCGGCAACCTGCATCGCTACATCCTTGCCCATAACGTCAAACTCTGGCTTTGCTGCGGTTGCATCATCCGTATCAAAGGATACCATAACACCGACTGTACCGCCTGCGTGAATGTAGGTTGCAACATGACCTTCTGCAACCACAAAACGGCGAATTTTCATGTTTTCGCGAAGTGCAAGGAAAACCTCCTGTACGCACTCTTCCACCGTGCAATTGCTGTCTGCCGCGGTCTCCTTAAGAAGTGCGTCAACATCCGTAGGCTTTGTTGCAACAACGGTTTTTGCAACCGTATTTGCAAGATTCACAAAGGGCTCACCCTTCGCAACGAAGTCGGTTTCGCAGTTGATTTCGACCAACGCGCCGCAAGTTGCATCGCTGTATGCCGCAACGACGCCTTCCGCCGCCACTCTGCCCGCTTTTTTCGCCGCAGATGCAAGACCTCTTTCTCTCAGAATATCAATTGCCTTGTCCATGTCACCGTCGGACTCAACAAGTGCCTTTTTACAATCCATCATACCAACGCCCGTTTTCTCACGAAGCGCCTGAACATCTTTCGCTGTAAATGCCATTTTATTTCCTCCTAAATCAATATTTTTTCAAATTATGCCCGCACCAACGCAGCACGGGCATAAACAATTAACAGTTTATTCAGCGGCAGCTTCTGCTTCGGGTGCAACTTCTTCTACAGCTGCGGCACCCTGCATGCCCTGTCTGCCTTCGATAACGGCATCTGCCATTGCGCCTGCAATCAGTTTGACTGCGCGGATAGCGTCATCGTTACCCGGGATAACATGGTCGATTTCATCGGGATCGCAGTTGGTATCCACGATAGCGATAATCGGAATGCCGAGTTTCTTTGCTTCTGCCACAGCGATTCTTTCTTTGCGGGGGTCAACAATGAACATCGCCGCAGGCTGTTTTTTCATTTCGGTAATACCGCCCATGAATTTTTCAAGTTTTTCAATTTCCAGTTCCAGCTTAGCGGCTTCCTTTTTCGGCAAAATGTCGAAAGTGCCGTCTGCCTGCATTGCCTGCAACTGACCGAGTCTCTTAATTCTTCTTTTGATTGTGCTGAAGTTTGTGAGCATACCGCCGAGCCAACGTGCATTGACAAAAGGCATGCCGCAACGCTGTGCTTCCTCTTTGATGGATTCCTGCGCCTGCTTTTTGGTACCTACAAACAAAATTTCATCGCCCTGTGCGGCAATGTCACGAACGACCATATAAGCATCTTCCAGCTTTTTGACCGTTTTTTGCAGGTCGATAATGTAAATTCCGTTTCTTTCGGTGAAGATATACTCCGCCATTTTGGGATTCCATCTTCTGGTCTGGTGACCGAAATGGACGCCTGCTTCGAGCAGTTGTTTCATGGATACGACTGACATAAATATTCCTCCTTATTTTGCCACCGCACGGTTCTGCTTACAGTAAGACATTCAAAATGCAATTTTACTGCAATCCCCATGCGTGCGAATTGCGAAAGCATTATACCATTATAACGTTGATATTGCAAGCTTTTTTTACAAATCCGAGAAGATTTTTTTTTGCAGATTAAATAATTTTCGCTTTTTTTCTGCTGTTTTTTCAAAATCCACAAGAAAATGCCCTTCTGCATCCTGCACGACAATATCACCTGATGCGATTTTCTCCGAAAAAAGCGTGATAGAAGCGGTTGTAATTTTTTTCTCCTCGTTAATTAAAACAACCGTATCTTCCTCAATACGGTCTACCGACCAAATTTGCATATGCTATTTCTCCGTTTGCATTGTAATCTCTTTGCCGTTGCTCATCACAACAATTGTGCCGTTTCTGTCTGTTCTTCTGTATTCGATTCCGAGTGCAGTAAGCCGCTGTAAAACAGAATCGCTCGGCAGTTTATAGCTGTTATTCTCTCCGCAGGAAATTACGGCAAGCTTCGGCGATACCGCACGCAGATATTTTTCCGTTGATGAGGTTTTACTTCCGTGATGTCCCATTTTCAGAACATCCGCCCGTACATCGAAGCCTGCCGCAAGGACGTCGTTTTCAGAAGCCTTTTCCGCATCTCCCTGAAACAAGAAATTTGTTTCGCCGTAGGTAAAACGAACGACAACAGACGAATCGTTTAGTTCTTTATAATCCTTATTCGGCGCGTATACGGAAAAACTGCATCCCGATAAATTGTATGAAAGCCCTGCTTTTGCCGCATACACCTTTGCGCCACTGTCCGAAAGCGCATACAGCAAATCTTCGTACACTTTCGAGGTCGGCATATTTTCTTCGCTGTATTTCGGCATAATGACATTTTCAACCGCGTAGTTTTTAAGAACATCATCAGCACTGCCGATATGGTCGGCATGCGCATGTGTCAGTATGAAATACTTCAACTGTTTCACATTCTGCGCTTTTAAGTATGCGTCTATCGCCGCATAAGAATCCACATCGCCTGCGTCAATCAAAACCGCCTCGTTTCCGCAAAGAATTAAGGCACTGTCCGCTTGCCCGACATCTATGAAATGTGCGGAAAAAGGGTATTCCCCGGCATTTACGGTTTGGTTTGTGCCGCTTAACCGAAAAAAGTCGCTCCACGAGGGCAAACCGAGTTTTGGAAAATAGGTAACCAACAGTGCCAAAATCGCAACACAAACCAAAACCGCAATTTGTACGATACGAAATTTACGTTTACTGCTTGCGTTTGCGCGTTTTGCCATTTGTTTTTCCTCCGTGATATTGTACCTTTTTTTGTACAGCACGTGCCGCAGGTTTCGCACTGTGTGACGGACGGATTAAGCAGTTCTCCCCCGTTCCGATTAAATCTGCGCGACCTGCCCGTTTCAGAGCCTCTTCTACAAGAGCACGGTTTTTCGGATTGAAATATTGCATCAACGCACGCTGCATAGCCTTATCATGCGGATTTTTTGCCACAAATACAGGTTTTAATGTGTACGGGTCTAATTCCGTACAAAACATAGCTGTTGCAATTGTGCCGGGCGTCGGATAAAAATCCTGCACCTGCTCGGGATGCAAATGTTCTTTCTTAATAAACAGTGCGAGTTCTATGGCATCTTTCAGTGTCGCCCCGGGGTGCGAGGACATCAGATACGGTACAAGATATTGCTCCTTGCCGATTTTCTTAGTATAGTCAAAATATTTTCGGGAGAAGCGCAGATACGCTTCTATATGCGGCTTACCCATTTTGTCGAGTACTGCGGCAGAACAGTGCTCGGGCGCAACCTTCAGCTGCCCGCTGACGTGGTGCTCCACAAGTTCTTTAAAGAAATCGTCTGAAGCATCTTCCAGCATATAGTCATAGCGTATGCCGGAGCGGATAAACACCTTTTTCACTTTCGGCAATGCACGGACAGCACGCAGAATATCCAAATACTCCGATTGATCTGCCTTCAGCGCAGGACACGCAGACGGCGCTAAACATTTTTTACCTTTACAAAGTCCCGATTTTTCCTGCTTACTGCAGGACGGATAACGAAAATTTGCCGTAGGTCCGCCGATGTCATGGATGTATCCCTTAAAATCGGGCATTTGCGTAATGCGCTTCGCCTCATCGATGATAGATTCTTTGCTTCTGGAAGTTACATATCTGCCCTGATGAAAAGCAAGGGAGCAAAAGTTACAAGCCCCGAAACAGCCGCGATTATGCGTGATTGAAAATTTTACTTCTTCAATCCCGGGAACACCGCCGTCTTTTTCATACGTCGGATGATATTGTCTCGTATACGGCAAAGCGTAAACGGCATCCAATTCTTCGCGAGTCAGCGGCGGCATCGGCGGATTTTGCACCAGCATCATTTTACCGTGTCTCTGACGCAGCATCTTGCCTCGAATATGATCCTGTTCATCCTGCTCTATGCGGCAGGAAACGGCATACTCGCGTTTGGATTGCAGTACGTTCTCATATGACGGACATTCTGTACAAAACGGCGTTTCCGCCACGGGTACAGCATAACAAGTGCCGAGAATATCATGCATGGTATGTATGCTTTCACCTGCGTGCAGACGGTTTGCAATTTCAACGGTTTGCTTTTCGCCCATGCCGTAGGAAATTAAATCCGCGCCCGAATCGAACAGAATAGACGGACGGATTGTATTATCCCAATAATCATAATGCGCAAAACGGCGCAGAGAAGCCTCTAAGCCGCCAATTACAATCGGAATATCGCCGAACGCTTCCCGAATCTTTTTGCAATATACAATCACTGCACGGTCGGGGCGTTTTCCGATTTTACCGCCGGGAGAGTATGCATCCGTATTCCGTTTCTTTTTGGCAACGCTGTAATGCGCCACCATAGAATCAATATTGCCTGAGGACACAAAAAAACCGAGACGCGGACGGCCGAACCGCTGAAAATCGGTTAAGTTATCTACTTTCGGCTGTGAAAGAACGGCGACCTTGTAGCCGTTTGCTTCTAAGACGCGGGTAATGATTGCCGCACCGAAGCTCGGATGGTCCACATACGCGTCTCCCGTCACATAGACAAAGTCTACTTGTTCCCATCCGCGCGTTTCAATATCTTCGCGCGAAATCGGCAAAAACTGTGTTGCCATAGCTTATTCTCCGTTTGTGTCTGCCGGCGCTTCTGCGCCGTTTTCACTGTAATCGCGGGAAGCGCCGCCCTGCGCCAATGCGTTCATCTCGTACCACTGTTGTTTGGAAATCAAAACCTTACGCGGTTTACTGCCCTCATACGGACCGATGATACCGCGTTCTTCCAAATTATCAATAATCCGTGCCGCACGTGCATAGCCGAGTTTCAGTTTGCGCTGTAACAGTGTAGTTGACGCCATTTGCGCGTCTACGACCACTTCAATCGCTTTCGGAATCATTTCGTCTGCTTCGCGCTCGTCGTCACCGTCCTCTGCGGCGGCACTGTTCTTTTTCTTATCCTGTGCAGACTGACGCTCAATCTCCTGCATGACATCGTCATCATAAGCAGACTGTTCCTGACTCTTGATGTAATCTACAACTGTTTCGACTTCCTTGTCGGAAAGAAAACAGCCCTGAATACGAATGGGCTTTGCAATGCCGACAGGATAAAACAGCATATCGCCGTTGCCGAGCAATTTTTCCGCGCCTGCCGCATCAATGATGGTTCTCGAGTCAATCTGTGAAGAAACCTTTAAGGACAAACGGCTCGGAATATTTGCTTTGATAAGACCCGTAATAACATCCACAGACGGTCTTTGCGTAGCGATGACCAAATGCATACCCGCCGCACGCGCCATCTGCGCCAATCGGCAAATAGAATCCTCAACTTCATGCGGCGCCGCCATCATTAAGTCGGACAACTCATCAATAAAAATCACGATTTGCGGCATCTTCTTTTGCCCGATGCTTTCACAGATGCTGTTGTAACCGCTGATGTCGCGAACATTATTGTCAGAAAATGTCTTATAACGTGTCAGCATTTCCGTAACCGCCCACGCAAGTGCGCCAGAAGCTTTTCTCGGGTCGGAAACCACAGGCACAATTAAATGCGGAATCCCGTTATACACCGTGAATTCCACCTGCTTCGGGTCAATCATCAAAAGCTTGACCTCATCGGGTGTGGCATTGTACAAAATACTGACAATCATCGCGTTTAAGCATACGGATTTTCCCGACCCCGTTGTACCCGCAACCAACAAATGCGGCATCTTTGCAAGGTCAGCATAGGTGCAGTTGCCTGCAATATCTTTACCGAGCGCAACAAAAAGCTTGGATTTTGCGGATTTATACTGCGGTGTATCAACAATTTCCCGCAATGTAACCGTTGCACGGTTTTTGTTCGGTACTTCAATACCGACCGCCGCTTTATTCGGTATCGGCGCTTCAATACGGATACCGCCCGCCGCAAGGTTCAGTGCAATATCATCGGACAGATTTGTAATACGGCTGATTTTCACACCCGCCGCAGGTTGAATTTCATACCGTGTAACCGACGGGCCGCGGCAAATATCTACAATACGTGTTTCCACACCGAAGCTTTTTAAAGTATCCACCAATTTTGTGGCGTTTGCTTTTAATTCATCCTCGTATTTTAAACTGCGCGTGTTTGTATTTACAGCAAGACAGGTAAGCGGCGGTTTTTCATATGCTTTGACGGGTTTTTCTTCTGTTTCCGTCTCCTCCGTTTCTATTTCTTGGCTCACTTCTGCTTTGGGCTTGTCTGTGCCGAATTTTTCAGCAGAAATCGGTACAATACCGTCTTCGGAAAGAGTAGACGGCTTCGCTTCAGGTGCTTTCATTTTATTGATAATATCATCTAACAAAATCGGTTTTTGTGATTCTGCCGTTTCAGCTTGCGGCTCGTCAGTGGATTCAATTACAGAAGCCAATTCTGTCTCCGTTTCCGCAGTTGTTGTCTCTGATACCTCTTCTTTTTTCTTTCGGGGGAATTTTTTAATCACTTTGTCTTCTTTATCTTCGGCGACAGGTTCGGGACCGAGATCGACGTCTACGTTGAAATCCCGCTCACGATGTCTTGTAATTTGCTCTATCTTCTCTTCGCGGTATTCATTTGCCTTTTGTACAGGCTTGGCAACACCGCGGAACAGCTTTACAAGCGTTGTGCCCGTCATCAGCATCAGGCAGAGGAAAATTAAAATCAGAACAACCGCAATAGCCGCCGCTTTGCCGCTGCCTGTCATGAGCAAAATCAACCCGCCGAAAAACGCGCCGATTGCGCCGCTGCCGAGATAGGAGTTGTCATACCGAAACACATCGTATGCATCAACAATGTCCGAAAAGAAATCTACCGTTCCTTCAAAAGAAAAAATATGTACTGCACCGGAAATTAAAATGATTAACGCCAGTGCCTCCCCTACTTTAAATCCGACTTTTGTATCCGTTCTGTCCAACGTTGTCATAACGGCAATATAAATCAGTAACAGCGGAATCACAAAAGCGCAAAATCCAAAAAGTCCAAAGGATAAACTGCGCAGTCCGCCCCAAAGACCGCCGCCCGGTATGAAAGTAATGCACAAGCCGAACAACGCCGCACAAAACAGAATAATTGCCGCAACCTGCTTGTTTGCCGCCAAACGCTCGGCATTCTTTGTATTGGACTTACCGCCTTTGCTCTGCGGTTTTCTTTGCGGTGCTTTTTTCTTTTCTGCCATATATTTTCTCCTCCGAAACTTCCGTAAGCTTTTATTTCTTCTCTAAAATCATCCCGTATAAACAATGCAGGGCGTCTGACAAACCGCCGAGGCAGTCAATCATCCCCGATTCCACGGCGGTCTTTCCGTCCAGCACGGAGCCGACATCCGTTGCAAGCTCACCCGTTGCCAGCATATACTCCCGAAACCGTTCCGCGGTCATTGCGGAATTGCGCGTAACAAATTCCACAATACGTTCCTGCATTTTTTGAAAATAGGAAAAGGTTTGCGGCACACCGAGCACCAAACCGTTCATGCGGACAGGATGCACAGTCATGGTCGCAGACGGCACAATGAAAGATTTTTTTGCCGATACCGCAAGCGGTACGCCGATGGAATGCCCGCCGCCCAACACCAAAGAAACCGTAGGTGTTTCCATTCCGCTGATAAGCTCGGCAATCGCCAAACCTGCCTCAATATCGCCGCCGACCGTATTTAATATGACAATCAGACCCTCAATCTCATTGCTTTCTTCAATTGCAACCAATTGCGGAATCACGTGTTCATATTTCGTCGTTTTATTTTGTGCGGAAAGTGTGTAGTGCCCTTCAATCTGCCCGATAATCGTCAGGCAGTGTATCAAATGACCGTCCTTTGATACCGTAATGGAGCCTGTTTCAACAATCTGCCGAATGGAAGATTCTGTCGGCAGTTCCTCTGCCTCCTCTTCCGTTGGTTCTTCATTTTCCTGCAAATATAAGCTGCGGTTCATCATTGTATAAAACAGATGATTTTGTTTATTTTTTTTCATTCCCGATTCCTCCGCTTTTAAATGTATTTAGTATGTGCGGATAAATCGGCAATTATTTTGCGCAAAACATTGTAGCATAAAAACTTCTAATTAGCAATATCCCGAACAACATAAAAAATTCATTGTCATTTTATTGACAAGCACGCTCTGTGGTATTAAAATATGTATATAAGTTTGTTAAAAAAATTAAAAAGTTAGGAGATAATTAAAACATGGGATTAACTGTTGCACAAAAACTGATTAAAAATCATTTGGTCAGCGGCGATATGACCGTCGGCAGTGAAGTCGGTCTTCGAATCGACCAAACACTTACACAGGATGCGACAGGTACAATGGCGTACTTGGAATTTGAAGCAATGGGCGTGGAACGTGTTAAAACGGAGCTTTCGGTTGCCTACATTGACCATAACACATTGCAAACCGGATTTGAAAACGCAGACGACCACCGTTTTATTCAGTCTGTCGCCAAAAAACGCGGGATTCGCTTTTCGCGCCCCGGCAACGGCATTTGCCATCAGGTACATTTAGAGCGTTTCGGTAAGCCGGGTAAAACATTGATTGGTTCAGACAGCCACACCCCCACCGGCGGCGGTATCGGTATGCTCGCCATGGGCGCGGGCGGCTTGGACGTGGCGGTCGCCATGGGCGGCGGTACATACTACATTACCATGCCGAAAATTGTCAATGTGCATTTAACAGGGAAACTGAATCCGTATGTTGCGGCAAAAGACGTCATTTTAGAGGTGCTTCGCCGCATGTCTGTAAAGGGCGGCGTCGGTAAGATTATTGAATACACGGGCGACGGCGTGAAAACGCTTTCTGTTCCCGAACGCGCTACCATCACCAACATGGGTGCGGAGCTCGGCGCAACAACTTCTGTATTCCCCTCGGACGAGGTTACAAAAGCATTTTTAGCGGCGCAAAACCGTGAAGAAGATTGGACTGAACTGAAAGCAGATGCAGACGCGGTTTATGACGAGACCATTGAAATCGATTTGTCCTCGCTTGCACCGATGGCGGCAATGCCGCATATGCCTGATCGCGTAAAATCCGTAACGGAAATCGGCGCTATCAAGGTGGATCAGGTTTGCATCGGTTCCTGCACCAATTCCTCTTTGATGGATATGCTCAAGGTTGCCGCAATTCTGAAAGGCAAAACCGTTTGCCCGTCCGTCAGTTTGTCGATTGCACCCGGTTCTAAGCAGGTACTCAATATGCTCGCGAAAAACGGTGCGCTTGCCGATATGATTGATGCCGGCGCACGTATTTTGGAAAGTGCTTGCGGCCCCTGTATCGGTATGGGGCAGTCCCCGAACTCCGCGGGTGTTTCTCTGCGTACCTTTAACCGTAACTTTGAAGGACGTTCCGGTACGGCGGACGCAGGTATTTATTTGGTCAGCCCTGAGGTTGCCGCATATTCTGCGCTGACAGGCGTACTGTCTGACCCGCGGGAGCTTGGTGAAGCACTCGACATTCAGATGCCTGAAAAATTTGAAATCAACGACAACATGGTTGCGCTTCCCGCATCTCCCGAAGAAGCCAAAGATGTTGCAGTTATGTACGGTCCGAATATCAAACCGTTCCCGACCACCGAAGCATTGCCTGACGCCCTTACAGCAAAGGCTGTTTTAAAAGTTGGAGATGACATTACCACAGACCATATCATGCCCGCAGGTGCAAAGATTCTCCCCTACCGTTCCAATATTCCGCACCTTTCGCAGTTCTGCTTCGCGGTGTGCGATACAACCTTTGCAGAACGCTGCAAGGCTGAGGGAAAAGGTTTTGTAATCGGCGGTGCAAACTACGGTCAAGGCTCTTCGCGCGAGCATGCGGCATTAGTACCGTTATACCTCGGCGTAAAGGCAGTGATTACAAAATCCTTTGCGCGAATTCACTGTGCAAACTTGATTAACGCGGGTATTTTGCCGTTGAACTTTAAAGATGAAGCAGATTATGACAAAATTTCGCAGGGCGATGAACTGAGCCTTCCCGAAATTAAAAATGAAATTTTGAACGACAAACCTGTTACACTAAAGAATTTGACTACGGGTGACAGCTATGAATTAAAGTATGATTTGTCAAAGCGTCAAAAAGACATTATTTTGGCGGGCGGTCTGCTGAATTACACACGCGAATCTTTATAATACAAGCCATTGCGCTTATCAAAGGAGAAACAAACCATGACAGAAGAAAATTTACAGACGGCTGTAAAAAAATTTGAAGAACTTGTTCGCGAGCAATCCGCACGCTCTGACCGCATTAAAGCAGAAAAAGAGTTTTTAGATTTTGACAGCTTAGATAAAATCATTATCGGTGTATGCGGCGGCGACGGCATCGGTCCGATTATCACAAAAGAATCGGCAAGAGTGTTGGAATATATGCTCGCCGATGAAGTAAAAAGCGGGAAAGTGGAATTCCGTCCGATTGACGGCTTGACAATCGAAAACCGTGTTGCGGTTATGAAAGCGATTCCCGACGATGTGTTGGAAGAACTGAAAGCCTGCCATGTCATTTTAAAAGGACCGACAACCACCCCGCAGGCAGGCGACCCGTGGCCGAATATTGAGAGTGCAAACGTTGCGATGCGCAAAGCACTGGATTTGTTTGCAAACGTGCGCCCCGTAAAGGTGAAAGAGCAAGGCATTGACTGGACATTCTTCCGTGAAAATACCGAAGGTGCTTACGCAGTCGGTTCGAAAGGCGTCAATGTAGACGATGACCTTTCCATTGACTTTGTGGTTACAACCAGCGAAGGCAGTGAACGTATTGCAAGACTTGCATATGATTATGCGCGTAAAAACGGCAAGGAACGTGTATCTATCATCAATAAAGCAAATGTGATTAAAACCACAGACGGAAAATTCCTGCGCATCTGCAAAAAAGTCGGTGAAGAATATCCCGATATTACAACGGATGAATGGTATGTTGACATTACCACGGCGAAACTGATTGATGAAAAACGCAGAAAAGATTTTAAGGTCTTTATTTTACCTAATCTGTACGGCGATATCATCACCGATGAAGCCGCAGAATTTCAGGGCGGCGTCGGCACGGCAGGCAGTGCGAATCTCGGCAAACGGTATGCGATGTTTGAAGCAATTCACGGTTCTGCACCGCGTATGATTCGCGAAGGCAGAGGGCAATATGCAGACCCGTGCTCCATGCTTCGTGCAAGCGTTATGCTGCTTTCGCACATCGGCAAACAGAAACAGGCAGATTTATTGGAGCGTGCTTTAGATATTTGTATGTTTGAAGAAAAGAAACTGCAAATTACGGGTCGTGAAGACGGTGCGACATGCAATGCCTTCGGCGATTATGTAATGGAAACCGTAAAACGGTTGTCTAAATGAGGTGAAAAGCTGTGGCAAAGGGCGATGTATCTCTTTCTGTGATTAAGCGTCTCCCCCGCTATTACAGATTTTTAGGCGAAATTAAACGTGCGGGTATTCAGCGCGTTTCCAGCGGAGAACTGTCAAAAAAGATGGGCTTTACCGCCTCTCAGATTCGTCAGGACTTAAACTGTTTCGGCGGATTCGGTCAGCAGGGCTACGGGTACAACGTAGAACAGTTGTATGATGAAATCGGTAAAATCCTCGGCGTGCATCAAAAAGCAAAGACCGTGTTGATTGGCGCGGGCAACTTAGGCAGAGCCGTCGCCGCGCATATGTCTTTTGAAGAGCGCGGATTTAATCTAATCGGTATTTTTGATAAAAACGAAGCGCTTGCAGGTCAGCTCGTTCGCAATTTACCCATTCGGCATATTGACGGGTTATATGATTTTTGCAGGGATAACAAGCCTACCGTTGCCGTACTGTGTATTCCGAGCGAAAGTGCAAAAGAAATTACAGATGAGCTTGTTAAGCTTGGTGTGAAAGGCTTTTGGAATTTCAGTCATTACGATATTGCTGTCAATCATCCGGAAGTTGCCGTCGAGAATGTACACTTATCGGACAGCTTAATGACCCTAAGCTTTCATGTGAACAATTTATAATTTTTGTTAAAACGCAAAACCGACTTTCCGTAAAAAGAAAGTCGGTTTTAATTTGTTTCTGTTTTCTGTATTAAACGAATCAGAGCCGTTTCGAAAGCTTTATCTTGTATTGCTTCCCGTTTTTTCGGACCTTTTAGATGCGCCCCCGCCATGCGCTGCTTTTTATGTATATGACGGCTGAACAACAAGTCGTCTATATTCTGCTGCGTAAAAATCAGCCCGTTCTGATTTAAAGCCTGTGCATTCCGCGCAAGGCACATGGCGGCGAGCCCATAGTCCTGCGTTACAACAATATCCTGCGGCGCAATTAAATTCGCAATTTGAAAATCCGCACTGTCCGCACCTTTCGAGACTGTAATCACTTTGGCAGATACATCAAAAACATGCGCCGTATCACAAACAATTACGCAGGGAACGTGAAATTGTTCTGCAATTTTTAAAGATAGATGCACCACAGGGCAACCGTCGGCGTCTATAACAATTTTCACTTTACAACTCCGGAATTCGCTTCCCCGCTGTCCTGCTCAGTTTCATTTACAATTTGATTCATTTTTTTAAGACAGTTTTTACAAATTTTCATTCCGCCGAATTCAATCATATCGTCCGCGTTGTCACAAAACACACAAGCTGGCACATATTTTTTTAAAATAACAGCATCTTCCTCTGTATAAAATTCGACAAAACTTTTATCATCAACCAAATGCAGTAATCTGCGAACCTCCATCGGCAGAACAATTCTGCCCATTTTATCCAACCCGCGGACAATTCCTGTCGATTTCATAGAAAACACCTCTTTCACTGTATTATTGCATTTTTTGACATTTTTGTCAATAACAGTCATAGGATGATTTTTTCAGAAATATATATTATACGGTGATAGAAATGATGAATTACATTTGGCCGCTTATGATACTGCTTTCGATTCTGTATGCTTTCCTGTCGGGAACGGTTGCAGATACAGGCGAAGCCGTATTTGCTTCCGTAACGGAAGCGGTTACATTAACGGTTAAAATGCTTGGCATGTTTTGCTTTTGGAGCGGGATGATGCAAATTGCAAAAGCATCCGGATTGACCAATATCATTTCAAAACTGCTCTCGCCTGTTTTAAATCGAATTTTTCCGAGCCTTAAGAATAATGCCGACACTAAAAATGCAGTTTCTATGAATATTACCGCCAATTTATTGGGACTCGGCAATGCCGCAACACCTTTGGGAATTGAAGCTATGCGGCGTTTGCAGGCGCAGTCCCATGAAAAAACAGTTGCGAGTAATGATATGATTTTGTTTGTCGTATTAAATACCGCTTGCATTCGCCTAATTCCGACCACCGTAGCTATGCTGCGCCATGAAGCAGGAGCCGCCGCGCCTATGGATATCCTGCCGGCAACCTTACTTACCTCATTGCTCTCCTGTACTTGCGGTCTGACGGCGGCACGCGTATTTGAGGGAAAAAAGCATGAATAATATCGGAACATATGCACTTTTACTATTTATCAGTATCATCCTGCTTTTTGCTTTTTTTCAAAAAACCGCAATTTTTGACTGTTTTTTGGCAGGTGCAAAAGACGGTATTCAAAACGCTGTCAGCATTCTTCCCGCTTTAGTCGCATTATTGTTTGCGGTAAAACTGTTAACTGCTTGCGGTATTACCGACACCGTTACGCATGCGCTTGCGCCGATACTTCAAAAAATCGGATTTCCGGCAGAAGTACTGCCGCTTTGCATTCTGAGCCCGATTTCGGGCAGCGGTTCTTTAAGTGCATATCAGGATATTTTGTCCGCTTACGGTGCTGATTCTTACATCGGCAGAGTCGCCTCCGTCATTGCGGGCGCAACGGAAACCACCTTTTATGCGGTTACCGTCTATTACGGAGCAATCGGCGTAAAAAAAATTCGGCACACAGTTGCCGCAGCGCTGTGTGCCGATATTGCAGGATTTATTTTTGCAAGCTTTTTTGTCCGTTTATTTTTCGATTAACGAAACGCCTTTCATTTCAGCGGGCTTCTCAAGCCCCATAATGTCCAACATAGTCGGAGAAAGGTCACAGAGCTTACCGCCCTCTGCTTTCAGCTTGCAGTCTTTACCGACAATAACCAGCGGAACGGGATTGGTTGTATGTGCGGTAAACGGTGAACCGTCATCCTCATACATTTTATCGGCGTTGCCGTGGTCTGCCGTAATTAAAATCACACCGTCCATTTGCATAACGGCATCCACAAGCTTACCGACACAAGTATCGACTGCCTCAACAGCCTTTACAGCGGCATCAAAAATACCCGTGTGCCCAACCATATCACAGTTTGCATAGTTAAGAATGACAACATCATATTTGCCGCTTAAAATCCGTTCACAAGCCGCATCGCAAACCTCATACGCACTCATTTCGGGCTTTAAGTCAAATGTGGAAATTTTCGGAGAATCAATCAGCACACGGTCTTCACCCGGATAGACTTTTTCCTCGCCGCCATTGTAGAAAAACGTTACATGTGCATATTTTTGTGTTTCCGCAATGCGCAACTGTGTTTTGCCGAGCTTAGAAAGATACTCGCCCATTGTGTTTGTCAGCGCCTCAGGCTTAAAAGCCACTTCGACATTGGGCATTTCCGCATCATATTGTGTCATGCAGACGTAATACAGCGGGAAAAACGCTTTTCTTTCAAAGCCGTTAAAGTTCGGGTCAACAAAGGTGCGTGTGATTTCGCGTGCGCGGTCGGGACGGAAGTTGAAGAAAATCACAGAATCGTTTGCGCAAATTGCCGCACCGTCTTTCAGAACAGTCGGCATAACAAATTCATCCGTCAGATTTTTGCCGTCTCCATCAACCGTCTCATAAGATGCTTTCACAGCGGTCAAAGCATCGTCTGCCGCTATTCCTTCGCGGTTCACCATGGCATTGTACGCCAAACCGACGCGATCCCACATATTGTCACGATCCATTGCATAAAAACGTCCCATAACCGTTGCAATTTTTCCGACGCCGATTTCCCGACACTTGTTCTCAAGTTCTTCAATAAATTCAACGCCTGAGCTCGGCGGTACATCGCGTCCGTCCAAAAGCGCATGCACATAGACTTTTTCAAGCCCGTTCTGCTTGGCCAACTCCAAAAGCGCATATAAATGTGTGTTGTGACTGTGTACACCGCCGTCGGACAAAAGCCCGATGAAGTGCAAAGCAGAATCATGTTTTTTGCAATTTTCAATCGCATTTACAAAGGCTTCGTTGTGGAAAAAATCGCCGTCTGCAATGGATTTTGTAATGCGGGTCAGTTCCTGATATACCACACGGCCTGCGCCGATATTGGTATGACCGACTTCACTGTTGCCCATCTGCCCATCGGGCAAACCGACATCCATACCCGATGCGCCGATATAGGTCATCGGGTTGTTTTTCATAATTTCGTCCAGTCTCGGTGTTTTTGCGGCAGTAATGGCATTGCCGTAATCCGACGGATTATAGCCGAAACCGTCCATAATACATAATACAACAGGTTTTTTCATGGATTTCACCTAAAATTTCATTATTTGGATGCTGCTGCAACAATTTTTGCAAAATCAGGTGCTTTTAAGGATGCGCCGCCGATTAAACCGCCGTCAACATTTACCTTTGCCACCAATTCATCCGCATTTGCCGCATTCATAGAACCGCCGTACTGAATTGTAACGGTTTCCGCAACATCCTCGCCGTACGCTTCTGCAATCGCCGCACGGACATAGCCGTTACCTTCATCCGCCTGGTCTGCGGTTGCAGTAACACCTGTACCGATTGCCCAAACGGGTTCATAAGCGATGATTACATTTTGCAGCTGCTCTTTTGTCACATTGGTCAGTGCCATTTTGGTTTGGAATTTCAAAAGTGTTTCGGTATAACCGAGTTCTCTCTGTTCCAGCGTCTCGCCAACACAAATAATTGCTTTTAAGCCTGCGTTCAATGCTGCCAAGGAACGAAGATTGACAGTCTGATCGGTCTCGCCGAAATATGTTCTGCGCTCGCTGTGGCCGATTACAACGTATTCTACGCCTGCTTCTTTAAGCATATCCGCCGAAATTTCGCCTGTATATGCACCGCTGGCTTTGAAATGTACGTTTTCCGCACCGATTTTAATGTTAGAGCCTTTTGCCGCCTCAACAGCCGCAGGAATATCAATGAACGGCACGCAAAGTACAACATCACAGTTTGCGTCTGCAACCAAGGGTTTCATTTCTTCAATCAAAGCTTTCGCTTCAGCAGGGGTTTTGTTCATTTTCCAGTTGCCTGCAATAACAGCTTTACGGACTGCTTTATTCATAATTATTACTCCTATTCATATGCCGAATCCCGATAGGGAAAATTCCCTATCGGGGTTCGTTTTTTTATTTCTTTTCGTTTAATGCTGCAATGCCGGGCAGCTCTTTGCCCTCCAAATATTCAAGGGAAGCACCGCCGCCTGTGGAAATGTGTGACATCTTATCTGCAAAACCAAGCTTTTGAATAGCCGCCGCGGAGTCACCGCCGCCGATGATGGAAATTGCGCCGCTTTCGGCAATCGCCGTGGCCACGGCAACAGTACCCGAAGCGAAGTTTTCCCATTCGGAAACGCCCATCGGTCCGTTCCAAATGACGGTGCCGGCATCCTTGACAGCGTCAGCAAAAATCTTCTGTGTAGCCGGACCGATATCCAAGCCCATCCAACCGTCGGGGATTTCATCGGAGTTGACAACCATAGCTTCCGTGTCTGCTTTGTACTCCTTACCGACTTTGTTATCTACAGGAATCAGGAACTGAACGCCCTTTTCCTCTGCCTTTTTCATCATTTCCGCCGCAAGCTCAACTTTATCTGCTTCCAGCAGAGAATCACCGATTTTATGACCAAGCGACTTCATGAACGTGTATGCCATACCGCCGCCGACAATCAAAGTGTCGCACTTGTCAATCAAATTGGTGATAACGCCGATTTTATCGGAAACCTTTGCACCGCCGAGAATGGCGACCAACGGTCTTTTCGGATTTTCCAGTGCGCCGCCGATAAACTGAATTTCTTTTTGAATCAGATATCCGCATGCCGCAGGAAGGAATTCCGCAACACCTGTGGTGGAAGAATGTGCTCTGTGTGCGGAACCGAACGCATCGTTAACATACAGTTCAGCCAAAGCCGCGAATTTTTTGGAAAGCTCAACATCATTCTTTGTCTCACCGGGTTCAAAGCGAACATTTTCAAGCAAAAGCACTTCGCCGTCCTTGAGGGAAGCCGCCAGCGCCTGTGCGCTTTCACCGACAACATCTTCAGCCATTTTGACCTCTTTGCCGAGTAATTCGGAAAGTCTCGCCGCAACAGGCTTCATGGAAAATTCGGGGTTAACCTCCCCTTTCGGTCTGCCAAGATGCGAGCAAAGAATAACTTTTGCATTGTGGTCGATCAAGTACTGAATCGTGGGCAAAGACGCAACGATTCTCTTATCGCTCGTAATTACACCGTCTTCCATTTTTACGTTGAAATCACAGCGTACAAGAACACGTTTGCCTTGAACATCAAGATCCTCTACAGTCATTTTGTTGAGTGCGCTCATGAAATTCATCCTTTCAAAAGTATGTTTAATCTAATAAAATAACCTTGATTATTTTATAACAATATACCGTTTTTTTCAAGTATCCGAATAGATAAGGCGAAGAAAAAATCAAATTTTTTTTGTTTATTATGCACAACCGACTAAATAATATACGCCTGACGGATTTCCTCCACTTTATCCATCAGCATTTTTTTCAGAGATTCGGGTTTGCGTACTTGAATTTTTGCGCCGAACTGCATAATCCAAGAAAGCAATCCCTCTCCGACGGCGACCTCTGCATATAAAACAAATCGGTTATCGCCGAGACGCGCAATATGAACATTTTCCCCGAAACGGTCCAAAACAGGTTCAAACAACTCGTTTTTACAAATCAACTCTATTTTTTCAGGCGAACCGGAAAACATATTAAAATGTTTCTGCACATAATCTGCCGAATCAAAAAATTCACTGTACGGAGAAACCTCCGAAAACGGACGCGCGTGTTCTTCCTCTAAAACAGTCAATTTATAAATTCTGTCTACCCGAAGAACCATAAGATTATCGTACTTCACGTTATTGCCGACAAGATAATAATGGTCCTCCGACCAAATCATCGCATACGGACTGACAGTGTGCTCCCGTTCTTCATAGTCCACAGTGTTCTTGTCGCCGATAATGCGACGCCGATACACGAGATGAACTTTTTCCCCCTCGGAAATAGCACGGTTTAATTTGCAGATATGTTGATATATTTGTTCGTTCACAGATTTCGCGCAATTCGCAACATAAACAAGCCGTTTTACCTCTTTAATCTGATGCTGATTTAAAAGAGAAAGCATTTTTTCAGACAGCTCTTCACTTTTTTGCTTCGAAATAAAGTTTGCAGTCTGAACAGCATCGCACAACAACTGCACCTGTCTCTTATACACATCTCCGAGCCCACGAGACCGATCAGTATCTC
>UQFM01000015.1 GCA_900540295.1 uncultured Oscillospiraceae bacterium
TTGAAAGGCTTGCCGCTGTCATCCGCGGCGCGGGTGATGTCTGTGACATCCTCGGTCAGCGTGATGTCGTTTAACACTTCCATGTGGGGGATAGGCGGGACAAGGATTTTTCGCGGGATTTGCCGCGTCTCGCCGTCTTGGACGATGACCGCAATGTCGGAATCCGTCACTGTGGTTGCTTTGGGTAATTGTGTGATTTTCAATTTGAAAACCTCCTTTTTGATTTTTGGGTATTAAAAAGGCACCTGCGAATGCAAGTGCTTGATTATTGGGAATATTTGTTATATAATCCCACTAAGAGGTGGTTACAATGAAAGAAAAACTTTTGCAGTTCTTTACGGGAAAAATGGGCAAGGCAGTTTATATTTCTATTGCATCGGCGGTTGTATGCGGGGCAGTGGTGATTACTGCAACCGTTATTGTACATAACAACAATAAAAAGATTGATTCGGTTTTAGAAAGTCTTTCCGCTTCGGAAAGTGTGGCCGAATTATCCTCTGAGAGTGTCACAGAGAGTATTTCCGACACGGACAATACAGATTCGGGCGCGCAGGCAAAAGCCCCGAACGGCGAGCCTGCGGGGGATAAGGCAGTGCAGTATTTGGCAGAGTATGACAAACTGACTGCGGAATATCAATCGAAAAAGTCAGAGTTAGAAAAAGAGTTAAAATCTATAAAGGAACCGACTGTTCCAGCTTTGCAGGGTGTGATAAAATCACCTAATATCTCTGATGAAGAATATCAGTTAGTAAGTAAAAAGGTAGAAGAGGAAGATGAAAGCCGTAGGGCTGTTTATGAATCCGAATGTGTATCTGCGAATCAACATAGAAAAGAGATTGAAAAACAACTCAAAGCCCTTGACAAACAGTACGAAAAAGATATAGCCGAACTGAAAGCGCGGTATGGAATAGCGTAACTTAAACCAGTCTATCGAAACAAATGATAGACTGGTTTTTCGTGTTACTGCTTCAACGCTTGATTTTCCGCTTCGAGTTCCACAATCTTTTGCTCTAAAGCCTCTACTTTTTGAGAAAGTTCCTGTACCGCCTTTGTGGTTAAATTGATATAGGCATACAAATCAATGGCTTTTCCGTCATTGGATTGTATCTCAGAAGGAGAATCGGGTGCCATTGTACCGATATCAACGTGCAATGCGGAGTCACTTTTGTAATCGTAACTATAAAATTTCATATTTGAAATTTTACTTAACGCATTTAAGTTTGTTACCTCTGCAATATTTTCTTTAAGTTCGGGGTCGGATGTGACATTAACTCCGTTAACACAGGCAGTTCCTAATACACTTAATGCATATCCGCTGTAATATCCGTTACCAATAGATACATTTCCGTGAAATGATGCACATTGATTACTGTATATTTTACCATCACCGCCGACAGAAAATCTCCCGATTATGTTAGCATTGCCCTCGGACTTTAAATAGTCCACAAAGGTATTCCCTCCAACAATCTGACCGCTGCAATCAATACGAGAACATTCGACATTCGCGCAGACAATATTCGCACACAAAACATCCGCATGACCTCCAGCACCATTCCCGAAATCATACGCAATCGGGCTGTATCCGTGCTTTGGCTGATAAAAATTAAACCAGCAATGCCCGTGACTTGCATTTGTAGATAAATTTATATTATCGCGAAATACGCTTACAAACGCATCTGAACCGCACAACAGTGCACTACCCAGATTCTTTTCATTCCAAAGAATACTTTCGTTAGAATTAAACTGCACCCCCTTACGATTGCCGTCGCCCGTCCCAACAAACGGCGCGGTGATGGTTGAACCTCTGTCTGTAACGGTGTTGGGGTCACTTACATTGTACCAATAGGTCGGATACACCTGAAAAATATCGCCGTATCCGGGTTCGTTATAGGTCGCAGTCAACGCGCCGAAGTTTCCTTTTTCACTTTTACCGATAGACACAGAATAACTCGGATACTGTAAGCTTCTCAACGTGCCGTAGACATTCAACTGCTTGTTTGCAAGTTCCAGCACCTTTTCGTATGAATAAATTGCTTCTCCCGTATCCAAATCCATACCCTCGGGGGTCGCCGAACGGAAGCAAAACGTCCCATCATCCATATTTATCCACGACGCGCCGTTTTGGGATTGGAGCAGACCCGTCTTTATGATATCCGCAGAGAGGATATAGGCGTTGATGGTGTTGAGAATCGCATCGCCTGCGTCGGTAAAGCCGTACCGTCACAAGGGTTCGCCGTTGTTCCAGCCGTCGGTCGTCCACGCAAAGCCCGCGGCGGAAAACATGTGAATCACCATGCTGTTTTCAAGCTCTGTCTCATCGTGAAAATACAGAATGATACTGCCGTCCTCTTTGGTTCTGACCGTCTTATACAATCCGTTGGCGTTGAACATTTTGTCGTTGAACATCAGAAGCGCCGCTTCGTAGTCCGTCATCCCGTCCGTTATGTTCTTTTCGACCTCGGTCACACGCTTGGCAAGCTGTGCCATGCGCTTAGAGACTGTCATACCGCGGTCTGTGTTCAAATCCTTGTCGGGATTGCCCGAAGCGTTGTAGTTTTCGGACAAAGCACCGTTGTAACGCCAATTTCGGCTTGTCAGAAACAGAGAATAGCGGTCATAGGTGTCGGCTTTTGCTTCATCGTACCGTTCTTTGTTGTCGATAATGGTCAGAATATCGCCTAACTGTACGGACGGGTCGCCGCCGATGCGCTCATAGCGGCAGGGAATGTATTTTGTATTTTTCATGCGGAACAGAACCGCTTCCGCCGCCGTTTGCGGCATTGCAGTGGCAATCGGATTTTCGTTGAGCGTCAAAAGGTATTTATCCGTGCCGACGCGTGCAAGCTCGGTATCTTCGCTGACTACGTTTACTCCTGTGACCTGCACGACATTGCCGTCCATGGAAAATGTGTTGCCGTTCAGCTCTAAGGCACTACGGGCGGAGTCACTCGTCAGTGTTACATCCGATTCTTTGAACCAGCGAAGCCCTAAGTTACCGTCATTGTCGAAGATAGCGAAACTGCCGCAGACCTCTGCAATAAACCGCAGTACCTGCGTATAGGAATAGCCTTTAAATATACTGTCATTGACTTTTTCCCGCAATATGGATTTTGTGTTGGTAATAAAACCGTTTACAACCTCTTGATAGGTAATCGTATTCTGCGGTGTGTTGTTGAACCCCGCACGCACGGTTCTCGCAATACGTCTGCCGAGTTCATAAAGACTGGTTTCCACGCCCTGTGGTTCAAACAGCCTGTTGAGGTATGGCATTCTATCCATACATTCCAAGCGTAAATCACTGTTTTGCGCCGTGATTTTGGTGACGTGAAACACACCGACAGGGACGGCATCTAACGCCTCTCCCGCTTCGTTATACAGCGTCATGCGCGGGCGGATTTCCGCCGTGGCAAGCGCGTTTTCGCTGTATTTGCCGTTCTGATTGTGTACACGCACCCAAAAGCGCGGTTCAACAGCTGCGCCAACGTAAAAGGTGCTTAAAAAAATCTCTTCCGAAAATCCCGCCTCGAAAATATCATCGGGCGGAACGGTCACGGTGTCTAATCCTGTGCTCTCATCAAAAGTGATTTCGATAGATAAATCAAACTTCTGCGGATAGGTTGCAACAGTTGCTTTGTAGGCTTCGTTTGTATGGTACATGTACTTGCTCCTTTATTTCTGAATGATGCTTAGCGGGAATGTTTCATAAACGATTTCACCGTTTTTGTAAACCACGCTCGGCACAGGCTGACGGTCACCGGGGTAAAAATACCCCGTTTTTTCTTGACCGTCCGAAAAATCCTTGTAGACAATCCGTGCGTCGAAATTGCTCATTTCTGTACAAATACGATTCACTTGACTTTCCGTCAGATATTTCCACTCTACCTCAAATGCCATTTTGACAGACAGGATTTTTTTAATAATCAAATCGCCGACGGCGTTTGTTTCACTGTCGACCTGTGTGATTTGGCGCGGGGTGCATTTTACGGGGGACGGCGGCGTCCACCCGTTAATTGTTTTAATGAGAATTTCCAAAATCAGTTACGTCCTTCCATTGCAGTTTTTAATTCTTGCTTATGCTTGACAAGCAGAGGAATCAGAATTTTTACAAACCGTTCGCCGTTAATATTCAAAACAGCTTCACTTGAAGTGTTGTCCTGCTTTCCGCTTACGGTCTGCAAAATCGGGATTAAAACACCTGCAATCGTCGTTCCGAGCATATCGCATAAATCTTTCATCCACCCCGTATTGTTTTGGAGCGGCAAAACGGCTTCTTTGCCCGCTTCGCCAATCATTGAAAGCGTGGGTTTCGAAACGATACCGCCCTTTGCGAGTTTCGGAATCGACACTGTGTTAAAGGGGCTGATATTGAAGCCGATAGAACCGCCACCGAGCACATCGGGGATTTTCACGCTCAGACTATTTAACTTTGCAATAAAGCGGTTCAGAGCTTCTACGGGCTTGTTAATCATCTTTTCCACGCCGCCGAGAATTTTATTGATGAAGCCCTTGAAGCTGTCCCAAATGCCGTCCAACTTCGTTTTTAAAGCGGTTTTCAGAGAATCCAGCATCGACAAGACCGTATTTTTGATTTTATTGAACTTTGCCTTAATGCCCTCGGTCAAATGCTGAATCAAATAGCCGAGATTCTCTTTAAACGCTTCCCAACGCTCTTTTAAGCCCTCCCACAGTCCAGCAATCAGATTGTCGCCGATGTCGGAGAACACCGTTGACGGGGAGTGAATCCCGAACAGGGCTTTGACGATGTTGATAAGACCGTCAATCAAATTAGACAAGCGTTCTTTGAACAGTTCCCACTGTTCTTTTATACCGTTCCAAAGCCCGAGAATAATGTTTTTGCCCGATTCCTTCATAGCTTCCCAGTCGCCCGTGAAAAGCGCGGTGATGAAGTCTATCACATCGGGGAGCGTATCAAACAGCGTGCCTACACCTGCAAGAACAGAGTCGAACAGCCCGCTGAGCAAATCTTTCAAGGTGTCCCATGCCGCATTCAAAATCGGCTCTACAAATTCCCACAGCTTGCCGAGGGATTCACCGAGACGCGAAAAGGTGTCCTTGTGGTCGACAAACCAGTCGCCGACCTTGCCCAATTGCTCGCCTAAGAACGCAAACGCGTCTTTCAGCTTTTCACCAATCCATGTGACAATGGGCTTGACGCCTTTTTCATAAAAATCCGTGAACGCAGGCTTGACCTTTTCAATCGTTCCTTTGATTTTGTCTAAAATCTCTTGGAATTTCTGCATCGGACCTGTGTTCAGCTGACTTGTGTCAAGCGCGTCATAGTTCACGCCGTCCGAATCGGATTCGCCGTCGCTGTCCGCCTTATCCACGTTGTGCAGTTCATCGAAGTCACGCGAGGTGCTTGTCTGTGCCTTTTTCGCCTGCGTTTGCAGTTTTTTCGTGGAATTGACCGCCTGCTTGTAGGTCTTACCGAATATGGCGGCAATAAATGTCGCTATGTATTTGGTTATCATGGCGAGCCCCTGTGCCAAACGGGTAATGAGGGGCATCACGGCTTCCACAATCGGTGTGAATGCAACGGAAAGATTCGCCTTTATGGCGTTTAAGGATTTTGCAAACTGCTTGTTCTGCTGCATCGCGCCCGTCATTTGGCTTTTAAAGGCGTTGAAGAATTTATACAGCACCGCTGTGACAAATACCGCTTTTAAAGAACCTTTTATTGCTTTGCCGAATTTCCCGAACGCACCCGACATCTTCGAGCCGCCCGAGGCAGAATCCGCTGCCATTTTCTTTGCCGCCTTTGCGCCAGCTGCAGACGCTTTTTGCGCCGCCTTTTGGGCACGTTTTTGGGCTTTTTCCATTGCCCGCGCGGCTTTTTCGCTCGAATCCGACTGCGCGGCGGCATATTTATTGGCGTAAGTTCTGCATGCCTGTGCCTGCTTGCTGTATGCTTTTTCGGCATGCTTTGCGGCACGCGAGGCGGATTTGCTCTGCGCGCGTTCGGCTTGCAGTGCCCATTTCTGCGCCTGTGCCGAAGCGTTTTGTGCCTGCCGTATGATTTGGCTGTATGACCGCTCAAAGGCTTTCTGCGCGTCCTGCGCCGCTTTTTCCGCCGCCCTGCGTGCTTGCTCTGCGGCTTTTTCAGCAGCTTTTGCGGGCGTGTTCATAACATCCGTTAATTTCTTTTCGGTGGCGTTTGCGGTGGACTGCAAAGAAATGAGTTTTGCTTGTAAAGCGGTCATTTCCGCGTCTAATGCATTCAGCGTCTTTATATCGGAATCGTCGGTCAGATTAAAGGCATTTTCCGCTTTCCGAAGCTTTTCTTCCACTGCGCCCATTTGTGCATAGACGTTATTTAACTTCTGCTGTAACAGCTCGGCGTCATCCGTTGCCACATCAAACTGTATCGGCTTCGGTTTTGCCTGCTTGACGGCTTTTTCAAGTGTGTTCTGCACTGCCTTTTGCACAGACTGTGCATTCGGCGTGACTGCTTTTTCTATCGTTTGCCCGATTTTCTGAAAAGCGGCTTCTGCGGGTTGCTTTGCCTGTTTTGCAATCGTTTCCAGCTGTTTGGCTACGGTGTTTTCAATCACTAAATCTAAGGAAACAGAACCTACGGTATTTTCACTGCCCAATCGTTTCACCTCCTTAACCGAACATTGCGGCAATCATTTTTTCCAAGGCTTCGGACTGTTTCTGCATATCTTCCACACTGATTTTTTGCGGGGAATTGCAAAAATCAAACCATTTTTGCCGTGCCGTGCGCTGTTCGGCGGTCATATTTTTTAAAATTTCTTTGTCGGTTTCCGCACGAAGCTCCACCACCTTGCCGAGCGGGGTATCATTCATTAAGCCTGAAACGAGCTTTGCCCAGTCGGCATAGGAAAGGTCGCCCTGCTGTGAGGGTAAAATATGATATTGCTTCGCGATAGACTGCTCAATGAGTATCGCGTCAAAATCTAAATCGTAGAACGAATCATACGGATTCGGTTTTTTCGTCCGTCTCTCGAAATCGGGCGTCCTCGTCCGCCTCGTATTCCTCGCCCGTCATTGCGGCAAGCGCCATTTTGGAAAGCGTCTGCTGTGCCGAATACGGTAAATTCAGATTCAGAATTTCCTTTGCATTTTTGTCAAAGGCCGCGCGGATAATCAGTTCGTCCGTGTCGATAATGCTGTCGCTGTTTTCATCGGTATTGTTCAGGGTTTTCATCAGCTTTTTCACGGTGGATGCGCGGTTGTCTATGGGATAGCATTTATCCCCGATACGAATTTCGGGGGCTTCGGTCAGTAATTTTTTATCGAGTGTATACATTTTTGCCATAAGAATTCCTCCAAAAGTCTGCGCCCCCTGTATTTTGCAGAGGGCGCGGTATAGGGTGTATATTTACGCTTTTGCGGCGACGGTTCTTGCCGCAGTCGGCGCAGGGGTAAATGTGGGCTTGCCGTTCGAAAGCGCGTCAAACTCCAAGCCGTCCACGGCGGTACTGTCTCCGCCGCCGGGGTTGGTCACGCTGATTACGCAGGGAATATTGAGTTTTGCACCCGAGGGCATTTCCCATTCCATTTCACTGTTGCAGTCCACGCCTGTTTTAAAGGCAAGCCCCGCAACATAGTCATTGCCGGGGTCACCGACACAGCGCTTGCCCTTAATGCTGACGGTTAAGGATTTGCCCGTGACAAGGCGTTTCGTCCAGCCCTCGTCCTCAAACGGTTTCCACTCCTCGGTATTGCCGTCAATGGCAACGCCGAAGCTTTCCACCTCGGCAATCGGTGTTGCTTCGCCGCCGATTTTGATTTTAAATTTGTTGTTAAATACAGGATAAACCGTTCCTGCCATTTAGGATTCCTCCGTTCTGTAAATGATTTTTACGGGGACAACATACTCGCAAATGCCGTTTTCCGTTCGCCCCATCCACTGCGGGTCTTTGGCGTCGAAATATGAAACAAGATATTTCCCCATTTTCACATTGGATACGCCGAAAAAAAGACGGTGAATTTCCTGCGCCTTTTTTTCGGCTTCCGTGGTGTCGTTCGTCCAATGCACCCGAATCGACACGCCTTTTTCAAAGTACTTTGTGCAAGACAGTCCCCCGATTCGCGGGCGGTTCTCTGCACCGAGATTGCGGTTTTCATAAACACCGATGCACCTTGTACGGCTTTCCTCTAATGTACCCGCTGTGATTTCTTCGCCGACATCTGTGCGCGCCTGCAAATATTTACAAATGTCAAGTAATAACATGTGCGCCTTCCTCCTGTACATTGCGCATAAACGCAAGACAAATAAAATCGGTTTCAAAATACGGACGAAGCCAATGTGCCCCCGCATTCGGATTGTTGACCGTTTGGTAATTGAGCGCGTTGCCGTTTATGGAAATGCCGTAATACTGATACCGCGCATAGGGTGTGCCGTGCATCAGTGTGGCGCGGATTTCCTTGCCGTAGCCCATCACAACAAAGGTTTCTGCATTTTGCATTGTACCGATGTCAAACGGCATTCGCTGTGACGTGACAAGGTCGTCCTGCACATCCAGCATCGTTTTATATGCCGCGGTTCGGAGTGCGCCGACAAGGTTTGTTACCGTGCCTTGGTTGAGTCGTATTTGTACATGCGCCTTTGCCATCAAACCAACTCCAATCGTGTGTAGTTGACTGTGCCGTCGGGATTGTGTTCTTTCACAGTGCGGAAAATATGGTAGGTTTTTCCGAATAACGGTGTTTCAGCGGTCAGTGCTTCGCCACATTCCGCTTCTAAAAGTTCGCCGCGTTCGGTTTCCAAACAGGCATTTTTTACAGTCACAAGCTCGCCTGTCGGATTCTCAACGTCGGGGAACGGGTCGCCCGAAAACAACGCTGTACCCGCAATCGTGACAATGCGCTTTTCTGCGGTAAATCTTTGTTTTGTACCGAATGTAAGGTTACATTTCGCGAAAACCGTGCCAAGAATTTCTATACCGCCCGACATCGCAAGCCCGCCCGTCAGGGTTACCCTGACGCGTGTATGGCAAAGGCGCGGCGGCACAAGCGGCGGATAACGCATATCAAAGCCTCCTTACACAAAGCCCGCTTTGATTTAACACAGAATACACGGAAAGCGAGGTCACCGCCCCGCCGACAGATATGATGCGTGACTTATCGAATGTGACGGAAACCCCGTCGAGGCTGTAAGCGGCAATCGCGCTGTCGAACAGTTCTGCGTTCTGCGTGCGGAAGTCCGCCTGCAACAGCACGGCTTCCTGTATGCGTTCTTGCTGAAATGCGGTTAAGCGGGAAAAGCCACAGGCGGTGATACGGTTAAAGGTCAGCGCGTCCGTATCTAAGCTTGCGGCTTTTAATAAATTTTCAATTTCCCAATCGGTCAAATCCGTTTCGGGAAACCGTTTCTTGAATTGCTCTGCGGTAACGTAAGGCGTCATTATTCCGCCCCCGTTATTTCTTAGTTTCGCCCGCTGTAAGCTGTTTGAGTTCGGATTTGAGCTTCGCATTTTCCGCTTTCAGCTTTTTGTTTTCCGCCTGCACGGCTTTGAGTGCGGCGGCAGAGACCTGCTTGCCCGCGCCCTCGGCAATTACGTTGCCGCTGTCATCGAGAATATCAAAGCCGTCGGCGATAAATGCGGATTTTTCGCGCGCTTCAATGGTGTACTGCTTGTTTCCTTTGACTGCAAACATTTGAAGATACCTCCTTTATGCATTCGGCGCAAGGTTGATTTTTACGCCCTGCACACGGTTGTCAATCAGGAACAAATCGCCGTATTTGCGGTTCTGATAGAGCCAGCCGTCACCGTTTGTGTGCGTTCCCTCCGGCCACAGCTTAATGTAGCTGTGCTTTTGCGAAGCGATAACCGATTTCGGATGCACCAAAATCATATTCATCTGCTTCGCCGCCGCACCGGGCTTAAACCCTTCGGTGAAATCGTACACGGTTTTCATGCGGTTCGACGGAATGCGCACCATTTTAACCTCGTCGAGATTGCGGACGTGGCGGTCAATGCTTGCCTGCCGTGTCACATCCAAGCTGCGGGTGATTTTTTCCGCCTGCTTGAGCATGGTGTAAATGTGCGGTGTTAAATAGAGGATTCTGCCCTCTTCGGGGACTTCGTCCTCGTCCATCTCTTCCATCAGCGTGTCAAATTTGTCGAGAATAGTTGCCGCCGTGACGGCGTCCTGCGTGACCGTACCGCCGAGTGCGGTGAAATCAGTGTGCAGTTTGGAAAGGCGGTAGCAGTCGGTTTCGGGTACATCCTGATCCGTGATAAAGGTATTGGTGATATTCGCCGCAGAAAGCGCCTGATTGGTTTCGTCCACGTCCATTGCATCCACGAAGAATTCAATGTCGCGGTCAAAGGAGAGGGTTTTTTCCATGAACTGGTTCTGCACCGTTCCGCGGTTGAATCCGCCGTTGCGGCTGTGGTCTTTGTACCCCGTGACAGATACAAAGGGGATTTTGATTTTGTTTGCGCCCACAAAGGTCACGTTTTGGGTGGTGAGGTCGGCAGTCAACAGCTCGCGGCTGTATTTCTGCATAATCTCTTTCTCGAATTGGGTTGCGTAGTTGACTGTATTCGGCATTTGTGTTTACCTCCTTGTTATTTGTTACCGAAAATCTGTGCAATAGCGTCGTCTGACGCAGGGGGCTTTTGCGAACCGTCCGCACCGACACGGAAGCCTGCGGCGTTTTCCGCCGTGTTTTTCCATTCGGGGTGGCGTTCCAAAACACCTGTAAGGGCTTCGGCGACGGTTTTCTCGGTCAGCTCGCCCGCCTTTTGTGCATCGTGCACGGCAAGACAGACCGCATCCTCTACCACATCGCCGCGCACACCGCTTTTGTAGGCGGCTAACTGCGCTTTGACTTCCAAAAGCTCCGTATTCTGCGCGGGTACTTCTGCGGCAGGGGACTGATTTGCTTCGGCAGAATCGGGTTCTGCGCTTTCCGAGGATTGTTCCGCAGGCGGTTCACCGTCTGCTTCTGCGGGCTTCTCTGCGTCCGTTTCAGACGGTTTTTCCGCTTCGGCGGGTGTTTTCCTGTCCTCGTCCGCCTGTACCTTATCGGGCTTGTCCTGCGCCGATTCTGCGGGCGGGTTTTCACTGTCGGTTTTGTCTTTTTCCGTATCGGCGGGGGCTTCTTTTTTCTCCTCCGATTCGGCGGGCGGAAAATCCTTTGCCTTTTCCTCGGACGGTTTCTTTTCTTCTTTTGCCATGATTTTTAGCTCCTTTCTTAAAAATGGGTATAAAAACAGCGCCCTTGGTAAACCAAAGACGCTGTGATTATTGAATTAAGAGATTATTTTCCTTTGCGCATATGCTTGGGTAAATAGGAATCATCTATATTAGGGATTTGCTTGTATTTAGGGCAATCGAAATGATGACAATCCAAATAAATAGGGGATTCTCCGAATATGTCGCATATAGGTTCATCCCATGTGCCGTATTTCATATCGATATGCGTACAGCTAACACAAAGCGGAGTGAGAACCTCTCCAAGCAACGGTGCTTCCAAATGGCTGTGCGCTTCATCACAAGCCTTTGCATATTCTTTGATGCGTTCCTCATCAGTCATTTTATAACACCTCCGCTACAATGATATATTTTCCCTTAAATATCTGTGCTTCTATTATACTGTATTCTGCGCTTTTTTGCAACAAAACTTCGTATTCAGACGGCAATCCGTTTGCCTTGTTGTAGGAGATTTCCTCTACATACGCCGCGCCTGTCTGACCGCCTCGCTTTACGAGTACCAACTGTACATTTTTATTGGACTGCCCCATATAGGACGCATCCTTCAGAATGCTGGTAGATGCAAAGCCTTTATAAGACAATCGATGTTTTTTCCATTCTATAAGCCTTTTCGGCAAAACATCGAATCCGTCTAAAAATCGGCTTTCCGTACCGCGCCACAAGACTGTATCCTGCGGTAAACGGCATACGTTTAAAGCGGATTCCGTGTTATACAGATTCTGCAATTCTTCGGTTGACAGCGCGACATCAGGCACGCCGCCGAGGAATTTGTTCATCCGAATATAAAACACTCCGCCGCAGAAAAAACGCTGCGGCGGAGCATTTTATACCTGTTTTACTTGAAACGTTCCAAATCGTAAATGGCTGTTTTTGCGTAATGCTCAAATCGGTACGGAGACCCCGGATAATCGGATGGGTTGTTTTGATAAGCGGCTTCTTCTGTCTGAATGGCTGTAATCAGCGAATCAATCTGCGCTTTTGCCCATTGTACATCTTCGGGCGGCGTATCTCTGTCCTGCAACAGTCCGACAATGAAATAACGGTAGTACATGTGGTTTTCTGCACTGTCGAAATGGTCTGTGTATAGTTGCTTTGCGCGTTCGCGCTCGCCTGCGGCATACAACCCTTGGCAATACAGGACAAACCAATCATCGTCCGAACGGGGAGAGAAGGTTTGATTGTTATCATCGGTAAATTCCTTTTTCGGGAAAGAGGGCACTGTGCAGTAATCAGAAGAAAGCATGTGCCGATTTTCGAAATAAGCTTCAAATACAGCGGGCGCATCTTTTTTATCCACATAAGTAAATTCAGTGCCAGGACGGTAATAAACATCTAAAAGATGCTCATAATATTCGTTTTTACAGACGTTCGGCACAATTTTCAACTGCATTTGCAAAAGGCGGAATGCAGTTTCATTCGGACACAGCTTGCCATCCGTTTTGTATTCTGTTTTGTAAATGCCGCTCGGCGTGAGTAAAAACAGATAGCCGAGTGTGAACATAACGGCAAGCGCAATGGAAACAATCGGTACAATCAGGCTTCGTTTGGTCATTTGCTTTCCCCCCTTTCAGCTTTTCACGGGCGCGCCGCGCATCAGCAGACGTCCGACGGACAGGAAAATGACCGCCGCCGAAAGGTCGCGTGCGGCAAGCGCGATTGCGGGAAACATTGCATTTTCCAAAAAGAAAAGGGAACCGAACAGGGAGTATCCGAATCCGCCGCCTTCACTGTATACCATGACAAGCATGAAATATATATATCCGCAAATGCCTGCGGCAGGAATCAGAAGAAATATGGATTTTTGCGGAAGACGGAGCAGAATGGCACCGAGCATAAACCCAAGCGCCATATACCGCAGTACAGACAGGAAAATGCTCCATGCATAAAGGGCTGCAGAGGGCTGTGCATATGTGAATGCATAGCCGATAACAGCATAGCTTTCCGGAAACAGTACGGAAAACGCAAGGAGCTGTATGCCTGCAAATAACAGTGCGGCAGGCAACAGGCAAAGGTAGGCGTAAAAAGCATGTGTGCGGGAAACGCCGCATTGTGTAAATACGCGGTTGCAGTCCCGAAAGGGGAGTAAAATCGCAAGCCCCGCAAGCAGTGCGGGTGAATTTGAAAACGGTGCATAAAAGAACACGGAAAAAAACTCGCTGTCTGCGCCGCATAAATACAGAAAAATCAGCAGAAGCTGAAGCAGTGCATAAAGGCTTACAGCATACAGCATGGGTTTGCAGAGTGTTTTCAAAACGGTTCGAAATTTCACGGAACTTCCTCCTTTCCGTTATATGCCGTTCGGCAGGCGGTCTTCCACACCTGCTTTTTCGCAAAGTTGTTTCAGTTCTGTACGGATGTTCTGAACATCGGGTTTATCTAAATACGGAGCCGTGTTGTCGAGTATCTCCGCGGCAAAGGGAACCAAGGCTTCTGCAAGATATGCGCGTACCGCGTCGCTTTTTGCGCAATCCCAAAGTGCGGAAAATTGACGGATGCCCTTATCGGCGTCAGTCAGCACGGTTTTATGGCTGATCAGCGGCACAATTTCCTGTGCGGCAAATACGGCGTCCTCCTGATTGGGATTTGTATATAAATACCACAGAAAATTATTGAATGCCGACGGCGCATCCAAATAGGCGGGTAAATCTATGTAGCCGCCGAGCGCGGGCAGCCAGCGTTCGGGATTTTCTTTCGGAATGGCTTTGTAATATGCGAATGCCTCTTCGTGTTTGCCGTTGTCATACAGCCAGCGGCAGTATATACTGGATACGTCACTTGCGGGGAATTGCAGTTCTGAAAATATTTCGCCGGCCTCTTCTACTACACGGTCTGTACAGTTGAAGTTGTTGCGGGCGTTTAAATATATTTCATAATACCGCTTGCCGCTTTCAAAATCGGTATACGGCAGGTTTGTATGCGGTGCGTAATATTTATCTGCTATGTGGCGCGCAATATGGAGTTGATACGGTTCTTCCGCAAATTTTTCCTGTGTCTGTAACAGCCGATAGGCTTTTTCATCGGGTTGATGCAGGAAATTTTTTGAAATGTAGAAATCTGTAGCCGTGTAGGCGTAGGCGTGTGGTTGCTTGCGAGTTTCAAATACCTGTTCGTCAATTTCGTAATGGTTGACTGCAACGGGTGTACAGTAATAAACGGCGCATATGCCGAGTACGGTTACTGCGCATACTGCAACACCGCGCAAAACCGTAAAAACGGTTTTGCCTTGGAAATTTTCTTTATGCTGTTCTTTGCTGCCGAAGCGGTTTCCTATGCTGAGGCAGAGAGAAAGTACAGTCAGTTGTACTACTTTTGCGCAGAACAAAGACGGTGCGGCGTATGCATTGCCGAAAAGGAAGGTGTGCAGTCCCTCAAGTAAAAACATATCTGCCGTGTATTCCGAATACGCTGTGAACCAGCGCAGACCGAAGTCCGCAAGCAGATAAACACCGAGGAGCAGCAGACTTTTCCATGCGGCGCTTTTCCAAAATACAAACAAAACCCGTGCCGCGAGAAGGGCAACCAGTAAGGAAAGTGCGCACAAAAGGAAGGAAAGCCAAGTGATGCGCGCCATACTGCCGCCGAAAATTTCTTCGCCGAACAGAGAGGTCTGAAAATAATTTGACTCGGTGAACAGTTTGCCGTGTTTGCTGTTTTCTATACCGTCGGAAAGCATGTGCGCGATAAAAACACTTGCTTCTGCGCCGAGTAATGCAGAAGGCAGAAATGCCCAAAAGGCTTTTTGCTGTGTGCAGCGCGGTATCTGCATCTGTAAAAACAGGCGGTCAAGGGTGTTGCCTGTGCAAAGCACAAACAGGAAGAAAAACGGTGTCATAAACGGGAAGCCGAGCGGACCGCGTCCGAGACCTTGTAACAGGCGGGAGAAAAATATGCACACAATAAACAGCGGCAGAAAGCGTTTATAATACTGCCAAACGGCAGCACGGAATTTTTTCATAAGTCCCCATCCTTTCTCAGTTGGTTAAGACGGTTCGGCAATGGCGCGCAGAGTTTGACACTTCATTTCAATTTGCTGTTCGGAGTAAACCGTATATATACTATGGCTATCGGCATACCAATCGGATATACTGATGTCCGTATATGTGCCGTCTTCTATCTGCGTCGTGCGGGCTTCCAATACTGCCTGCGCACGTGCTTTATCTGCCTCATATTCCGCAAGCAACAGCGTTTCCGCACGCAGTGCTTCCGATTTTGCCCATGCAATGTCCTCGGGCGCGGATTTTTCCGCCGTGGTGACAAATTTCAAAAATCGGTCGCAATAGTAGTGGTCGTCTGTGCTGTCGGCAAATTCCAGATATGTTTGCTTACCGAGTTCCTTGTCTAAATGCAGATATTGATACACTGCATACTGCAAATGAATATTTCCGTAATCGCTGTCTAAGGAATTATATTTGCGGAAACCGCCGCTTCCCAAGGTATTTCTCCAATCGGAACTCCAAGTTGTTCCGCCGCTATAGAGAAAATCTTCGGTTTCCTCTTCATACAGCGGCAGTGCAAGCCGATAGACCTCGTTTCCGGTTTCGGGATGTTTGTAACTCCAGTCGGACAGCGGCGCATAGTAGGCGTCTAATAAATATTGCAGGCACAAAAAACGGTAGGGGCGGCTTGCGTGCTGTGCCTGCCACCACAGCAGGTTGTGCGCGCGCTCGTCCTGCGTCCACACCGTGGTTTTTTCGGTGCCGTTGATGGTTTGCAAATCGTATTCTTTAGAGCTGTTGCTGTTTATAAGCGCAGGCGAGAACAGCAGTATACTGCCGAAGCTGAAAATCACGGCAAGTACAATGCAGACAGTCGGGAGAATCCAAGTAATTTTACGCATTGGAACCCCTCCTTACAGGTAGGCTTCGCAGAAGAATACAGCAAAGCGACGTCAGAATTACCGTATAAAACAGCGGTATGGCAACGGCAAACAAAACGGAATCCCCGTACTCGGACAGCGGCAATAAGAAGATTTTCGACCAGAAATACAGAGTCCAGCGCAGTGGAGAATCCATAAACTGCTCCGCAATGAAAGGTGATTCTGTGTGTCCCAGATTCGTGTAAAGCACATAAGGAATTGCGTTTATACTAAGAAGGACGAAGCCTGCGAGGACGCAAGGCAAAATGATACGGGAACGGCTGTTTGTGCGCAGGAATCTGTAAGCGAGAATGCCCGTAAGATTTCCGGCAAACAGCGCGGCAATGTTTCGCAGTACGGAAACGAGACTGTACAGCAGGATGCTTTCCGACACGGTGTACCATGTGCGGAAATAGGTAACTGCATTGGTGACACCGATTTCGTAGGATGCATTATAAACCAAAGAACCGAGGCCTTGCAGGACGGCATCCAAAACACCTGCCGCTACGGCAAAAAGGCTGAGTCCCCACAAAACGGTATATTGCTTTTCACGCGAAACACCGCATTGCATCAGTATATCCGTACGGCGCGGAAAAGTGAGTGCGCCCATCAGGCAGAAGAAAAGCATATCCACAGGTGTCACGGTGCTTGCTATCGGCGTGAATCGCAGTGGCGCAGTGCTGAAAAACAGAATTCCCAAGCCGATTGCCATCGGTTTTGCGGAATACCCTAAGGCGGCGCGCATTTTCATTGCTCTGCCTCCGCACCGCCTGTCATGGCGACAAACAGCTTTTGCAAATCCAGTGCCGATAGGGTAATGCCATCGGGTACACTGTCGGGACGCGCTTCGTCTAAAATATTGACGGATAAAAATGCGCCGACCGTTGTTTTCCCGATGACGTTTTTATCTGCCGCAAATGCCTCTACGGCACGGCTTTCGCCGGTTGCCGTGTACCCGCGCGACAGCAGGGATTCACAGCTTTCATCCGCCAAAATCCGTCCTTCGTCTAAAATCACCACATCCTCAATCACGGCGGCGATTTCGTCAATTAAATGGGTGGAAAGAATAAAGGTACGCGGATGCTCGCTGTATTCCGTCAGCAGAAGTTTGTAAAGCAAATCGCGGTGGTTGGCGTCCAGACCCAACGCGGGTTCATCCATCAGAACATACGGCACCTCCATGCACAGTGCCAAAATGTTTTTAAAAATGGTTTGATATCCTGTGGAAAGCGCGCCGACACGCGTATGCAGTCCCAGCTGAAACTGCTTGGCGTAAGCCGCGGCTTTTTCTATGTTGAATTCCTTGTAAAATTGTTTGGTAAGTCCGAATGCTTTTGCGACGGTCATGCGCTTCGGGAACAGATTGTCGCTGTTGACCAAAAACAGCTTTGCGAGTGCCTTGTCGTTTTCCTCTGTCGGTTCACCGTCCAGCAGTACGTTGCCGTAAGGCGAGAAAATGCGGTTGGCAATGATGTTCAGCATGGTTGTTTTGCCTGCGCCGTTCCGCCCGAACAGCCCGTAAATTTTGTTTTCATGAAATGTGACCGAGATGTCCTTCAGTGCCTGTGTTTTTCCGTAGTATTTGGTTAAGTGCCGAATTTCAAGACTCATTTCCATACCCCTTTTGAATGAGATTGCAAATTTCCTCGGCGGTAAGCCCCAGCTTTTCTCCCTCGGAAATCAGCGGTTGAATAAATTGACAAACAAATTCTTTTTGCCGTTTTCGGCAAATGCTTTCTCTTGCGCCGCGGCGGACAAACATACCGATGCCGCGCTGTTTATAGAGAATGCCGTGCTCGACTAAGATGTTGATGCCCTTGAGCACGGTTGCAGGGTTAATTCGCTCTGATGCAGAAATTTCCGTTGTGGAAGGAATCTGTGTTTCCTCGGGATATATTCCCGTGAAAACAGCATCCTCTAACTGCTCGGCGATTTGCAGATATATGGGTTTATCTCCGTCAAAGCGAAACAGCATTTTCAGTCTCCTTTCCTGCCGTATTCTGCAAAATATCGGATTGGTTAGTTACTTCTATAACTAACCATACAACTGAATTCGAAAAATGTCAATACGCATAGCATAAAATCAGCTTTTTAGACAAAGTAAAGCCCTTAAATTCGACATAACTGCCAAAATGGAAGGCGAATATGTTATGGTTATATAAAAAAGCAGTATTCCGCCATATCGGGAACACTGCTTCTTTTGTTTTGCGGTCAAGATGACTGTTCTTCCGAAGCTTCCGTATTTTCTACAAACCGCCATTCTCCTTTTACGCCGTAAAATGCGGGCTGGTAATCAAAGGAACAGTCATACTGCTGAATGTCAACAGTTGAGTGAAGCCCCGAATAGAACACACGGTATGAAAAACGCGCTTCGGCACGTTCTTTGTGGTTTCTGTGTTCTATATACAACGGGAAAAACTGATGGTAGTATTCGCCGCTGACAGAGGTGATTTTGGATGAACCGTAATCCTGCATCACAGCGGAATTTGCAAAATACGCGCGTCGGTTTTCGCTGTGTTTCGGGAATGCAAAATCGAAACCTGCACGTGCGCCGACATAATTATTGTCACTCGGATAAGAAAGAAACGGCTGTGCGCGGTAAATATTACCGTCCTTTTCGCCTAAAATCAGATGAAAGGTTTGTCCGTCTTGTGCAGAATATCCGCGAAAATCATCGGCGTCAAACCAAAAGTAGAAGCCGTCGCGCAGATGTACTTTTTGTGCATCAAAATCGTTAATGGCATATAAAATGCGCACGGCTTCGGAAAGATGCACACCGTCCGACGTCCACTGCTCCATCGTGTAAAAAATATAGACGGTGCAGGTCAATTCGGATTTTTTGTAGATATTTTCCGTTTCCATATGCTGTGCGGAACGGTAGCGCAGTATTTCACTGTCGGGCAAGTCATTGAGCACAGCCGCGGGCAGACCCAAATCCAGCGCGTGCTGACGCGCCGCCGCGACAGTTTCTGCCGTTTCTGCGGTGTCGGTTATGCTGTACAGCTCGGCTGACGGCGTGCGAAGTGCCGCACAGCACATAGAGGCAAACGGAAGCAGTAAAAAGGCACAAAGCACAGCGCCGAAAATGCGCTTGCCGCGTTTGGTCGGCAAATGCTGAAGGGAAAATTCGGGGTCGTTGTGACACAGAATTCGCTTCGCACGCCGAAATCCGAAATAGGTGATGCACAGCGGAAGTGCCGTTTGTGTGCCGAACCATGCCCAATCCGTATCGGGAATCGGTTCACCGTTTGTTGCAAGCACGCAAAACCAAAATGAAGTCCACCAAAGCGACAGCGCGCAGAGCATCAGATGCGGAGGCTTGTCTCCGTATACGGTATTGGTACAGCAGGCTTCCTCCAGGCCCCAAAACAGTGCGGTATATGCCGCCGTGAGCAACAGTACAGCGATTACGCCGATTACATATACATATAAACGGTCAGGCGCAAAATACAGCGATAAAAACAACCGTAGATTGTCCATGAAAAGATAAACCAAATAAATCCGCGCGGCAATTTTTATGGGCTTGTTGATGCTGTGCAGACGGTACAGGGCATATAAAATCAGAATTTGCCCGACGAACGGCAAAATGCGGTCGGCATAGGCAAACAGATTTATCCGTGTGAAAATAAAAAGCAGACCGAACAGCAGGCAGTTGAGCGCCGTCCGCAGATAGTCGGGCGTGTAAAAACGGTACAGTGCGGCGAATTTTTGCCGCAGTTTTTCACGGTCACCCATTTGCTCTGTCGCAAGTTTGCCGGCAATAATTTCATCCTGCCCGCAAGCGCGACTCTGCTCATAGCGTTCCTCCAAATGCGACAGCAGCTCGTCCGCAACTTCCGCGCGCGCGTGCTTACTGCGAATCCCGCCGCAAACATAGTCGATGTATTCCTGAAAGCGTATCTCCATATTGTTTCCCCCTTCCGAAACAATGTAATATCAGGCAAAACTCTGTGCATTGCCAAGCACGCGGTTGACCGCTTTTTGATACACATCCCACTCCTGCTTTTGCTCGGACAGTTCTTTTATGCCTTTTTCGGTGATTTTGTAATATTTTCGTTTGCGTCCCGTTTCTTTACTTTCCGCCCAATATGCGGTTAAAAATTCTTCTCTCTCCAGTGCGTGTAGAATAGGGTACAGTGTACCCTCATTCATCTGAAAGACGTTTTCGCTCATCAGTTCCACGGTTTTAATGATTTGATAGCCGTACATTTCGTGCTTGGAAAGTACGCCGAGCACCAAAAGCCCCGTACTCCCTTTGGCAAGTTCTTTGCTGATTCGCATTGTACATACTCCTTTCCTATACCTTGAACATCTTTATATATCGAATATCTATGTATATATCGTAGCAAAAATCCGACTGCCTGTCAAGTAAATATTTTCTTTTCTTTCGGGGCATACTTTTTGCAGAGTTATGTACAGGAAGGAAGAATTCTATGGAACAGCAGACCGTCCGTCCGTTCGGCATACGCGACAAGCTGGGTTATTTATTCGGGGATTTCGGCAACGATTTTACCTTTATTCTGTCCACCATGATTTTAATGAAGTTTTACACCGATGTGATGGGTGTGGGCGCGGGGATTGTCGGTACAGTCATGATGATTGCCCGTTTTGCCGATGCGTTTACCGATGTGACCATGGGCAGAATCTGTGACCGTCACAAAGGCAACGCGCAGGGCAAGTTCAAACCGTGGATTTTGCGCATGTGCGGTCCTGTGGCGGTGTCTTCGTTTTTGATTTATCAAAGCGCGCTGTCCGACGCGCCGCAATGGCTGAAAATCGGGTATTTGTGTGTAACGTATATTTTGTGGGGTTCTGTTTTTTATACTTCCATTAACATTCCGTACGGTTCCATGGCGTCGGCGATTTCCGCAGACCCGGGCGACCGACAGTCCCTTTCTACCTTCCGTACCATGGGCGGTATGCTTGCAGGGGCGGTCATCGGCGTTGGACTGCCGCTGATTGCCTATCAAAAAAATGCCGAAACAGGGAAAGAAGTCCTGGTCGGCAGTCGGGTGACGCTTGCGGCAGGCATATTCTCCGTGTTGGCCATCCTCTGTTATCTGCTTTGTTACTTTCTTGTGACGGAACGGGTGCGCCCGAAAGTGTCGGAAGATGTATTTCAGGAGAATTCCGTGGGGAAAATGCTGAAAAACGCCTTCCGCAACCGTGCGCTGATTTCCATCATCGCCGCGTCGGTTGTCATGCTTTTGGCACAGCTGACTATGCAGAATATGGCAAATTACGTATTCCCCGATTATTACGGCAATGCAAAAGCGCAGTCGGTTTCCACCTTGATGATGATGCTCGGCATGACGGTTGCCGCATTAACTGCAAAACCGCTTGCCAAAAGATTCGGCAAAGCAGAGGTCAGCGTGGCGTCCAATCTGTTTGCGGCGGCGGTTTGTGTGCTGATGTTTTTGTGGCACCCGCAAAATGTCTGGGTCTATGTCGGACTGCAAATGCTTTGCTGGCTGGGACTCGGCGTATTCTCCATGGTTTCCTGGGCGCTGATTACCGACGTCATTGATTATTCGGAGCTGAAAAACGGCATTCGGGAAGACGGCTCGGTATACGCCATGTATTCCTTTGCGCGCAAATTAGGACAGGCGTTGGCGGCGGGTATGGTCGGCTGGCTGTTGACGGCAATCGGATACAGCGAGGGCACGGCACAGCAGGGCATCAAACAGACTGCCGAGGTTCTGCGGGGCATTTACAACATTTCCACGCTTGTGCCTGCGATTGGATTTACCTTGCTGGCGCTGATACTGTGGTTTTGGTATCCGCTGCATAAAAAGCAGGTGGACGCAAATGTGGCAGAACTTCGTAAAAAACATGAGCAAGAGTAAGGAGACAGACTATGCGGCAAACGGTAAATCTGAATCACAAATGGGCGTTTTCCAAAGAGGCGGCAGAAGTACCTGCGGAATTTCCGAAAAACTGGGTGTTTGTCAATCTGCCGCACACATGGAATGCGATTGACGGGCAGGACGGCGGGAACGATTACTACCGCGGCACTTGTTATTATGCCAAGCAGATTTTAAAATCCGAACTGCCTCAAAACGCACGGTATTATTTGGAATTTTGCGGTGCGAATGCTTCGGCACAGGTGTATTGGAACGGCGAATGTATCGGCAGACACGACGGCGGATATTCCACATTCCGTACGGAAATTTCCGAAGCCTTGCAGGAGGAAAATCTGTTGGTCGTCTCGGTGGACAACGGTGAAAACGAAACGGTATATCCGCAAATGGCGGACTTTACCTTTTACGGCGGACTGTACCGCGACGTCAATCTGATTGCGGTCAGCGACGCACACTTCGACCTTGAATATTACGGCGGAAGCGGCATTGCCGTTACGCCGACGGTACAGGGCGACAGCGCGCAGGTGCGCGTGCAGGTGTTCTTAAATTCCGTAAAAAAGGGACAGTCCCTTTTTTACTGTTTGCAGGACAGAGACGGCAAGCACGTTTCCGAAGCGGTCTGTACCGCCGACTGTACCGAGGTCACCATGGAAATTCCGAAGGTACACCTTTGGCACGGACGAAAAAGTCCGTATCTGTATACTGCCTGTGCCGAGCTGCGGGAAAACGGCGAAGTGCTTGACCGTGTGTCCGCTCGATTCGGGTGCCGCAGTTTCCGTATCGATGCCGAAAAGGGCTTTATTCTGAACGGCGAACCGTATCCGCTGCGCGGTGTTTCCCGCCATCAGGACCGATGGGGGCTCGGCAATGCGCTTTTGCCCGAACATCACGAAGAAGATATGGATTTGATTTGCGAGCTGGGGGCAACCACGGTTCGGTTGGCTCATTATCAGCATGACCGATATTTTTACGACCTTTGCGACGAACGGGGATTGGTTGTCTGGGCGGAGATTCCGTATATTTCAAAGCATATGCCGAAAGCGTCCGAAAATGCGGAAGCACAGCTGCGCGAACTGATTGTACAGAATTACAATCACCCGAGTATTGTCGTTTGGGGACTTTCCAATGAAATCACGATGAACGGCTCGGATGCGGATTTGCTGGAAACCCACAAGCACTTAAACGCTTTGGCGCACGAGTTAGATTCGACACGCCCGACAACGGTTGCGGTTGTATCAATGTGTGATATGCACGATCCGTATTTAAAGATTCCTGATGTCATTTCCTACAATCACTATTTCGGTTGGTACGGCGGCGACACGGCAATGAACGGTCCGTGGCTCGACCGTTTTCACGAAACCTTTCCCGATTTGCCCATCGGTGTGAGCGAATACGGCTGTGAGGGTCTGGACTGGCACACATCGGACCCTGTGCAGGGGGATTATACCGAGGAATACCAAGCCTATTACCATGAGGAACTGATTAAACAGCTGTTCACAAGACCGTATCTATGGGCAACGCACGTGTGGAATATGTTTGATTTCGGTGCGGACGCACGAAATGAGGGTGGCGAAAACGGGCAAAATCACAAAGGACTTGTGACTTTTGACCGAAAATATAAAAAAGATGCGTTTTATGCGTATAAGGCGTGGCTGTCCGATGAGCCGTTTGTGCACATTTGCGGCAAGCGATACACGGAACGCACCGAAGAGGTGACAAAGGTCACCGTGTATTCCAATCTGCCGACGGTCGAGCTGTTCCGAAACGGCGAAAGCATAGACCGACAGACAAGCAGGGAGCATTTCTTCTATTTCGATGTGCCGAATATCGGAGAATCGCGTATAGAAGCCGTTGCGGGCGAGGTAACGGATGGATTTGTACTGCAAAAGGTCGATTCCTTCCCCGAAAAATACCGTCTGAAAGAAAAAGGTGCGGTTCTCAACTGGTTTGACATCACCGCACCCGAGGGGTATTTTTCGTTAAATGACAAATTGAGCGAGATTTTGGAAACCGACGAAGGAAAAAAGATATTTTTCACATTCGCCGAAGCCTTGAACCGCAAGGGCAAAGGCGAAAAAATCGCGGGCTTTACAATGGGGGCGGATATGCTCAAAATGCTCGGCGGATTTACTGTTCTGCGGTTGACGGGATTGCTCGGTACAGCAGGCGTACAGGTTGAAAAGGACGAGCTGCTGGAACTGAACCGTCAATTAAATCAAATTCCGAGAGCGAGCAATATTGCCCCCTCTGACGAGGGGGCTGGCACGCCGTAGGCGTGACTGGGGGAGAGATGAAGTTTGCAAAACCTTGTCATTCTGCACCGCAGGCGAAGAATTTCCAACAGAACAAAGTAAATTTGATGTACACGTAGGGGCGTTATAATTAGCAAACCTATTTCCGCTCCCTCTGTGAGGGAGCTGGCACGGCGTAGCCGTGACTGAGGGAGTTGTTCCTCGTCCGTCCGCAAAATCTTATCAAATTTCGACGGGCGCGCAATGCACGCCCCTACGGTTCGCAGAAATTTTTGCGGGCGATTCGTGAATCGCCCCTACGGGTTGGTGCAGATGTTTTTCATATCGTAGGGACAGGTCTTGCGGCTGTTCGTTTGCGGGTTGCCGACCCCGACAGATTAGTGCATCACCGTTGATTTTTACAAAATCCAACCTTGCTCGGGCGGGCGTGGATTTTCTCCGAAAACGGGCACCCTTTTGTCTGCCTCGCAGACATTTCCCCTGTCAGGGGAATAACCCGCTCCTATAAATTTGCAAAAAACTGTCATTCTGAGCGTTAGCGAAGAATCTCCCATAGCACAAGGTACGTCTGCACGAAACCGCCCCCTACTATATAAACAACCGCCCCTGTCCGAACAGGTTTTGTTCGGGCGGGGGCGGCTTCTTTTTGCTTTTTACAAGTTTGAATTATTGATAGTAGCTGTCCGCAGGGGCGTTCTTTGCAATGCCTGCTTTTGCCGATTCGGGCATTTTGTCTGCGCGGACATACGTTTTCGCGTAGGTGCCGTCTGTGTAGGCAAGCACCACAATATAATCTGTGGGGGAGAGCATAGCGCGGGTAACCGTATTTTTCCGAATTTCTTCCATCAATGCTTTGTCGGAAGAATTGAAGTTTTGCGGCTTGTCTCTTTCATCGAAGTAGTCGCCAGCCGCTGTAATTTCAGTGAAAGCGTTTTTATCCATACTGCTTTCCGAGAGGAATTCGCAGGCAAGGTCTTCTCGGTAGTAAATCCAGTCGTCTATATAAGAACGCGTAAACATTTGTGAAACCTGTATACCGTAAACGTTTTTCAGCTCCTTGTCGCCGACCATTGCATCATAGTAACCGACGGATTTTAAGAACGCCACGGTATTTGTCATATCCGAGGTGATGAAGAAATCAGGCTGACCGTAGTTTATGGACTTTCCGGAGAAAACATCCTCCTGTTCGGGCATAACGGAATCTGCATATTCGTGCATAGCACCGTTACTGTCTATAGCCACGGTTGTAGGTTTGCCCGTCTCTTCATCCACTGAAGATACAAAGCTGATAACGCCGAGCGTTTCGGCAGGATTGTAACGGTTTTCCGCAGTTTGTGCCGATAAATCCTGATACAGGCAGTCGAGCAGCTTTGCACGCTGTTCGGCAGTCAGCTCCATTTGCGTTTCTGTGCTCAGGGTTTTGTTGTACAGACGCACGTCCTCGCCCTCGCGTACTTGGCGGATATAGAGATATTCTGCATATGCCTGACGGGTTTCGGCGGGTACACCCTCGGTTTCTTTCGGCATTTCCACTACCTTGACTTCATCCTTGAAAATCTTTTTGTAAACGGACTGCTGATAATCGGTTTCGTCCGCTTTTTGTAATTCTTTGAGAATTTCCGCCGACACGCCGTAGTAACAGCGCAAAACCTCTTTGCCGTTTTTCAGCTTATAAACGATTTTCACGGAGATGGGATAGTTGCCGTTGAAATCGCTGTCGAGCTTTGTGGCCTCCGTTTTACCCGCAGCAACCAATTTTTCGTGCACATTGCGCACAAAATCAATATCCTTTTCATTGGTGTATTCGCCGTAGGGCTGTGTGTTCGCCGTAGGCAGACCCATCATATAGTGGTAGCTGTAACTTGTGTTCGTCATTGCATAATTGGTGTTGGGCATCGTGATTTGCGCCGATTGAATATCAGCCGTTTCGGGGATTTTATTTGCCGCGCCGAAATAGCCTGTTGCGAAGAATACGAAGATGACGGCAACGATTGCCAGCTGTATGGGCAATGCAGGCAGTTCCTTTACGAATTGGCGCACATTGCGCAGCAGCAGGAAGCTTAAGCCCACATAAATCACCGCGAATACAACTGCGCCGACGGCGACAGCGACTGCCATACCCTTTGCGCGCATGACGTCAAACGTGAGGACGAAGCCGAAAATGCCGACCAAGAAAGTACCGATGAAGTTCATTACGCGGTTTTTGCCGAGGAAGCCGCCGATTTCCGCCTTACGGCGTTTGTAGAAAAACATACCGCCGAGGAACAGAACCGCAACGACTGCAAGCCACAGCACCACGGGCAGGAAATTCGGCGCGCTCCAGGCGACTGCCCCGCCGTTATCATAGCTTGTGACCTGGCCTTTTGCGTCTGCTAAAGAATAGGTGAACAGACCTTTTGACAAATAGCGCAGGGGATTAAAGTTTTCAAAGGTTTTTGTGAGTGAAGCGGAAGTGTCACCGATATAGATGCTGCTTGTGGAAAAATCTGTACCCAAAGGCGTGCCGAGTACGAGTTTTTCAATTAAAACCTGCAAACAGCGGAACAGGATTTCGGGGAACAGAATCAAAATTCCCGAGAACAGCGCGCCTTCAAATACCGTACCGACCAAGGTGAACACCATTGCCGTGATTGTATAGGAAACCGCGGCAACCGAGAACATACCGAGCGTCAGATAGGCGAATGCGGGGAACATAAATTTGTTCGTGCCGAGTACGGAAATGTTGGCAATCAGCGAAACGAGCATCGGGAGAAGCACGGAAAGCGCAATCAGCGTAAGACCCGAAAGGTACTTAGCGGTAAACAGCTTTTGCCGTTTAATGCCGAGGCTGTAATACACATTGACGGTCTTTTTGCCGGTGATGAATTTAAACGTCGTAATACCGACCAGCAGTCCGACGCCGATGAGCCCCGCAAGCACGAAATAGCGGTATATTTCCATGCCCTGTGTGAACATAAATGAAAACTGCTCTTTGAAGTTGATAACGGAAACATCACCTGTTTCTCTGTTTACCGAGGTGTTGTTGCGGAAAGTCATAATCGGCATAACCGCGAAGAAAAGGCTTAAAAACACCGTGTTCAGAATCGCGAACAGAGAATTGTCCCGCAGTCCCGTGCGGTAGGCATAACCGAAGTTATTTTGCAAAGATTTGCGTGAAGTCATAATCTGTTCCCTCCATTTCGTCTAAGAATACTTCCTCTAAGGAAAGCGGCAGACTCTCGACCATCGCGGGGGAGAGCGTTTGCAGTTTGGCGGCAGTTTCCTGCTCATCGCCTTTGACGGTAATCACGAGCATTTTGCCGTCCTTTTTAAAGGATTTCACATCTATGCCAAGCTGTCGGAGCTGTGCTTCGGACACATCCTCCGAGAATACCAAGCGGAATTTTGCGCGGTTCTGACTTAAATCGGAAATGGATGCGTCTAAGACAAGCTTTTTGCCGTTAATCAGACCGAAGTGGTCGCAAAGCCCCTCCAATTCATGCAAATCGTGCGAGGAAACGATAATAGAAGCGTTTTTTTCTTCCATATATTCGTGAATCATGTTTTTAATCAGCGCACGCTTTGCGGGGTCGAGCCCGTCAAAGGTTTCGTCGAACAGCATAAACGACGGCTGTGTGGCAAAGCCCAAAACAATTTCCGCCTGTCTCTGCATACCTTTGGAAAAGCCGTTCAAACGCGCTTTGGTGTCCAACCCGAACACCTCCGCCAGCTTGTGAAAGGTGTCAAAGCTGAAATCGGGATAATAGCCGTTGTAAAACTTTGCCATTTTTTCCATGCTGGAATACGCCTGGAAGTAGATGTCATCGGGCACATAGAACATATGCTGTTTCATGCGCTCGTTGTCGAATGCGTCCTCGCCGTCTAAGAGCACACGCCCTGCCTCCGCCTTATAGACGCCTGTAATGGTTTTTAAAAGTGTGGTTTTACCCGCGCCGTTGTAGCCGATTAAGCCGTAAAGCGAGCCGTTGCCCACTTGAAAGCTGATATCACTGATCGCGGTAAAGTCACCGAAGCGTTTGGTTACGCCCTGCACTTCAATCATTGGAAAACCTCCTTTAGTTTTTTACAAGTCCATTATGCCGAATCTGCGCCCGAAAGTCAACAAAATGCACCGCATTGTTACTTTTCTGTAAGAATGCGGTGCAAAGCGTTTCTTTCTTGTTAACTTTTTTGTAAGAATTTTTACAGAATCTTTCCCACAGCGTTTTCCCCGTCTGTTTCGGTGATTTTAACACGGACGAGGTCTCCTGCACGGCAGTGTTCGGCGGTAAATAAAACGGGCGTATAATTTGCCGTGTAGCCGAAATGCTGTCCGTTTTCGGTTTTATGCTCGCAAAGCACCTCTACGGTTTTACCGATTTGCCGTTTCAAGAAAGCGGTGCGCAGACGCTTAGCCGTATCCAGCAGTACGGCGGCGCGTGCTTCCTTGACGGACTTTTCAACTTGCCCGTCAAAATCTGCCGCGCGCGTGCCTTGCCGCACGGAGTAGGGGAATACGTGAATTTTCTCAAACCCGACGGTTTCGGCAAACTGCACGCTCTCCTGAAAATCCGCATCGGTTTCCCCTGCAAAGCCGACCATCATATCCGTAGTCAGTGTGCAGTCGGGGAATGCCGCGCGCAGTTTCTTTGCGAGCGTCAGGTATTCTGCGGCGGTGTAGTGACGGTTCATCTGCTTTAAGGTGCGGTCACAGCCGCTTTGTAAGGAGATATGAAACTGCCCGCACAGCTTCGGAAGCTTCGAGAGCGCATCAATCACTTCATCCGACATATGGTCGGGCTCCAAGGAACCCAAACGCACGCGCAAAATTCCCGCGGGGCGGCTCGCCGCTTCCACGGCATCCGCAAAGCTTTCGCCGCTGTCTTTGCCGTAGGCGGAAAGATTGATGCCCACCAGCACCAATTCACGGAATCCTTTGTCGCTTAAGGTTTGCGCCTCGCGTGCAATATCCGCAATCGGTTTGGAGCGGACTCTGCCGCGCGCGGTGGGGATAATGCAATAGGCGCAAAAACGGTCACAGCCGTCCTCTATTTTTAAATTGGCGCGGGTGCGCTCATTGAAATCCGTAATCAAATCGCCTAAAAACGGTTCGCCGCTTTGGTGCTGCGATACCGCGAAAACACGTTCGCGCGATGCGAAAAACGCGGAAAGCTTTTGGGGCAGTAAGCAGTTGTTTTTGTTGCCGAGCACAATATCCGCCGCGTCTAAAGCCTGTGCCTGCGCGGGGAATGCCTGCGGCATACAGCCGGTCAAAACCACGGCGCTTTGCGGAAAATTGCGTTTCAGCCGCCGCACGGTCTGCCGTGTTTTGCGATCACTTTCGGCGGTAACGGTACAGGAATTCACCACAAAAACATCGGTGTTTTCGTCCTGCAAAGTGACTGTGTAACCGTTTTTTTGCAGTAACTCTGTCAGTTCCTGCGTTTCGTATTGATTGACCTTACAGCCAAGGGTATAAAATTTTACATGCATTTGGAAATCCTCTTGTGATTTGGTATTGCAGTATAGAAATCCCTTTGTTCGGGTACACTACAAAACGGTGATAAAATGAAAAAAATTCAGGAATTTTTTTGCGTATATTCGCTCGGTGCAATCGTCTATTGCCTGATAGAAGTGCTGTTCCGCGGCTTTACGCATTGGACAATGGGCTTAACGGGCGGTGCGGCACTGTTGGGCATTTACGGCGTCAACGAAAAATATAAGGATGTACCGCTGTATAAACGCTGTTTGATGGGATGCGGTATCATTACGGTTTTGGAACTGTTGGTCGGACTGCTCGTCAACAAGGTGTTCCGACTGCACGTGTGGGATTACAGCGCGCGCCCCTTGAATATATTCGGACAAATCTGTCCGCTGTTTTCCTTTTTGTGGTTTTTACTGTGCTTTCCCGCCTGTTTGCTGTGTAAATTTTTAAAAAAGCAGTTTACAAATTCGTAAAGTGAAATTGCTTTACTTCTCGAAAACACCCTGTAAAAAGGCGAATGCCGAGTTAAACCAGCTCTCGGCAGAAGTGCCTTCTGCCAGACCGATACCGTGTCCGCCGCTCGGAAACAGCTTCAATTCATGGCGTACGCCGTTTCTTTGCAGTGCTTCTGCCAAAAGCTCGCTGTTTTGGTACGGAACAGAAGTGTCGTCTTTGTTGTGCCAAACAAAGGTCGGCGGATATTCCGAGGTGACACGGCGTTCGACAGAAGCGGCGTTTTGCTCTGGTTTCCCCGAAAATAACCCTAAAAGACGGCGGCGGGAGACCTTGTGCGTCAGCGCGCCCATGGTAATTACAGGGTAGCAAAGCAGCAAGGCATTCGGCTTTACACCGTAAACCGTGCCGTTGTAGCTGTCGTCAAAGCGTTTATGCTCTGCGGCAAAGAACGCCGCTAAGTGTCCGCCTGCGGAAGACCCCATCAGCGCGATATGCGATGTGTCGATTCCCCACTCCTTTGCGTGGCTTTTAATGAACTGCATCGCTCGTGCCGTGTCCTCCATCGGCGCGGGGTAACGTGCCGCCGCTTTGACGCGGTACCACAGCACAAACGCGTTGTAGCCGCGTTTGTTAAATTCTTCGGCAAAGGGCTTTCCCTCATTATGGTCGGACACAATGGTATATGCGCCGCCCGGCAGAATCAGCACGCACGGCGCATGATTGCCGACGAGATACGCATCCAATTTAACATGCTTTTTTTGCGGGGTCACTTTGATTTCCCGCTTGGTATATAACGGATAGGTTTCCATATGTTCAGCCCCTTTTGATGATACGTTTTGTAAAATTCCATCTGATTTCGGCGAGTTTGTCATTCTGAGCGCAGCGAAGAATCTCATATAACACAGAGTGAATGGATACACGTGTAGGGACGGACATCCTTGTCCGTCCGCAGGCGAACGCAGTTCGCCCCTACGGGTTCAGTGCACAATCAGGCAAAATCGTCTGCCGAAATTTTTTCAAAGGCATACATAGTTTCCGCACGCTCACTGAAACAGTACACCGTTGTCAACGTGCAGGACGGCGCGTGCTTGTCCGACCCGACCGCGCCGTACCCGCCCAGACTGCTTAACTGATACCAACGGCTGTTATGGAAAAACGCGAGGTTGTCGCTGTGCACATGCCCCGCCGAAAGGAGCGCGATATACGGATTGTCCGCCGTTTTGTCGTCAAACAGCTGATTGCCCTTGATGTCGCCGACAGGGTATTCGTCGCAGAACGGGAAGTCGGCATAAGCCGTCCCTTCCCTGTAAGCCGTTTCAAACGCGGGGGTGGGCATATGGAAAAATACGCTCGCGGGGACTTTTCGCTCGTTTACGCCCTGCAAAAGCCATTCAATTTGATTTTCCTTTATGGAATCATACGGTCCTACGGATTTGATTTTACGAGAAAGCGAATCCAAAACCGCCACGGTATGGAGCAATTCGCCGTCCGTGGATTCCACATCAATAAAAAACTGCATTGCGCCGCGAATCCCCTCGGCGTTGCCCGCCAAAAAGTGCGGATACTGTAACAGATATGCAATCAAATCCTCGTTCGAGCCGTCCTTTTCGCCGTCATTGTTGCCGGGGGCAAATGTCCACGGCGTTTCATAGCTTTCCAAAAGCTCCGCGAATGTTGCGGCGGCTTGGTATTTGTTATACGTTTTGTCGGAAGTCGTGCCTTCCACAAGGTCGCCGTCCATCACCACAAGGTCGCAGGGCGTGTTGTCTAAAATGATTTTCAACTCCGCAAGCGTCTTTGCGTCATTTTCGCACACACCGTTGCGGAAATGCGTGTCATTGATTTTTAAAATGCGGAAAGTACCGTCTGCATCCGCAGTTAAGCGCGCGGATTCCCGCGTATATACTTCTCCGTAAACGTGACCGCTGCTTTCGGGCTTTGCACCGCATCCGAACAGCGAAAGAGCGAAAAAAAGCGCGAAAAATAAAGAAATATATTTTTTGGACTGGCGCATAACAATTCCCCCGATTGTTTTTTTCTATTATATAGCAGAACCCGAAAAAATACAATTCCAAAAGCGAAAACACCCCAAAAAAGAAAATCTTGTCGCAAAGGGGGGATTGGGTCTGTCTCTTATACACATCTCCGAGCCCACGAGACCGATCAGTAT
>UQFM01000016.1 GCA_900540295.1 uncultured Oscillospiraceae bacterium
TCTGCGAAGCAGACAAAAGGGTGCCCGTTTTCGGAGAAAATCCATGCCCGCCCGAGCGATTTTCCACATCTGTATGTACTTGCGGCTTTTCACAAACCGTAGGGGCGGATGCCATCATCCGCCCGAGCAAATCAGAAAATTCGTACAAACCAACAGCGACCCACATACATTCTGTAACAAAACGGTATATTTAAAAAATACGAACTAAATTTCATTGACTTTCTTGTTTTGTGTGTTCTCTCTTCGAAACACCGATAGCAAATTGATATATTAAAAAAAGCGAACTATATTTCATTGATATTATAAAATATTTTGATACATCGGCAGGTGCGCCATGAATGAATCGTACGGTCACATACAAATACATCTTGAAGAACTGATTGCAAAAGCGGGCATCAGCAAAAGCAAGTTTTGCCACCGCGCCGAACTGCAAAGAACACAGCTGAAGCATTACTGCGACAATACCGTTTCGCGGGTAGATATGGATATTCTGGCAAGGCTTTGCACCGTTCTGCACTGCGAAATCGGGGATTTGCTCGAATTCATCCCCGTCGAACCGCGGGAAAAATAGAGGATTTTTGAATTGCATGCGCAGGACAGGCACATATTTTACACAGTAAATTTGTATCACGGGGAAGGAACAACCTCTGTGTTGTTCCGTAAAATTTTTGCATGTTTCGGCGGGCGCGCAATGCACGCCCCTACGTTCGCGGGTCGCTTCGTACTGTGGGAGATTCTTCGCTTCGCTCAGAATGACAGATTTTTTGCAAACTGCGTAGGGGCATTCACCTGTCGCGCGTCTGCGGGTTGCTATAAACAATGCTCCCCTGCAAAATAAAAACCCATTTACATCAAATACATTTTTTATATCAACTGCATTTATAAAAGAGACCGTATCCGTTTCGGATACGGTCTCTGCAATTTCATTGAGTGCCGCGCTGTATGTCAAACCAAAACTCCACACCGTCTCGGACGTTTTGCACGCCGCGCGCCTGTCTGTGCAGTTTTTGAATCTCGCTGACGATAGACAGCCCCAACCCGTATCGCCCCTCTTGGCGGGAATGCGCTTTATCCGCGCGGTAAAAACTGTCCCAAATCTTTTCCATATCTCCGTCCGCAATGGGGTCTCCCGTATTAAACACGGTAACTCGGCAGTGCGTTTCATCCGTGAATTTTGCAGTCAACCGAACGGTCTTCGCGCCCGATGCATGCGAACAGGCATTGGAAATATAATTATTCAAAACCATTTGGATTTTTACCGCATCCGCAAAGCAAATACAATTCTGCGGCACCGAAAACGAAAAATCAACGCCCTTTTCTTTGAATTTCAGCTGATTGGCATGTGCGTAGTCTGCAACCAAGGCATACAAATCAAAATTTTGCGCCTGCACAGTCATACCGCCTGACTCATACTGCGAAAGCTCCAACAGTTCCAAAACAAGCCGATTCATTTTTTGCGCTTCGGACACAATAACGTCACAATATTCGCCCGCTTTTTCGCCGCTGCCCGACTGTGCCAAAAGCTTTGCGCCTTCGGCGTACCCCTGCACAATGGAAATGGGCGTCTTCAATTCGTGCGATACGTTGGCAATAAAGTCCTTGCGCATTTTATCCACACGCTGTTCATGTGCAATATCGCTTTCCAATTTGCGGTTTTTCTCGCTCAAATCCGCTAAAGTTTCTTCCAAAGAAGCGGACAACTGATTAATACTGCCTGCAAGCTCCCCGATTTCATCGGCGGTTTCAGCGGTGCACTTGCGGGAAAAATCCGTCTGCGCTATGCCTTTGGTCACATCGCGCATTTCAATCAGCGGCTTTGTAAACCGTTTAGAGTAAAAATAGACTGCCAGCAGTGCGGCGGAAAGCGCGGCAATGCTCGTCACGGTCATGACCGAAACAGCCGAATTCGCATTGTCGTCCACCGTACTTTTTTTACTGTACATTTCCAGTGTGCTGCCGTTTTTCAGCGTGCGCACATATACAATAAATTTTGTGTTTTGCCGTTCAAACAGCTGGGTTTCAAAATAGGAGCCGTCTTTATATTCACGGCGGTCGGTGACAGTTACCTTACCACCTGCGACAAACAGCGGGTCTTTGCCGTAATACAACTGACTGCCGTCCTGTGCGTACAAATCTATGCTCAAGCCTTCCCGTTTTTCAAAAGAGGAAAGCCGCGCCCCGAAATCCGCCGCAGACGGTTCAAGCACATCGATTTGTTCGGCAATTTCGCGCATGTTGCGCCGTGTGGTATAGGCATAAATTTCGGGCATATACCATCGGTTGAGAGCCAATAAAAACAGCACTGCCAGCAGAAAAATAGCGCCGATTTGGAGAAAAAGCTTTACGCGGATGCTGCGGAATTTTTTATGCATTTTCATTCTCCTGAATCTTATACCCGACGCCGTATACTGTTTTGATATGTGCGTCGCCCCAAGTGCCGAGCTTTGTGCGCAGACGCGCCACATGCGAATCCACTGTGCGGGTATCGCCGAAATAATCCATACCCCAAACATCGTCGAGAAGCTGTTCTCGGGTGTATACCCGCCCGACTGCCGACAGCAGTTTTATCAGGATATTATATTCTTTTCGCGTCAATGTAATCGGTGTGCCGCCGTATTTTACTTCGTGTGCAACGGTATCCACAGTTAAGCCCCAATATGCTGTGATTTCGGGTTCTGTGTCTGCCGTGTGGCGGCGCAAAAGCGCTTCCGCGCGTTTGACAAGCACCACGGGGCTGAACGGCTTTGTAACATATTCGTCCGCGCCTGCCTCAAAGCCTGTCAGCTGGTCGAACTCCTGACTGCGCGCCGACAGCAGAATAATCGGCACGTCCGACTGCGCGCGGATTTCCCGCGTAACCTCCCAGCCGTCCTTTTCAGGCATCATAATATCTAAAATAATCAACGCGGTATCCGGATTCTTTTGAAACTGCCGAACGGCTTCCGCACCGTCGGCGGCGTCCACCGCCGTGTGACCCGCTTCGTGCAAAAAATCGCATATTAACTGCCGAATCAATTGTTCATCATCTGCAACCAGGATTTTCGCCATAAAAAACACCGCCCTTTTCTATGATTTTAACACAAAAGGACGGTGCCGTTCAACTGTTTATTTGTATTGCAGAAGTTTTGAAAGCTGTGTGCGGTCAATCGCAAGCGCCAGCGGTACACCGCCTGCATAGCAGACCGCCAATTCGCCGAGTCCCACCCAAAGGGCATTTATCAGAAATCCCTGCACGGAAAATCCCTCGGGCAGAAAAAGTACAATTTCCGCACCGACAATTACGGCGTTGAACAGTACGGGAAAGATAAGCGACACAAACGGTATGCCCTTTATGCGGATTTTTCGCGTACCGTACGAACACAGCGCCGCCAAAAGCGTGGCAAGCGTGCCGCAGATAATGTCTGCCGCGCCGTACGGACTGCCGAGATTACCGAGCAGACAACCGACAGTCAGCCCCGGAATTGCGGCGGGCGTAAATGCCGCCAGCACCGTCAGTGCCTCTGAAAAGCGGAACTGCACATTGCCGTAGGCAAGTCCTGCAAGCCCCGCGGCGTAGGTCAGCGCGGCATACAGCGCCGCAATGACCGCTCCCTGCACGAGGAAAAGCGTTTTCTTGTGATTCATTTTTTTGCTCCTTAGTTTTGTTCGGCATTTCTGCCGGTCGGGATGGTTTCGAACCGACCGCCCAAATGAAAAAGATTTTTGAGCACGAAAATTTTACCTCAAAAGCCCCCGTTTGTCAAGCCCGCAAGGCTTTGCGCAAACCAACGGCAACGCACATCCCGTAGGGGTCGGCGTCCTCGACGACCCGAGCAAATCAGGTTCTGCAAAATATCAACGGTTAGGCAATCACGTGTAGGGGCGTGCATTGCGCGCCCGCTCGCAAAATTTGATACGATTTCGCGGACGGACAAGGAACAACTCCCTCAGTCATACCTACGGTATGACAGCTCCCTCTTAGAGGGAGCGGCGTTAAGCGGTCATCAAATTATATAGAGTCCCTACGCGAGAATCAAATATATCGCACCGATTTGACAAACGGACAGCCACAAGGGCTGTCCCTACGATATGCAAAATGACCGCCTACCCCGTAGGGGCGAACTGTGTTCGCCCAAGAAATCTGATAAAATTCTGCGGCGAGACCGCCGTCACCCCTACGGGGTTGTACAAACGCGCGCCCTTAATAAACTTGTAACCATTTCGCATCTTGTTTTGTTAGAATTATTTGCTATACTCTCAGCATCGGGATATAAAATGTCTGTAATCGGGGGTTTCTAAACGGGCAAAAATCTGTTATGATAATATCGGATAATTTGTCCGTGTCTGTGCGATGGACAGACGGGACAGCACATAACAGAATAAGGGAGAAAAAGGTATGTATACAGTTTTGGTTTGTGACGATGATAAAGCGATTTTGGATTCTTTGGAAATCTATCTGCATTTGGAAGGATACGAAGTTGTCAAGGCGACGAACGGCGTAGAGGCTTTAGAAGCCGCGAAAAAGCATGAAATCCACTGCATCATTTTGGATATCATGATGCCCGGACTTGACGGGCTGAACGCCACGCTGAAGCTGCGCGAAACCAACAATGTGCCGATTATTCTGCTGTCCGCCAAAAGTGAGGACACCGACAAAATTGCAGGACTTTCCTTCGGCGCGGACGACTATGTAACGAAGCCGTTCAATCCATTGGAACTGATGGCGCGCGTCAAATCGCAGATTCGCCGTTTTGCAACCCTCGGCAGTATGGAACAGCACGAAAACGTGCTGACCACGGGCGGCTTGTCTTTAGACCCCGACTCGAAAGAGGTTACGCTCGACGGCGACACGGTTCGCCTGACGGCAACGGAATACGGCATTTTGGAATTGCTGATGAAAAACATGGGCAGGGTGCTTTCCACCAATCAGATTTACGAATCGGTTTGGAACGAGCCTGCGTTTTCCACGGAAAAAACGGTGACGGTGCACATTCGCCGCATCCGTGAAAAAATCGAAATCAACCCGAAAGAACCCAAATATTTAAAGGTGGTGTGGGGCATTGGATACAAAATCGAGAAGTATTAAGTACAGCTACGCCTTAAAAATCGCGGCGTTTCTGGCGGCGGCAACGCTTGTGTTCGCAAGTGTCTGGAACGGTGTCAGCGTTGTGCGGATGATTTATGACTACGGGTGGGAAAACCTGATGGTGCGCGACAAGCCTGTCTACACCAATGCCGCGCGCTTTCAGCGCACTGTCGGTACAGCATTGGAAAATTTAGAAACGGTATATGTCAGCAACTCGTGGGACGACTACCGTGCGGCAAATTACGCTTCCTTAGAGGATGTGCAGGCGGACGCGTTGGAATCGTTTCGGAAATTTCGCACAGAAACCGAAACGACGGCGAAGCACAGATATGCACAGGATGTATCCGATACTGTTTCCGCAGACGGTGAAATCTATTATGAAACGACTGCATCGGACGGCGCCGCAGAAGCGACGCTGACCGACGAAGGCCGTGAGTATATTCGGAACACTGCCCGTGCTTACAGTGTTTTATACGACACAAATAACACCGTTCTTTTTCGGTACAGTATGACCGAGGAGGAAGTCGCGACAGAGGTGGAAAAGGTCTATAATAACTTACTTGCCTCTGCAAAGCGCACCTTTGAATCCGAGGTGATTCACGCACAGGAGGAGCTTTCCGCGCTTGTTAATTTCCGCTTTTTACTGGTCGACAACAACACGGGCAAAACCTACAGCAATATGGGTGTGCGTGATGCAAACAGCTTTTTCAGCGCGGTAACGGAAGAGGATTGGTTTTTCGGCTATACAACAGACAAGGGCCTGACAGAAAATTCCGACAGTGCCCCGCGCGACAAAATCTACGGCTACGGCTCTGGCTCGACTTTCTTTTTTGACAGCCACATACAGCTTTCCGCGTTTTTAGATAAGAATTTCAGCAATGCGGGATACGATGTATATGTATGCGTACCGCAGTATTTACAGGCGGGCGATGTATTCAGCGAAAACGAATCCACTTTCCGTGACGAAATGACACAACTCCGCACACAGCTTTTATGCACCGTACTGTTCCTTGCCGGCGCCTGTGTACTGTCACTGTATTTAGTATTGGTCACAGGACGCGTGCGTGATACGGACGGCGTTAAACTGTCCGCATTGGACAAAATCCCGACGGATATATATGCTGTGGTCTGCGTGGGGCTTGCGGTTTTCTGCGTTGCAGGCGCATTTGCTTTCGTGGATGATTTGCTGTACGGCGGGTATCAGCGGTATGTTTTACGGAATATTCTTCTGTCCCAGGTCGGCGCCGCGGCACTCTGTATGCTTGCCTACACGTTTTTAATGGCTTGGATTACAGAAATTGCGAAATACGTAAAATCCAAAACACCGTATTTCAAGTCGATGTTCCTATACAGAATCTGCCGTTGGTGCGGCGTCAAAGGCGGTAAGCTGCATGCACGCGCAAAAAAAACGCGAACCCGTCTGCATGCGTCCTATGTACACACCATGCGGCACATTTCCAAAAAAGCGGGTATGTTTGCATTCGGCTATGTGGCAGTCAACTTTTTGTGCGCCATGTTTATTGCGCTGGAAGCTTCCGCGGCGTTTTTCCTGTTGGTTTTGATTGCGGTCAATGTGATAACGGCGGCAATCCTTTGGAAGCACTTGGTTGCGCTCGACAAAATCATGGACGCCGCCGAACAGAGCAAAAACGGCGAAATGCCGCAGGACATCGGTGCATCCGTCATGCCCGAGCCGCTCAAAACCCTTGCGCAGAATCTCTCCTTTACGCAGGAAGAAATGCAGAAAGCGGTTGCCGAGGGGATTAAAGGCGAGCGCATGAAGACGGAGCTGATTACCAATGTTTCGCACGATTTGAAAACACCGCTTACGTCCATTATTTCTTACGTGGACCTCTTAAAAAAATGTGATATTTTGGATACAGACGCACAAAAGTATATTACTGTGCTGGATGAAAAATCGGGTCGCTTGAAACGGCTGATTGAAGATTTGGTAGAGGCGTCCAAAGCCTCTTCGGGTGCGGTCACCCTCAATAAAATGCAGGTGAATCTTTATGAGCTTGCGGTGCAGGCAATCGGCGAATTGGAAGACGGTTTTCAGACAAACGGCCTGCAGGTGGTGCTGAACACGCCCGAAACCGCACCGATTGTCTTTGTAGACAGCCAAAAGACGTGGAGAATCATTGACAACTTGCTGAACAATGCACGCAAATACTCTCTCGGCGGTTCGCGCGTGTATGTGGATATTGCCGAGCAGGGCGGATTCGGACAGTTTGTAATTAAGAACATTTCGGGCGAGGCACTCAATATTGACCCCGACGAATTGACCCAGCGCTTTGTGCGCGGCGATACTTCCCGCACCAAAGAGGGAAGCGGCTTGGGGCTGTCGATTGCCAAAGACCTCTGCACCTTGCAGGGCGGCACGCTGAAAATCGAAATTGACGGCGATTTGTTCAAAGCCACGGTGTCCCTGCCCAAAGCAGGCGGTGTGCAAATGCAGCCGCCCGCTCCGTAACCGCGCACAAACCGTAGGGGCGTGCATCGCGCGCCCGCCAAAGTCTGATGAAACCCCACGGGGCGTCGCGGACGCCGCCCCCTACCAAATCCGCATGACCGTCTAAAAAACAACAAGGAGGGCGAAATATGCTTATATCCGTTAGCATTCTTGCAATTATAATCGGTATTTTGATAGAAGTTGCCATCAGCCGCAAGGTGCGGCGCGACCCCGATTTCGGCGACGTACCCGAGGGCTTGCAGTTTGTCGGCTATACCATGGTCGCCCTCGGCGCAGTCGCGCTGTACGGCGTGCTGTCGGGTCAAATCGTGTTGCCCTTGGGTGTGTAACTACAGCCAAAACGCCCCTGATTACGCATTTGCAATCAGGGGCGTTTCTATATATTCTTTTTTTTACGCGTCTTTATTCAGCAATGCGAAATTATCCTTATTCGCTTTATACAGATTTTTGTATGCGGCAAAATTGCGGTCATAAACGGCTTTGTTGGCGGGGTTCGGACGGAAGGTTTTTGCGGCGGGAATCAGCTTCTTGACTTCGCCCAAATCCTTAATCAGTCCCGTGCCGACGGCAATCATTGCCGCCGCGCCGACTGCGCCGATATTCTGCGGGCTGTCTACGGTCTCGACGGTTCTGCCCGTGCAGTCCGCCAAAATCTGGCAGGTGATGTCGCTCAAAGCACCGCCGCCGACGAAGCGGAGTGTAGACGAGGTTTTGATTTTCTTATCCTGTGTTTCGAGCATCCAGCGCAGATGGAAGCAAACGCCCTCCACCACCGCGCGAATCATTTCGGATTTGCCTGTTTCCAGGCTGATGTTGAAGAACATACCGCGTGCGTTCGGGTCCTCAAACGGACAGCGGTTGCCGTGCAGCCACGGCGTAAAGATAACGCCGCCTGCGCCTGCGGGCACGGTATCCACAACCGCCATCATATAATCATACAGATTGGTGTATACCGTTTCTCTGTCTTCACGGTGATGCTTGAGGTCGTGGCTCTTGTCGAGATAAATATCGATTTCGTCGAGTGCCAAGTGGTCTTTCACCCACTCTACGCACTTTGCGGCGGTTTCCAGCTCCGCGAAGTAGTTAAAGTAGCCGTCGCGTGCGCCGACAATTGCCGCAATCATGGCATTGGCATCGACAACGCTCTTGTCCACAACCGTAGAGACCCAGCCCGATGTACCCGAATACACATGGGTATCGCCGAGTCCGACTGCGCCTGCGCCCACGCCGATGAGCGAAGCGTCGCCGCCGCCGCCGAATACGGACGTGCCCTCTTCCAATCCGAGCTGTTCCGCCTGCTCTTTGCGCAGTTTGCCGACGCGTTCGGTACAGCGCACGATTTTGGCAAGGTGCTTTTCGTGTACGCCGTACAGCTTGCACATTTCACGGCTCCAGCCCTCTTTGCCCTTGCGGATGTCATAGAGCAGTGCGCCGTATGCCGAATCCTGCGTCATCACAAATTCGCCCGTCATGCGGCAGATGAGATATTCTTTTACGTCCAGCCATTTATGTACCTTTGCGAACACTTCGGGTTCATTCGCCTCGACCCATTTGTATTTCCAAACGGGGTCTTTGACAGAGCAGGCAACCGCACCCGTTATCTGTAAAGCCTTTAACAGCTTCGGCACGTTTGCGCCCGCAATCTGCGGACCGTAGGCAATGCCTTTTTTCAGCTCCTCGCGTGCACGCTGGTCCATATAACTCATCGCGCGGCGCACGGCGTTGCCGTTTTCGTCTACGAGCACAAGCCCCTGCATCTGCGAGCAAAAGGAGATGCCCGTAATATCCTTCTTATCGATTTTACTTTTTTTCATGACGGTGCGGGTGCTTTGAATCATGGCCTCCCACCATTCGTCAGGGTCCTGCTCCGCGCCGCCGCCGGGCAGAACATAGAGATTATACCCCTCGCTTGCCGATGCCAGCAATTCAATCTTGTCCGTAATCGAGAACAGGCAGGTTTTTACACCCGTCGTACCGATATCGTAAGAGATTGTATAAACCGGATTTACCATTTCCATTCCTCCAAAGATGATGAATTATTTATTTTTTTAATGCGGATTTTACAAATTTTAAGCACTGCTCGACCACAAAATCATCCCGCCCCGTAATGTCGTTGCCGACGTAAATGCGGAATCGCTCAATGTAATAGTCGCACGCATAGGAAAATTGCAGGGACATAAAGATATTGTCCAGTAGGAATGCCGCGAACGGCGCGCTGATATCCGTGCGGATATCGCCGTTTTTCTGCCCTGCTTCAATCGCCAAGCGGTAAATATGTGCCGTGAGCGCTTCCATTTCATAGGCAAACTGCGAGGCAAAGCGCGGATTGTTTTCCGCCGTCATTGCATTATAGAGCTTCAAAAGCACGGCGCTTTCTTTCGAGGAATGCTGAATTTCGCGGATAATGCGCTCCACCTTGACAAGAATATCCTCATCGCTTTCGGCGAGTACGGTGAGCAGTTCCTCCATACTTTGAATGGAGTGGTGAATCACCGTTAAAAATAAATCCTGTTTATTTTCAAAATATTTGTAAAGCGACCCGACGCTGACATCCGCCTTTTTTGCAATGGTGTTCATATTGGCGTTTTCAAAGCCCTTGAGTGCAAATTCCCCCGTTGCCGCGTCCAAAATCCGTTTGCGCTTTTCGGCGGAAATATTGTCAAACGTCGGCTTATGGTGCTTTTGCAAGTCCATGTACTTCATTCCTTTGCGCCGCGGCAAAGCGGCAGTTTCAGTCGGGGGAGTCTGTTCTGCACAACACAAGGCTGTGTGTCAAAGCGGAACAGAATAAGTATACATATTATGATACCATATCGGACAAAGGTTGTTCAAGAAAAATTTTACAAAATCCGATACATTCTTACAGCGCGAAGGTATCTGCGGCGGCACGTCCGTCGGTTACCTTGACAACGTAGGCGGCAACCGCCCTGTGCGCGGGGTGGTTTTTATATGCATCCAAGGCGGTTTCATCTTGAACCTTTACAATGAGCATTGCGTCAAAGTTGCGGTCGCACGCGACCTCGTTTTTATAAAAGCGAATGTCCTCGAGTACCGAAACGGCGCCGAGCAGGTTCTCTAAACCTTCCTTTACGATTTCGATGTTTTCCGCCTTCGTTTTGCCCTCGGCGTCTTTGAATTTCCACATAACCACGTGTGTGAGCATATCGTTTTTCTCCTTTATTTCGTGTTTTTTATTTGAAGTGTAATTGCGAAAACAGGATGTTTTCATGAGCGCAAACCGTAGGGATTCATCGCCCGCAAAAGGCTACTGAAACCTTGCGCACGGCCAAGGATGTCCGTCCCTACGCGCGTATCAAATTTTCTCTCTGCCATGGGAGATTCTTCGCTTCGCTCAGAATGACAAGCCTGTGCGAACCGTAGGGGTCGGCGTCCCCGACGACCCGCAAACGGACAGCCGCAAGGGCTGTCCCTACGGTATGTGCAATAACTGCAAATCGTAGGGGTCGGCGGTCTCGCCTGTCGGCTCGGTCGGTGCTTCTGCATACTTCCGTATGCAGAGGTCTCCACCGGAGACCCGCACCTCGACGACCCACCGAAACCCGTAAAAAGGGGACTGTCCCCTTTTTACGGCGTGAATTTGTTTTATCGCTTATCTTATTGCTTATCATACCACAAATTCGCGAAAAAGCCAAGAAAAAGCCGTCCGCCTTTGTGCAAAATCCCTTAAAATCCGCCGAAGCGGCAAGGCCTTTGCAAAGAGTCTATAAACTTCGGAGATTCTCGGAAAAATCTTTTAGAAAACTATGGAAATCTTAAAAAATATCTGTTATAATAACAGACGGTTAATTGCGTCCAAGGGGGTATTCTCTTTTTGGACAACCGTTTTTGACTATTGTATATTAAAATTGGAGGTATTTGTTCATGAGCCAAAAGTATGTTTACCTGTTCTCTGAAGGGAACAAAGACATGCGCAACCTGCTCGGCGGCAAAGGCGCAAACCTCGCGGAAATGACCGGTCTCGGCCTTCCTGTTCCGCAGGGCTTCACCATCACCACCGAGGCTTGCACACAGTACTATGAGGACGGCAGAAAAATCAACGATGATATCCAGGCACAGATTATGGAATACATCGTGAAAATGGAAGGCATCGTCGGCAAAAAGTTCGGCGACAAAGAAAACCCGCTGCTTGTTTCCGTCCGTTCGGGCGCACGCGCTTCCATGCCCGGCATGATGGACACCATTTTGAACCTCGGCTTGAACGAGGACGTTGTGGACGTTATGGCGAAGAAGTCCAACAATCCGCGTTGGGCTTGGGACTGCTACAGAAGATTCATCCAGATGTATTCCGACGTTGTTATGGAAGTCGGTAAGAAATACTTCGAGCAGCTCATCGACGAAATGAAAGAAAAGAGAGGCGTTACGCAGGACGTTGAGCTGACTGCGGAAGACCTCAAAGAGCTTGCAGGTCAGTTCAAGGCGGAATACAAAGCCAAAATCGGCACAGATTTCCCGACCGACCCGAAAGAACAGCTCATGGGCGCTATCGAAGCCGTGTTCCGTTCTTGGGACAACCCGCGTGCAAACGTCTATCGCCGTGACAACGACATCCCGTATTCCTGGGGTACCGCGGTTAACGTGCAGATGATGGCGTTCGGCAACATGGGCGACGACTGCGGCACAGGCGTTGCGTTCACACGCGACCCCGCAACCGGCGAAAAAGGCTTAATGGGCGAATTCCTTGTCAACGCACAGGGCGAAGACGTTGTTGCAGGCGTCCGTACTCCCATGCCGATTGCAAAGATGGCTGAAGAATTCCCCGAAGCATTCAAACAGTTCACCGAAGTTTGTGCAACCTTGGAAGACCATTACCGCGACATGCAGGATATGGAATTCACCGTTGAGGCCGGCAAACTCTACATGCTCCAGACCAGAAACGGTAAGAGAACCGCAAAGGCTGCTCTCAAAATTGCTTGCGACCTTGTGGACGAGGGTATGATTGACAAGAAGCAGGCTGTTGCAATGATCGACCCGAGAAACCTGGACACCCTGCTCCATCCGCAGTTTGATGCGAAAGCACTCAAAGCGGCGACGCCCGCAGGCAAAGGCTTGGGCGCATCCCCCGGTGCGGCTTGCGGTAAGGTTGTATTCACCGCAGACGACGCTGTGGAATGGGATAAGAAGGGCGAGAAGGTTGTTCTTGTCCGTCTTGAGACCTCTCCCGAAGACATCACCGGTATGAAAGCGGCACAGGGCATTCTGACTGTTCGCGGCGGTATGACTTCTCACGCGGCAGTTGTTGCGCGCGGCATGGGTACCTGCTGTGTTTCCGGCTGCGGCGACATCAACATGGACGAAGAAAACAAGAAGTTCACCCTTGCAGGCAAGACCTATCACGAGGGCGACTATATCTCCATTGACGGTTCTACCGGTAACATCTACGACGGCATTATCGATACCGTTGATGCGGAAATCGCAGGTGAGTTCGGCAGAATCATGGCTTGGGCAGACGAGTTCAGAACCCTGAAGGTCCGCACCAATGCAGATACACCCGCTGACGCAAAGAAAGCACGTGAGCTCGGCGCAGAAGGCATCGGCCTTTGCCGTACAGAGCACATGTTCTTTGAAGCGGACAGAATCGCGGCATTCCGTGAAATGATTTGCGCAGACACCGTGGAAGAAAGAGAAGCGGCACTCGCAAAGATTCTGCCTTATCAGCAGGGCGACTTCGAGAAGCTTTATGAAGCGCTTGAAGGCAACCCCGTAACCATCCGTTTCCTTGACCCGCCGCTCCACGAGTTCGTTCCCACCGAGGAAGAGGACATCGCGGCATTGGCAGAAGCACAGGGCAAATCCGTGGAAGACATCAAAGCAATCATTGCTTCTCTCCACGAGTTCAACCCGATGATGGGTCACCGCGGCTGCCGTCTGACCGTAACCTATCCTGAAATTGCAAAGATGCAGACACAGGCGGTTATCCGTGCGGCAATCAACGTGAAGAAAGCACACGCTGACTGGAACATCGTTCCCGAAATTATGATTCCGCTGGTCGGCGAAATCAAAGAATTGAAATTCGTAAAGGACATCGTGGTTGCAACTGCGGACGCTGAAATCGCGGCGGCAGGCGTTGAACTGAAATACGAAGTCGGCACGATGATTGAAATTCCGAGAGCGGCACTTACCGCTGACGAGATTGCAACAGAGGCTGAGTTCTTCTGCTTCGGCACCAACGATTTGACCCAGATGACCTTCGGCTTCAGCCGTGACGATGCGGGCAAATTCTTGGATTCTTACTATGATACCAAGATTTACGAAAACGACCCGTTTGCAAAGCTTGACCAGAAGGGCGTCGGCGCTCTGATGAAGATGGCGGTTAAGTTGGGTAAAGAAGTCCGTCCGACTATGCACTGCGGTATCTGCGGTGAGCACGGCGGCGACCCGTCCTCTGTCGAGTTCTGCCACGCAATCGGCCTCGACTATGTTTCCTGCTCCCCGTTCCGCGTGCCGATTGCACGTCTTGCGGCGGCACAGGCGGCTATCAAAGGCGAATAAGCATCGGGCAACCGTTGTAATGGGCAAAACCGATTCGTTCACGGATAGGCAAAATGAAATCTTAAAGAACCTTGCAGGTAAAATCCTGCAAGGTTCTTTTTTCAAATTTAAACCAAATTGCGAACCAAATGAAAACCGTAAAGTGCCCTGCTTTTGTAAGCAGGGCACTTTCGCTTCAATGCATTTTCGGCTTTTTAATTTTGTTTTTTCCTGTTAAAGATTGTCATGGTTATAATACTGATTACGGAAAGAACGCCGACGAGTACACAAGTGCCTATGAGAACAAGATTGGTTTCGCCCGAAGTCGAAGGATTCTTTTCCCTGTCTGATTTGTCAGGCAGCATTAAAGACGTACTTTCACTTTCGTCCGGTGTTGTCGTCGGAACAGGCGCTGTACTTTCGTCCTCTGCCCCGTCAGGCGCCGTTGTCGGCACGGAAGACGTATTTTCGGTCTCTGTTTCGTCAGGCTCTGTTGTCGGGTCGGGAGACGTGCTTTCGGTCTCCGTTTCGTCAGGCTCTGTTGTCGGGTCGGGAGATGTACTTTCGACTTCCGAGCTGTCGGGTACAGACGTCGTCGTATCCTCTTCGGGCTGCAGGGTCGGAGGCGTTTCAATCACATCGCCTACCTTGATAACATCGTCACCGTTGGAAACAACTTTCACCGGGGTAACAATGTTGTTTTCTATTACACGCTGTACCGCATCGTTTGCAATATATTTGATTTCGATTTCGTTATTGTTTTCGAGATCTTCAAACGATACGGTCAGTTTGCCGCCGACGACCTTGCTTGTAATATCCTTGCCATTCAGTGTCACTGTGTAAATCTGATAACCGCTGTCGGGCGTAATGGTGTACGTATAGCTCTCTCCCGCTTTCAAACTGCGAATCTTGCCGTCTTCCTGCGTAAGAGTCCCGCCCTTGCCGTCGATGGAGGCATAAACGGTTTTATCGGTAATCTTATCGGGATCCACTGCCGCTACCATATAAGGCGAAAAGCTGGTAACCGTTGCAACGATACCGAATTTTGTTACAACGCAGGGGATTTCTTCAATTACATATTCGTCTTTACCGTTTTCCGTAATGTGTCTGCGATGGAAAAGCTTAAACGTAACGCCGGCATCGTCCGGACCGTAGCCTTCCGGAAACCCAAGCGCAATTTTAACATAACTGCCATCGGGTATTGTAGCGTATTTGCCGCAAATCTGTAAATCGATATCGTAAGTTTGACTTGCCTGAATATCCTCTTTATTTACGCCGATGGAGCTTTCACTGTCGATTTCGTCTAAGATAACATCCGTCACAGCAGCAGGGACTTCCGAAACAACAAGCATCATTTGGCTTCTTGCCTGTTCGGTAAACGTGCTTTGACCGTTTTCATCCAAAAATCCTGCAGTCGACAGGTCGGAATTATCAACAAGCGTAGGCTGTGCACAGCAGTCAACCCAAAGTCTGCCGTCACCGAATACATTCGGACAGGCAACATAAGAACGGGAGAACGTATAGTAAGCGTAATTCGGCTCTTTATCGGAAGTCGTTGTGTATAAGTTGCCGTTCTTGTCTTTTTTCTCAACGATTTTAGCCGAACCCACATTTTCGAATGTAAATATATATCCTTCACGGTTATGTGCATACATAAGACTGGGCTTGAACTTAAACTGCAAAGTATTCATGACGCCGTTTTCGTCCGCCGTCAGATGTACATACTTCCCGTCGTCAAACGGAACAAAATCAGCATATTTTCTCGCACTTTCATGCTTCGGGGTAAACGCCACGCCGATATCTTTTGTTTCGTCGAGAATATGTAAGGGCTCGTCATATACAAGTTTAATACTGATGGCTTTGCTGTCCGCCATAATATTGCTGTCCGCAGATTCACGCATGCTGTCGCTGAGGTTATAGTCTTGCCAGAACCGAGGGGACGACTTTGTCGAATCAATGTACGGAGCCGCCGTATAAGTGCCGTAAACCGCATTTTCAAACAAATCCGATACGAATACCATGTGTTCTTCTACGGCTTCTGCATCACTGTAATAAATTTTTTCCCAGGTGAACAAAACCTCACCTGTGTAGGGGTTTTTGGCAACGACATCCTTGTCGGGGTCAAGAGCTTTCACAACGGCATATTGCATATATAAAACATTATTATTAACATATGCCTGTGTTTCCCCGTCCGTATTTATAAAGCCAAGACCGTCATATTGGGTACTGTTTACTATATCCTGCCATTCGCTCCACTGTTTCTTGCCGTCAATCATAGCATAGTGGCGCATAATCAACCGCAACCCGTCCTGCGTTAAAAGGTTTTCTGCGTTTTTGCCGTTATAACTGACATACTCTTTGACATCAAAAGTATTTTCAAAAGGCGTGTAAACACTTCTGTACTTAAAGCCGTCTACATTTACCTCACGGTCAGTCAATTCGGGGTTAACCGCCTGCGCATAGGTTAACATAGAAAGATGAGGATAGCGCAGAGCGTAGCCGGACGATGAGATTATATCGGAGGCAATATGCTCCTTGGTCGTGGCAATCACATCCATGACCGAATATTTCGGGTTGCCCTTGCACACGCTGTTCCACGTGGTGTCAAACGCAAACCACTCATAAGCCGATTCTTCCCCTGCGCGTGCCGCCGCGGTATCCGTTTCAACAGCCTTTTGCGCCGTTTGTAATCTGACATAGTTCCAGGAATGGCCTACATTGCCGCTGGTATCCTTGCCGTCCTGATCTTTTCCTTTGCTGTAACCGCTGACGACTACACAGGGAATATTCAAGTAATCCAAAACGGCTTTGTAGGCAGCCGAATAGCCTGAACATACCGCCTTGCGATTCACAAGCGCACCGTATGCAGTATGTGCCAATGACGACGAGGCGGCGGAGCTCTCTCCGTTTTCCAAATAATCGTTATAAACACTGAAATCGTAGTTTACGTTCTTAGCGATTTGGTTGTTGACGGAAATTGCCAAAGCACAGTCTTCTTTATAAACGGAGCTGACGCCGCCCACTTCGGCTTTCGCCGCATCCGCGAATTTTTTGACCGCGGCTTCATAAGCGGTAATCGCTTCCGCCACTTCTTTTTCGGACTTAAATGTATCGTCCCGATAAACCGTAGCTTCCCTGCCGCTGTCGATAAACCCTTTATAAACGCCGTTCGTGCGTCCTGCGCTTATCATAACCTTATACATATCAATATAAAACAGCTCCGGATGATCCATTAAAAACGAATCCCGCGCCGCGCCGAACGCTTTAGGCACCTCAAGGTCGCCGTTTTCGACCCACGCTTTCAGCTGTTCAGACGTTACAATATTTCCGATGTCATATTCTATGACACCGTCTTTGAAATCGCCCTTTTGGTTCATTTCCTCAAGAGCCTGATAAAACTTTTTCGCAAGCGTGTATTCTTGTTCCGTTCCGTTAACGGTCGTGATGAGATTCGTATAATAATAGTTCGACGAAAGCGCGTTTCCCCCGCCGTCATCTGACGGTACTATTTTTGCACTCGCAAATACACTTGTAAATATACTTGTAAGTACAGATATTACCAACAAACTCACCATAAGAATTTTTTTCTTTTTTGTCCTCATAATACCTCCGAGAAATGCATACAAACGGTTTTGTTTGATTGTAAATGGATAAACCTGACAAAATGCCCAGTTTACTTTTGGTATCATATCACATCTGATTTGATAATGCAATAAATGAATGCACACTTTTGGGCTTTTTTTAATGGATGAACGGCATAATAAAAAAGACTGTGCAGGAGAAATCCCGCACGGTCTTTTTACACGGAAAGCCTTACAAATACAGGCAAAAACGGAGATGTTACATATTGTTTTATTTTTTATTCAGCAGAGTAAATCAAATGCATGATTCTGCATTCTTTTCCTTTAAACGGCTGTAAATTACTTCCAAGACTTCTTGACGGTTGGAGTTGTAAATTTCGCGAAACCAATCATACGCTTCTTCCGGCGTCATCCCCATTTTTTTACCGGACTTTGCAAAATATTCTGCAATTTGAGGGTCGGACAGCAATTGCTTTTTTTCTCTGTCACACAGTTCTTTGAGCATATCAACAAGCTTCTCATCCTGCATAATGCACTCTGCAAGTACATTTTTGGTATCTTCAATCTCGTCAAAATATCCAATCATAATATACAGAATTATGCCGCCGTTTTCGGAAGCATGGAATGTAACATTATGTGCTTTTGCGGCGATGTCGGATAACAGTGCAAAGTCTTCGGCATCGCAAGCCTCAAAGAGCGGGAGCTCAACCGTAATATGAGCATCATAATGTTCATAATCCACAACGCCTTTAATTTTGCCGTGCCAATCTTTTGCGTAGGCATCCAACCGAGGAAGCAGATTTTCATATGCTTCCTTTTCTTTCGGAACAATATATTTTTGCTTTTTCCGCATTGCATCCCGATAAGACTTAAAGAGACCGCTTTCTATGGCATAATCAAAAATATCAGGTTCTAAACTTTTATCTGCACACTTCTCCGATTTTGTACTGTAATCTCTTTCAAAAACTATATTTTCCATATATCAGTTACCTCCTTGCCGCGTATGCGCCGAATGATTTTTCACAGGTAAATCCTACCCGCTTTCGGGACCTCACTTTAATTGACGTATATATAACAATTATAGTGTTAGTTTATCACAAAATTTCGAGTTTGTCGAGTGTTTCTGTCGAATAATTCAGTATATTATCGTTATATATTCGCGGTTGCCTTGTGTATTAAGCCTTGGCATTAAATTATAATTACAGTAAATACTAACGATAACAGCGATGTTTTCAGGAGCTTAGACGGATGAAAGATAAAACGACAGAGCGCATTATCGGGGCGCGCATACAGAAATTAAGAAAAGCAAAAGGCTATACACAGCAAGCTTTTGCTGAAATGATTGGTTTGTCCACCAATTATTTATCGGATATTGAAAGAGGAAAGAGTTCTGCGCGGCTTGATAAATTCGTTGCGATTATCAACACTTTGGAATGTTCGGCAGACGATGTTTTTATAGATGTCATTCAATGCAGGAACAGCATTAAAGCCTCGCGTTTGTCAGAGGCGATTGAAGCATTACCGCCGGAGGAGCAGGAGAAAATTTTCGAGATTATCGAAGTTTTTACGAAGAAAGCAAAATAGATCATAAATAATAAAAGTTGCTTACAAAATACAAATGTTTTTTATTTTTATTTCCCTTTTAAATCGGTCAAAGGTTAAACGTAAAAGCGTATCGCTGATTTCAGCGGTACACTTTTTCTTTTTAAAATAAAAAGTGCATGGTTGTTCAGACAGTCGTGCGTGTTTTCACGTCTTTCTGTTTGTAAGCGGTTTGTGCAAAACACAGGGGCGTGCACCCGCCCCCGCCGAAGTTTGATAAAATTTCGGAACAACACAGAGGCTGTCCCTTACTTCTTATCCGATTCACCGTGTGCTGTGTGAGATTCTTCGGCTGCGCCTCAGAATGACAAATGTATGCAAAATCCAACGGGAAGCCTTAAAATCCAAGAAATTCCGCAGAATCCTTGCATTACCTTCCAAAAATCCGTATACTGTATATACAAAGTACATAGTTGGTTTTTTAAGGCGTCCGTCTTTTGGGTCGGAGAATTGTCAGGTGCAGAATTTAAGGCTTATGCACGGCAAAACCGCAGTCAATCCTTTCGGATTGACGAGGATTTTAACAAAGCAGAAGCGGAAATACTGCCGCAAAAATCGCGTTTGTTTCGGATACGGGCACCTTATGCAATCTTATACACTCGTGTTTCTATTCAAAATCTCTAAAAGGAGAAACGCTCTATGCAACGCTTACGCCGTTCGGAACTGCTAAATAACATCGGGTATATGTTTAAAAATTGGTATTTGTGGCACCGCCGCAGTTACCTGTATCTCGCGGCGCGGATTCCCGCGATGATTGCCGTGCCGATGCTGTCGGCATACGCGCCGAAAATCATGATGGACAGCATTGCCGAACAGGTTTCCGTCGGAACGCTGGTTGTGCGTGTCGCGCTTTTGTGTTTGGGCATTGCGGGCGCGTCTTGGATTGCGCCGTTTATGCAGCAAAAGTTAGAGGGCTCGTCACAGATTTTGCGTATGCGCTATGCCGTCCTTTCCTTCCGCAAAACGATGACTGCGGATTATGTGGATGTGGAAAGCCTTGCGGGACGCGAGCGTTTGGAACGCAGTAAAACGTTCGTCAGCGGCAGTTACAGCGGCGCACAGGCGTTTTGTGACGTGGTCTGCCATTTTGCATACAGCTTTTTCGGTATTTTCACCTCGGCGGCTCTGCTTTACAAACTGCCTGTTTTAATGCTCCTTTTGATAACGGCAACCTGTCTGTGCGAATTTTTTTTGCATCGGCTGGAGTATAAAGCGGACTGTAAAACCCGCGATGCAAGCAACTCGGTTTATTTGAAATTTGAATACTTTTTCCGCACAAGCCATGAATTTTCGGCGGGCAAGGACGTGCGCCTGTACACCTTAGGCGATTGGTTTTTAAAGCTGACCGCAGATTTGCTGTGCGCTTACACACGCATACAGCGCAAATTTTTGGGCGTAAGCTATTCGGTAACCGCGGCACGTGCGCTCATCTCTGCCCTGCGTGACGGCGTGGCATATTTCTTCCTGATTTCGGCAGTGCTTACAGACAGCATCACGGTTTCCGATTTTATTTTCTATTTCGGCATTGTCACGGGATTTTCGGGCTACGTGTCCACATTGACTTACGAGTACAATCAGCTGATTCGCTGTTCCTTGGAATGCTCCAAATTCCGTGAATACGTGGAAAGCCCCGAAAAAGGCGCAGAGGAAAAACAGCCGATTCCGAAAGCCGAAAACTACGCCGTGGAATTCAAAAACGTGCATTTCCGCTACCGCGACAGTGAAAACGAAACCATTAAGGGGATGGATTTCTCTGTGCGCGGCGGTGAGAACATTGCGATTGTCGGCGAAAACGGCGCGGGCAAAACCACGGCGATTAAACTGCTGTGCGGACTGTACGGCGTCACGGACGGCGAGATTCTCGTCAACGGCGAAAACATTGCGCAATACTCGCAGGAAAGCTTTTTTGATTTGTTTTCGGTTGTGTTTCAGGATTATCATTTCCTGCCTGTCAGCATCGCAAAAAATATTGCCCTTTGCGAGGAAGAAAATATCGACCGCGAGCGGATGTGGAACTGCCTCTCAGAGGCGGGTATCCGTGAAAAGATAGAATCCTTGCCAGAACGCGAAAACACACTGATGAATAAAAGCGTACATAAAGACGCCGCTGATTTTTCTGGCGGCGAAAAGCAGAAAATCCTGCTGGCGCGTGCGCTGTATAAAGGCGCGCCGATACTCATTCTCGATGAGCCGACTGCCGCTCTCGACCCGATTGCGGAAAATGAACTGTATTTAAAATACAGCGCGCTGTCCGAGGGGAAAACGTCCTTCTTTATTTCGCACCGTCTTTCGTCTACGCGGTTCTGCGATAAAATTTTGTTTTTGTCCGACGGCAAAATTGCCGAATTCGGCACGCACGACGAGCTGATGGCGCAAAAAGGCAAATATTACCGCATGTATCAGCTGCAAAGCTATTATTATCAAGAGGAGCGCGGTACGGTATGAAAATGATTCGATATTATTTAAAAGCCTTTCGGCAAGCCGCGCGCTTTGAACCTTGGCTGTTGCCGCTGACGGTCATTTTGGCGGTTGCAACGGGCGCAAAGCCGTTTATCAACATTTACTTTTCCGCACGCATCGTGGCGGAGCTGTCGGGCGCGGGCGATACAAAAACACTCACTGCATTGGTTGCGGTATGCTTAGGGCTGAACCTTGCGTTTCTGCTTTTAACGGAATGGCTGAGTCCGACATTTTACACATTACGCAGCCGAATGTACCAAAAGGAGCGGCTTGCCATTGAAAACAAGCTGTTTACCATCGACTACGCAAAACTCGAAAACAGCGATTTTCAGGAATTGGTACATTTGCATTCCGAATCCATGGAGAAAATTTTCTCTGCATTTGTACAGCTTTGCTGGATGCTCCGTGATTTCATTTCGGGATTGACCACGCTTATCTGCGCATTCGTGATTCTGCTGCCGCTGTTCCGCATCGGGCTTACGAAAACTGGCGAGGGATTTATCCATTCCCCCGCATTCTTCTTAGTGTTGTTTGCGGCAATCGCCGTGAGCGTCGTCATCATTCTGCTGTTGAGCAGTCACACAAGCAAGGTGTGGTTTCAATCGAATGAGCGTTACGGCAAATTAAACCGTTTGTTCCGCTGTTACCGCGATATTTTGGCGAATTACAATTCGGGCAAAGAGGTACGGCTGTATAAAGAGCAGGCGCTGATTGAAAAGGAAGCAACCGAAGAACTGCTGACAAAGGGCGAGACGATTTTGCGCGAAACCTCGCAAAAATCCGCCGCCGCAAGCTCGTATATTGCGATTATCGGCGCGCTGGTCGGCTTCGGCGTGTACGTGTTCATTGGCGTCAAAGGACTTTTGGGGCTGTTCGACATCGAGGCGCTGATTCGCTACACGGGCGCATTTATGCAGATTATTGCAGGGGTGACTTCGATTGCCGTAACCTTCGGCAAAAATGCGGAGCTCGTGCCGAATCTGGAATATTATTTCAAAATTATAGACACAAAGCCTGAAATGGAATACGGGGACCGTGAAATTGACCTCAACAATGTGGATATAGAATTCCGCGATGTGTATTTCAGATATCCCGGCGCCGCGGCAGATACCCTCAAGGGCATCAATCTGCATATCCGCGCAGGCGAACGGCTGGCGGTTGTCGGGCGGAACGGCAGCGGCAAAACAACGTTTATCAAGCTTTTGTGCCGTTTGTATGACGCCGACCGCGGGGAAATTCTTGTAAACGGCGTAAATATTAAATCGCTTTCGCGAGACTGCTGTATGCGTCTGTTCTCTGTGGTATTTCAGGACTTTAAGCTGTTTTCTCTGTCCGTTGCGGACAATTTAACATCGGGCGAAACGGCTGACCCCGTCAGACTGCGCCAAAGCTTGTATGAAGCGGATGTTTTGGAACGCGTGGAGCGTATGGCGAAAAAAGAGGAGACCACGCTGTATAAGGATATTGACAAGGACGGCGTTGAGGTATCGGGCGGTGAGGCACAGAAGCTCGCGCTTGCACGCGCGCTCTATAAGGATGCACCCGTGGTTGTGCTCGATGAGCCGACCGCCGCGCTTGACCCCGTCGCGGAGCACAAAATTTATCAGCAGTTCAATGCGTTTGTCGAGGGCAAGACGGCGATTTATATCTCGCACCGTCTCTCCTCCTGCCGATTCTGCGATACCATTGCCGTATTCAAAAAGGGCGAATTGGTCGGTGCGGGAACACACGACGACTTGCTTGCAGACGCGGACGGCGAATACAGCCGTTTGTGGAATGCGCAGGCAAAGTATTATTTGTCAGAAACATAAAAAATTCTTTTTGCACGTTTAAAAGCGACACGATTCCTGTCAGAATCGTGTCGCTTTTTATACAGACTATATGTATTTTTAAAGGTTGCCGTCTTTAATTCGGCGTATACAGATTTGCATAGGGCCTTGCGCTCATCGGCACAAGCTTATGAAACTGCGCGTTTAAAATGGCTTCGCTGTCCGCACCGAAACAGGCACAATAGGTGCGCACATGGCGTTCCAATACCGCACGGTCTTCTGCGGTCAGCTCCTGCACGGCGATATGCTCGCTGATGTTTTCGGGCGGAAATGCCCCGCGCAGGAAAATACGTCCGCCGTGCATACCTGTGGCGCAGTGCGCGCCGATTAAGGGCATGTTCTGCGGGTTGTGCAGTCCCAGCACAATCAGCGTACCGCCCGCCATATATTCGCCCAAGAATGCACCGACCACTCCGCCGATGACTGCAACGGGCTGCATCTGTTCAAATTCTTTCATGTGGATGCCCGCGCGCGAACCTGCGCGCTTTTCCACAAATACCGCACCGTCCCGCATCGCATAACCGAGTGTATCGCCCACATGTCCGTGCACCACAATCTCGCCGCCGTTCATGGTGTTGCCTACCGCTTCCTGCCCGTTGCCGAACACCTCAATCCTGCCGCCGTTTAAATACGCGCCCATATCATTGCCCGGCGTACCGTGAATTTCAAGCGATTTGCCTCTGTCCAGTCCCGTTCCGATATACCTCTGCCCGTTGACATCCTCTACGCATACAGCGTCCTGCTGTTCCAATGCCGCACGGATTTCCGTATTCAATTCGCGGAATGCCCGCGTCCCTGCTGTCAAAGTCATATTGTTCACCCCTTACTGCCCTGCATGCGCAATGCCGAGAATCTCCAGCTCGCGGTCCGTAAGACCGATACCGCGCAGCATCAGACGGTTTCCGCGCAGCGAATCCAAGGAATTTAAGCCCATGCCGCCGAGCATTTCTTTTATTTCATGATTCCACGCAGTGATAAGGTTCACGACCCTTTCATGCATGATTTCAGGGTCTAAGCGCGATACAAGCTCGGGGCGCTGTGTGGCAATACCCCAGTTGCACTTGCCTGTGTGGCACTGCTGACACATATGACAGCCCATTGCAATCAGCGGCGCTGTTGCAACATATACCGCATCCGCACCCAGTGCAATCGCCTTGACGATGTCGGCAGAATTGCGGAACGAGCCCGATGCAACCAAAGAAACCGAATTGCGGATGCTTTCTTCCCGCAGGCGTTGGTCCACCGCCGCAAGCGCCAATTCAATGGGAATTCCCACATTGTCGCGGATGCGTGTCGGCGCCGCGCCTGTACCGCCGCGGAAGCCGTCCATCACGATAATATCCGCGCCCGCGCGCGCCACACCCGACACGATGGCGGAACAGTTGTGCACCGCCGCAATCTTTACGGCGACGGGTTTCTGATATTGCGTCACCTCTTTCAGCGACCAAATCAGCTGACGCAAGTCCTCAATCGAGTAAATATCATGGTGCGGGGCAGGCGAAATTGCGTCCGACCCCTCGGGAATCATACGCGCATGGCTGACCTCCACCGTCACCTTTTCTCCGGGCAGATGCCCGCCGATACCGGGCTTCGCGCCCTGCCCGATTTTGATTTCGATGAATCGGCTGTTTTCAAGATACGCTTTATGTACACCGAACCGACCCGATGCGACCTGCACCGCGGCGCAGTCCTGAAAATCCGCCAATGCGGGATGCAGACCGCCTTCGCCCGTATTAAACACCGTCCCCAGCTTTCTCGCCGCCATGGCAAGAGATTTCTGCGCATTTAAGGAGACAGACCCGAACGACATTGCCGAAAACATAATCGGCGTTTCCAAGCAAACCTGCGGGTCAAGCTTTGTCTTTAAACTGCCGTCGGCATGAAACTCCAGCTTCGTCGGTTTTCTGCCGAGGTAGGTGCGAATCTCCATCGGTTCACGCAGCGGGTCGATTGACGGATTTGTGACTTGGCTCGCATTTAAGAGCATTTTATCCCAATAAATCGGGTACGGTTTATTGTTGGACATCCCCGACAGCAGTACACCGCCGCTTTGCGCCTGTTTTAAAATTTCTTTCTGTGTCTGCGGCGACCAGTTGTGGTGCGGCTGATATGCCATTTCACACGCCTTAATTTTGATGGCGCGTGTCGGGCAAATAACCGCACAGCGGTGGCACGCCACGCATTTATCCTCGTCCGCCAAAACGGTTTTGCCGTCCTTGGCAAAGTAGTGCACACCGTAGGAACACTGTTCCACACAAGCGCCGCAGGAAACACAGCGCACGGGATTGCGCTCCACTTCAAATTCGGGTACGGTATAATTCATCAGTCAGTCACCTCCGCAAATGGGATAAAAATCGGTGTGCCGCCCTCTACCGCCGTCATTTTTTCGGGGTCGGGGCAAATCACGCGAATGGCAGATTCTTCAGATGCAAAAAAGGTTTTACTGCCCTTTTCCGCCGTAATCAACGAACGCAGTTTCAGACGGTCATTGAGTGCCAGCAAGCCGTATTTGGAACCGACCAAAATGGAAAACGGTCCGTTAATCAAAGCGCCCGAGTATACGGTGCGCAGTGCAGTGCAGATTTCCCGTTCGGCGGGCGGCATACGGTCAATGGCCTCCCATTCGGGTGCGGCAAGCACTTTTGCCGCCGTTTCTAAGGACAGCCCCTGTCGGCGAACAAGCAAATCGAAAAGATATGTAATCACTTCCGTGTCGGTCTGCAAATTGCATTTATAGCCGAACTGCTCCACATAGCGGCGGTTCGCATCATAGCTGGAAATTTCGCCGTTGTGTACAATCGACCAGTCCAGCAGTGTAAACGGGTGCGCCCCGCCCCACCAACCGGGCGTATTGGTCGGAAAGCGTCCGTGCGCCGTCCAGGTGTGCGCCTTGTAGGCGTCGAGCATGTAATAGTCCCCGACATCTTCGGGGTAGCCGACCGCCTTAAACGCACCCATATTCTTCCCGCTGGAAAATACAAAGGCGCCCGGGACGGTATTGTTAATACGTATCACACAACGCGCCGTGTATTCATCCTCGTCAAAATCATTTTTTTTGATTTTGCTTTGCGGGACAACACCGAAATACCGCCAAATCAACGGCGAATCGGTAATGGATTTCACCTTGCGTGTGGGAATCTGCTCAAAGGTTTCAATGTCAAAATGACGGAACAAAAACGATTCGGTCTGCACACGCGCATCATTGTTGTCATAAAAAATATGAAAAGCATATAAATCCTTGTATTCGGGATAAATCCCGTATGCCGCAAACCCGCCGCCCAAGCCGTTGGAACGGTCATGCATCAGCGCAATACTGTCAATAATATCCGTACCGCCGAAAACCGCCCCGCTGCGGTCAGTCACTGCCGCAATGGCGCATCCCGACGGAATGCGGACTTCGCCTTCTCTTTTGACCATATGCTCACATCCTTGTCTGTATAAAAACAATTTCGGTTAGTTTGCAAGAAAAAATATAAAACTTGCAAAAAACAAAAAATATGCTTCATATTCTGTCT
>UQFM01000017.1 GCA_900540295.1 uncultured Oscillospiraceae bacterium
AGATACTGATCGGTCTCGTGGGCTCGGAGATGTGTATAAGAGACAGGTATGAACCGTTCCGCGCTGTATTCGGCAGTCGGTGTAATTTCGACCTTTGTGCAGGTGGCTCTGAATATTCTGTTTATTGTCGTGTGCCGCTACGGTTCCGTATCTCTTTTGTGGTCGCATGTGCTGACCTATCTGTTTATCTTTATCGGGATTTTGATAAAATGCAATTTCTTTAAGTATTTTCGTATTTCCACGCTTCGCTGGCGTATCATGAAAGAACAGCTTGCTTACAGTCTGCCGCTGATGCCGAATGCGCTGTGTGTGTGGGGCATGAGCTCTCTCGGCAGATATTTGCTGTTGTTCTTTTATACCACAACCGAGGTCGGGCTTTTGGCGTTTGCAACGAAATTTTCACAGCTTTTGGGCGTGGTGAACAGCATATTTTTTATGGCGTGGCAGCAAAGCGCGATTTCGGAATACAATGCGGCGGATAAAAACGAGTACGCGTCGGATATTTTCAATAAATATTTAACGATGCAGGTAAGCGCAAGTGCACTGCTTCTGCCCGTTATCAAATTTTTGACGTTCACGATTATGGGCGAAAGCTATCGGGAAGCGTGGCAGTTTATTCCGCTATTCTTTGTCGGTATTATTTTAAGCGGCTGTGCAAATTTTGTATCTATGGGGTTTTACGGCGCAAAAAAAACAAATACTGTGTTTGTATCTTCTTTTGTTTCGATTGCCGTCTACTTTGCCATAGGTTATTTCGGTGCAAAATACTGGTATATTTGGGGAGTAGGTCTGGCATATGCTCTTTCGCAGCTGATTTATTTCCTGATTATGCAAATCCGTGTAAAGCCCTATTTGCATGCGAAAATTTATTTTAAAAAGCTTTTAGGTCCGTTACTTGCCGCGGTTCTTTCCGTTGTGTTATATTATGCGGTGGATTCCTTGGCGGTTTTAGTCGGTGTTACGATTCTGCTTGGCGGCGTTTTTCTGTATTTCAACCGACAGCTGTGCAAAAAGCTTTTGAATACGGTTTTCGCAAAATACAAAAGCAGACATGCGAAATCGGACACAAAATAAATTGAAAATTATCCGGAAAGAAGGATTTACATGTTTACAAATAAAACATTGATGATTACCGGCGGAACAGGTTCATTCGGAAATGCGGTACTTAACCGCTTTTTGAAAACGGAAATCGGTGAAATCCGTATTTTCTCCCGCGATGAGAAAAAACAGGATGATATGCGCCATGAATTTCAGCAGAAATATCCTGAAGTGGCGGATAAACTGCGGTTCTATATCGGCGATGTGCGTGATTTGCAGTCAGTGAAAAATGCGATGCACGGTGTGGATTATATTTTCCATGCGGCGGCATTGAAGCAGGTGCCTTCCTGTGAATTTTTCCCGATTGAAGCGGTAAAAACCAATGTGTTCGGCACAGATAATGTGCTGACTGCCGCAATTGATGAGGGCGTCAAATGCGTGATTTGCCTCTCTACTGACAAGGCGGCATATCCCGTAAATGCGATGGGTACTTCCAAGGCGATGATGGAAAAGGTCGTTGTGGCAAAATCCAGAACCGTTTCACCCGAAAGAACCAAAATCTGCTGTACGCGTTACGGCAATGTGCTGTGTTCACGCGGTTCTGTTGTACCGCTTTGGATTGACCAAATCCGCGCAGGCAATCCCATAACAATTACCGAACCGAAAATGACGCGCTTCGTCATGTCTTTGGAAGAGGCTGTGGATTTGGTACTCTATGCTTTTGAGCACGGTAAGAGCGGTGATATTTTAGTGCAGAAAGCGCCTGCTTGCACGATTGAAGTGTTGGCGCAGGCTGTTAAAGAAATTTTTGACCCTGCGGCGGAAGTCCGTGTTATCGGCATTCGACACGGTGAAAAAATGTATGAGGCACTGCTTACAAACGAGGAGTGCGCAAATGCAATGGATCTCGGCGATTTTTACCGCGTACCTGCGGACAAGCGCGACTTGAACTATGATAAATATTTTACCACCGGCAACAAGGAACGTAACTCTTTACACGAGTTCGATTCCAATAATACGGAGCTTTTGAATGTCGAGCAAGTGAAGCAAAAACTTTTGAGCCTGTCCTATATTCAAAACGAGCTTGAAAATTGGGAAAAGTAAGAAGATTTCTCAGAAAGGCAGCAGGGCAGACAGCATGAAAGTTTTAGTTACGGGTTCGGATGGGTTTATCGGTAAAAATTTGGTTGCCGCACTCGGGAATATTCGGGACGGGAAGGATAAAACCACTGCGCTTTCCGATGACCTTACGATTTATCCGTTTGATGTGGATACGGAAAGTACGCTTTTGGACGCATACTGCGCAGACTGTGATTTTGTATTTAATTTGGCAGGCGTCAACCGTCCGAAAGACCCGAAAGAATATATGCGCGGCAATTTCGGCTTTGCTTCGCGGCTTTTGGATACATTAAAAGCACATGGCAACACCTGTCCGATAATGCTTTCTTCCTCTACACAGGCGGAACTTCAAAATCCTTACGGCGAGAGCAAGCGCGCGGGGGAAGATTTGTTTTTCCGTTATGCCGAAAATACGGGCGCAAAGGTGCTTGTATACCGTTTTCCGAATGTGTTCGGAAAATGGTGCAAACCGAATTACAACAGTGCTGTGGCAACATTTTGTTACAATATTGCACACGGGTTGCCGATTACGGTCAATGACCGTAATCATCCTATGACGATGGTATACATTGACGACTTGGTTGCCGAGATGATTGCCGCGCTTTGTGGGCAGGAAACGCGTGACGGGGTTTATTGCCGTGTCCCCGTGGAGCACAATGTACTGCTCGGCGAGATTGCGGATTTGCTGTATTCGTTCAGAAAAAGCCGAGAAACCCGCTATTTACCCGATACGACAGAGGGCAGTTTTTCCAAAAAACTGTACAGCACATACCTTTCCTATCTGCCGACAGACGCGTTCTCTTACCCCTTAGAGATGCATAAGGATAACCGAGGTTCTTTTACCGAAATTCTGCGTACGGTGCATAACGGACAGGTTTCCGTAAATGTGTCAAAGCCGGGTATTGCCAAGGGCAATCATTGGCATAACACCAAAAACGAGAAATTTTTGGTGGTCAGCGGAAAAGGCGTTATTCGTTTTCGAAAACCGGGAGAAACCGAGATTTTGGAATATTTCGTATCGGGCGAAAAGTTTGAGGTTGTAGATATTCCTGTCGGCTACACGCACAATATTGAGAATCTCGGCGACGGCGATATGGTAACCTTTATGTGGTGCAACGAGTGTTTTGATCCGAACAGGCCGGACACTTTTGCGATGGATATATAATTATGTATAAGTATGCAAAGCAAGGTGTTTGCCTTTTTCTGATTTTACTGACGGTCGGCTTTATATTTTTCAATTCCGCACAGCCTGTGGAAGCATCTAAAGAACGGTCAGCCAATGTGGCGGAAATTCTTACGCCCACACCGAAGGAAGAATATGAACAGCCTGCGGATTGGCGCGCATTTGTTGCCCATGTTCGGAAATCTGCACATGCCATAGAATTTTTCGGATTGGGACTGGAGCTTGCGGTACTGTTCTTTTGGGCTTTTCCCAATAAGCGTATAGCGCAGGCGGTTTGGAATACGGTTTCCGTCGCACTTACGGTTGCGGTTGCGGATGAATCCATTCAGATTTTGTCGGGCAGAGGTCCGAAGGTACAGGATGTGCTTTTAGATTTTTGCGGGGCGGTAGCTGCCGCGGCGGTTTCGCTGTTGGTTTTTGGAATTGTGCATTTGTACAGAAAAAGACGCACGGAGCAGAACAGTACAGCGCTGTCTCATGTGCAGTAAAAGGAGCGTTAACATATGGAAATGAAAACGGATTATACCGATATCTCTTTTCAGCATAACGGCAAATTAAAGCTTTTGATTATCGTCGGTACGCGTCCCGAAATTATTCGCTTGGCGGCGGTCATTGATAAATGCCGTCGGTATTTTGACTGCATTTTGGCGCACACGGGTCAGAATTATGACTATAATCTGAACGGTGTTTTTTTCAGGGATTTAAAATTAAAAGAACCTGAGGTGTATATGGACGCCGTGGGCGATGACCTCGGCGCAACCGTCGGGAATATTATCAATGCATCTTACAAGCTGATGCATACCGTCAAGCCGGATGCCTTGCTGATTCTGGGCGACACGAACTCGTGCCTGTCCGCCATAGCGGCGAAGCGGCTGCACATTCCGATTTTTCATATGGAAGCAGGGAACCGCTGTAAGGACGAGTGCCTGCCCGAAGAGACCAACCGCCGCATTGTGGATATTATTTCGGACGTCAATTTGGCATATTCCGAGCACGCGCGACGCTATCTGCACGAATGCGGGCTGCCCAAGGAGCGTACCTATGTAACAGGTTCGCCGATGGCAGAGGTTCTGCACAAAAATCTGTCTGATATTGAAAAATCGGATATTCATTCGCGGTTGGGTCTTGAAAAGGGTAAGTATATTTTGCTTTCCGCACACCGTGAGGAAAACATAGATACCGAAAAGAATTTTCTGTCGCTGTTCCGCGCGATTAACAGGACGGCTGAAAAATACGATATGCCGATTCTTTATTCCTGCCATCCGCGTTCCAAAAAAAGATTGGCAGAAAGCGGTTTTCAGTTGGATTCCCGCGTGATTCAGCATGAGCCGTTGGGGTTCCATGATTATAACTGTCTGCAAATGCACGCATTCGCCGTGGTGTCGGACAGCGGTACATTGCCCGAAGAATCCAGCTTTTTCACCTCGGTCGGTCATGCGTTCCCTGCGGTTTGCATACGTACCTCAACGGAGCGCCCCGAGGCGCTCGACAAGGCGTGCTTTGTGTTGGCGGGAATTGATGAAAAATCCCTGTTGCAGGCGATTGATACGGCAGTGGAGATGAACCGAAGCGGCGAGTTCGGGATTCCCGTTCCCGATTATACCGATGAAAACGTATCGTCAAAGGTCGTCAAAATCATCCAGTCCTACACGGGCGTGGTTAATAAAATGGTTTGGCGCAAGACGGAAAACGCGTAAGCTGCAATAATAAATATCCCCCGACACGGTTTTTGCCGTGTCGGGGGATATTGTTTGTTTACAGACCCGATTCTTTAAAAATCCTCGCTAACACATCCGCGCTTTTTCGGTCGGCATTTTGCAGTTCCTCTTTTTTGCGGACAATTGTTTTGTCTTTCGTAAAGGTGTACTGTACCAAGCGTACCGCCCAAAAAATCGGCAGCAGGAAGGGGAGCTTTTTTAAAATCGGATATTTGACGGACATATGCCGAAAGCTCGGAAATGCCGCCGAAAGGATGCGCCGCCGTTTGGATTTTTGGGAGACCGCCGCGGCAGAGGCGGCAGAGGCGTTTTGCACAGGCGGACCGAGCGTGACAAAATTTTCCATCATCGTCAGTGTTTCGGTTTTCTGCGCGCCGTCAAACATGCAGAACGCTAAGGCGCGTATATTCTCGGCAAATTTTTCTATGCCGATTTCCTGAAACTGTGCCGAGATGTAGGCAAAGTCCAAGGCGTCGGCACGCCGGGTTTCCAACAGATACAAATCCATGACGGGACGGAAACAGGACCCCGCCGCCGTATAATGCTCGGCAAGATGCGCAAGCGTGTAAACATACAGGTCACTGTCTGACATGCAATATTCATGCGCACCGATTTGTTGTGCGCGGTTCCATACGGCACGGAAATACGGATACATGAAGTAGTTTTCCTGAAAGAGACTGCGGTGCAGTTCCACGGTCAAAAACGGTTTTTTTACAAATACAATATCTTTACCGTTGTCAAATTCCGTTTCCAGCCCGAATCGGAGCAAAATCGCTTTTGCACGCATCAAATCCCGTTCCCGCACCAAAACGTCCATATCCACCATGAAGCGCAATTCGGGCGCGGGGTAAAGCGCTTTTAAGTGACTGCCTTTCAGAAGCATAAAGTCAATGGCTTCTTCTGCAAATTGTGCGCGTAGCGCCGCAAGCAGGTCCTGCTGTGCGGATTCGCGCACTGCCGCCGCCTGACAGGATTTTTGCAGTTTGGTTTGCAGTTCGGCGGGGAATTTTGCAAGCTCTGCACCGAGACCTTTGCAAAACAGTCCCTGCACCGTATTGCGTACCGCCAAGCGGTACAGGCGTGCGCAGTCCGCATCGGACGGAAGCGGCGGTGCAGTCTTGCCGTGCAGTGCCGCGCCGATGATGTGAATAAAATATGTTTTTGTGTCCATCAGACTTTGCATTTCGGTTTGACTCCGTTTACTCTAAGACTAAATCTACCAGAATCGGGAAGTGGTCGCTTGGATACACACCGTCATACGTGGTGTCAACAACCTTGTACTGTTCGACGGTGAATCCCGTTTTGGAAATCATCAGGTAGTCAATCGGATTGCGGTCAAGCGATTCGCCCCAATTCTGATAGGTTGCGCTGTGCAGACCGATGGTGTTTTCCGTTTGATATTTTGCATCCAAAAAACTTTCTGTTGCACTGCGGTAGGTTTCGGAATCCTCTTCCGCGTTAAAATCGCCCATAATCATCGAGGGCAGACCGCCGAACTGCTGAATTTTGTCGAGCACTACGCCAATGCCGTTGATGCGCGCTTCGTCGCTGACATGGTCAAGATGTGTGTTGAATACGACAAATTGCTGTCCGTTTGTCTTGTCCGCGAGAATGACATAACTGCAAATGCGGTAGCATTTGGAATCCCAGTCGCGGCTCATCCTTTCGGGGGTTTCGGAAAGCCAAAATGAGCCTTTATCAATCAACTCGTACAGCTCCGTGCTGTAAAAAATCGGACATCCTTCGGAAAACGGCGATTTGTCTCGGTAGGTAATTACCGAATCGTAGCCGGGCAGTGCTTTGCACAAATAGCTATACTGCCATTTGGTTGCTTCCTGAAATCCGATGACACTCGGCGCTTGCTGTTCAATATTTTTCAGAATTAAATCGGCGCGGTAGAACCAGCTTTTTTTGCCGACGTCCTGCGGATTGAAACAGCGCAGATTCGCGCTCATGACGCGGACTGCCCCTGATTGCGTTGTCAGGGTCGGCGTGACAGACATCTGCGCCTTTTTGTAGTGCGGATAATAGCAGAATACCGTACCGCCCCAAACAAGCAGTGCCGTTAACAACAGGCAAAGTAACGAGCATAGAGCTTTTTTGAAGACCTTCATAGTCTCCCCCCGAACAGAATATTTCAATACGCTTTTATTTTAGCATAACCAAACCGAAAAGTCTATGCAAGCGGCAGTGTTTTTGCATGAAATTCATGGGCGATTTTCACGCAATTCGTACAAAACGGAAAGAACTGTTAAGAAAATATGAAAAAAACATGAAAAATATTGACTGACAGTCATTTTTGTATACAATAGGGTGTGTGAAAAATGACTGTTCGTCATTTTTGTTTTACAGACAAGGGGGAAGAAGGTTGGCAACGGTTGCAGAAAAGAAGCTGTTAAAGCGTAATAAGATTTTAGAGGCGGCATATGAATTATTTGCGAGTAAAGGCATACATATGACCGCGATTGATGAGGTTGTAAAAAAAGCAGGGGTTGCAAAGGGTACATTCTATTTGTATTTCCGTGATAAATATGATTTGACAGACCAAATTATTTTGCATAAAAGTACGCAAATCGTACGGCAGGTACTTGCCAAGGTCCGTGAACAGGGTGCGAAAGAGCATTTGGACGGCGTAGAGCAGATTTTACTGTTTTTAGATGAAATCATCAGTACAATGATGCAAAACCGCCCGATTTTGACGCTTTTAAGCGGAAAAACATCTACGGTGTATGATTTACTGATGGCGGATGAAGATTCCGAATTTCAGGAAAATGCCCGTTCGCTGACCGAAATGCTGATGAAAATCGGTTTTTCCGCGGAACAGGCGCAAAAGCATTTGTATGTGATGCTGAATATGTTCTGTTCGGTTTGCTGTAATGCGATTTTAAGCGGCGCACCGTATACCGTTGAGGAACTGCGTCCCGAAATACAGATAATGGCGAGAAAACTGCTGACATGAATGCAGAGGCAAATGTTATCTGAAGTATACGGCAGATTGCGCCGCTGTAAACAGAAGTATATAGCGCAACCGTGCAAAAAACGGTAAGATTACCGTACAGAAACCTATTTTGAAAGTGAGGGACAACAGCATATGATTGACGGTATGGCAAAATGGATTGCGAATCACCCGAAGATTGTTCTGACAATCTGTCTGATTTTGATTATTCCGTCTGTAATTTGTTATTTTAATACGTTTATCAATTATGATATTTTATCGTATCTGCCCGCCGATTTAAATTCCGTGCAGGGGGAGCAGGTGCTGGATGAAACCTTCCACAATGCGGCAAGTGCGGTGATTGTGGTGGAAGATACAAAACCGAAAGATATTGCAAGGCTCAAGGAAAAAATTTCCGAGGTGGAAGGCGTCAGCAATGTGATGTGGATTGACAGCGTAACGGACATTTCCGTGCCCGCTGAAATGCTGCCCGACTCCGTTCGGGAAATCTTTTATTCGGCGGACGGCAATGCCACGCTGATGATGGTGCAGTTTCAGGGCGCGGGCGCAAGCACCGAGACCATGAACGCTATTGACGAGATTCGCTCCCTGATGCATAAAAACTGCTTTATGAGCGGTATGTCCGCCATTATGAAAGATACGAAAGACCTTGCCGACGGGCAGGCACCGCTGTTTATTGCCGTCGCCATTGTGCTTGCGCTCATCGTTCTTGCCTTTACGCTCAATTCTTGGGTATTGCCGTTTGTGTTGCTGGCGGCTTTAGGCACCGCGGTGATTTATAATATGGGAACAAATCTGTTCTTCGGACAGATTTCCTTTATTACACAGTGCATCGCCGCGATTTTACAGCTCGGCGTTACCATGGATTACTCTGTCTTTTTGATTGACCGTTTTGAAGAGGAGCGTGCCCGCAGTGCAGATAATGCCGAAGCGATGGCAAAGGCAATTCGCGGTACGTTTACCTCACTTTGCGGCAGTTCCTTAACAACCGTATTCGGCTTTTTGGCGCTGTGCTTTATGTCCTTCACGCTGGGCTTTGACATCGGTATTGTTATGGCAAAGGGTGTGGTGCTCGGCGTAGTGACCGTCGTTACGTTTTTACCTGCGCTGGTACTGCTGTTCGACGAAAAAATTGAGAACTCCCGTCATAAAAGCGTGGTGCCGCGTTTTGAAAAGCTGAACGCCTTTACAGTGAAACACCGACGCGTGTTTGCGGTGATTTTTGTTTTGCTGTTTATTCCGTCTTTTATTGCGGCGCAAAACATAGATGTTTACTATAATATGGACAGAGCATTGCCCGCCGATTTGCCGTCGATTGCGGCGCTCAACAAAATGAAAGAGCAATTCAATATGGCGACCACGCATTTTATCATTGTGGACGATACCGTGTCTGCCAAAGAAATGACGGAAATGTCGGGAAAAATTCAGGCGGTGGACGGCATTACCAATGTAATTTCCTTAAATACCTTTGTCGGCGCGGCAATCCCCGCAGAGATTCTGCCCGAAGAGATTTTGGAAATTTGCAGGCAGGACGGCAAACAGCTGATGATGGTCAACACAAGCTATTCCGCCGCGACAGCGGAAGAAAATGTACAGATAGATACCCTGCGGCAGATTGTCTCCTCCTACGACAAAAACGGCTATATCACGGGCGAGGGGGCGCTTACCAAGGATTTGGTAGATGTGACCGACCGCGATTTTATGGTGACCAATATCATTTCCGTTGCCGCAATCTTTTTGCTGATTGCCGTCATTTTCCGTTCGGTATCTATCCCTGTGATTTTGGTTGCCTCCATTGAACTTGCCATTTTTATTAACGAGGCAATTTCCTGCTTTATGGGTACGCAGGTGCCGTTTATTGCGCCTACGGTTATCAGCTGTGTACAGCTCGGCGCAACCGTGGATTACGCGATTCTGTTAACCACACGCTTCCGAGAAGAATTGCAGAGAGGTGTTTCCCGCAAAGCGGCGCTTCTGACGGCGGCAAATCAATCCTGCCGTTCTGTTTTTCAAAGTGCGCTGGTCTTTTTCGCCGCAACCTTCGGTGTATATATGATTTGCGATATTTCCATGATTCAAAGCATTTGTGCAATGCTCGCACGCGGTGCAATCATCAGTGCGTTGGTCATTGTTTTGCTGTTAACACCTGTGCTGTATGTATGCGAACCGCTGATTCACAAAACGACACTGTATTGGCGTACGCCGCCTGCGGCGAAACCGAAAAGCGTGAAATTGACTGCCGAGAAAGGAGACAAAACAAGATGAAACGGAATTCTGTACGGAAAAAAAGCATATGCATTCTGCTTGCCGCCGTATTACTGCTGTTGAGCGGCTGTGCGGGGCAAAAATCCGAAGCGGAGCAGAATGCAAAAGCAGATACAGCAGAAACGATATATCAGACGCTTGCCGATTCCGTGCGCAAAACGGAAACGGTATATGTCCTCACGGATGCACACGGCAATCCGACGTCTGCAACGGTATCCGACTGGCTGCATACCGATACGCCCGAAACGTATATTCAGGATAAAAGCGACCTTACGGATATTGAAAATGTGAAAGGTGATTTTCAGCCTGTATTCAAAAACGGATATGTGTTTTGGAATATGCCGACCACAGACCTTTACTATAAAGGAACTTCCGATAAACCGCTGCCTGTTTCGTTTTCGGTGCAGTATTTTCTGAATGATGAGGAAATCGCACCCGAGGCGTTGGCGGGCAAAAGCGGTAAAGTGAAACTGCAAATCAAGGTAACCAATAATTATTGCGAAACGAAAAACATCGGCGGTGAAGAGGTCACGCTGTACAATCCTGTGGCGGCAGTCGGCGGTATGATTTTGCCCGAATCGCAGTTCAGCGGCATTGAAGTGGAAAACGGTATGACGGTCGGAGACGGCGCCAAGGAGTTTGTACTGTTTGCTGGATTGCCGGGTATGAACGAAAGTCTCGGCATAGACAAATTGGACCTCGGCGAAGGGGAGAGCATCACTTTTGCCGACACCTTTACGGTAACCGCGACGGTTTCTGATTTTTCTTTGGGCAATTTGTATTTTGCCGTGTTGCCTGTTTCTGTACTCGGAAACATAGAAATGCCGAAATCGGTGGATGAACTGAAAACAACACTGAATCAGTTAAAGGATTTGGAACATGCCATGCAGACACTGGACCCGAAAAACGTCCTCGGTCAGCTGATGCAGGAGCCTGAAAAAATTTCCGAGCTTACGGGCATGGTTACAGACGCCATGCAGGTATACCGAAGCAATGAAAAGCTGATTGCGGTGCTGTCAAAGTATATGACAGAGGAAAACGTAAAGGCACTGCAAAATATTTCGGGTGCACAGACGGGCAATGCCTCTCTCGGCGAAATGGTGCGTCTGCTTTCCGACCCCGAAGTACAGCAGTTTTTGCGGCTGATGCCTGCCGCATCGGGCGACCTTGTGAAACTGATGCCGATGCTGCAAGGACTTTCGGAAGATTTGCGCGACCCCGAAATACAAAAAGAACTTGAGAATTTACCGAAAACCGCAGAACAAATTGCCGATTTACAGAACGGTTTAGAGGAAAACCGCGCTTTGATTACGGCACTTGCAACGCTTGCCGATGCGGAAAAAATGCAAAAGCTCACGGATATTCTGCACGCTTCAAACGGTGCGGACTTTACGGCAAAACTCACGGAATACGGCGTTTTGGCGGAAGATGCAGACGGCTTGCTGACGCGTATGGCGGAGACGCTCTCTTTCGGCAATCGGTTTACCATCTATTCCGACGCCGCCGAAGGGGCACAGACGAGCGTTATGTTTGTGTATAAAACGCCCCCGATTCGTAAGACCGCCGAAGTCGCGGAACAGCCGGCCGAGGTGCAGGAAAGCTGGTTTCGGCGCGTATTCGGTAAGCACTGAAATACAGCCGATGAAAAAGAACAGGAGACGCGCAAACGTCTCCTGTTTTTTATTTGCTTTTCGGCTTTGCCAAAAACGAGACGGCAAGACCCGAAAAAATCGCCGCCATAATACCTGCACTGCCCGCCGTCAAAGGTCCGGTCAGCACACCCAAAAGTCCCTGTTCGCGAATGGCTTCCTTCGTGCCCTGCGCCAATAAGTTGCCGAAGCCCGTCAGCGGTACGGTTGCGCCCGCACCTGCCCAGTCAACGAGCGGCTGATATACACCGATGCCGCCCAAAATGACGCCCAACACCACAAAGGCGACCAAAATCCGTGCGGGTGTGAGCTTTGTATAATCTATTAAAAGCTGTCCGATAACGCATATCAGCCCGCCGACTATAAATGCTTTTAAGAAAATCATCGTGTTTCCCCCTGTAAACTTTCTGCATATAGATTTTTCTGAAAAGTTTGTTTTATACAAAAAAATGTGCTAAACTAAATACAGAAAATTTTTTGAGGTGATTTTTGTGAACAGCATTCAGGATTGCTATTCGCTTTACAACGGTGTAGAAGTGCCATGTGTCGCATTCGGCACATGGAAAATGCCCGATGCGGTTGCTCAAAACGCGGTTGCCTGCGCGATACAAAACGGCTACCGCCATATTGACACGGCGCTTGCTTATCAAAACGAATGCGGCGTCGGCGCGGGTGTGCGCAAAGGCGGTGTGCGGCGTGAGGAGCTGTTTTTGGTCAGCAAACTGCCCAACGACGACCACGGCTACGAAAAAGCGATTGCCGCGTGCGAGCGTTCGCTTCACAATCTCGGTGTGGATTATTTGGACGCCTATTTGATTCACTGGCCCGTGCTGGTGGAGAATCAAGACCGATTGGAAGAGGATTTATGCGACACATGGCGCGCGTTTGAGCGTCTGTATGCCGACGGGAAACTGCGTGCCATCGGCACAAGCAACTTTTTAGAGGAACACATCGACCTCCTCAAAGCCAATTTCAAAAATTATCCGATGATAAACCAAGTCCAACTGCATCCGCAGAATCCGCAGGAGGAAATGGTTGCATACTGCAAAGCCAATCAAATTTTGCCCGAGGCGTGGAGTCCGTTGATTCAGGGGCAGGCGTTCAAGCGCGAACTGCTGATTGAAACGGCGGCAAAATACGGTGTGAGCGTAGCACAGCTCTGTATTCGCTGGATATTCCAGAAAGGCGTTGTACCCGTGCCGAAATCCACCACACCCGAACGAATCCGAAACAATGCGGATATTTTCGGCTTCTCGATTTCCGACGAGGATATGGAAAAAATTGCCACCTTGCGCACCTACGGCGCAATTGGCAACCCGCCGAGCGTCCCTCGCACGCATCAGGTGGTGGGATTTTAAAGACGGGCATAGGGGGGGAATCACTTTGAAACGAAAATTGACGGTTGTCGGCATTTGTTTAGTCGCAATACTCCTGCTCGGCGCGGCGAGCGGACTTTTATATCTCCATTCGCTTCCGTCGCCTTTGAAAAACTATGATTTTACAAACTGCACGGTCGGCGTATTCGGATATTGGTCAGATGAAATTATTTGTGACTTAACACAGGCAGAAACAGACGAGTTTATACAGGTGTTAGAAACCGCAAAAATATTTCCGATTGCGGAAAAATCAGATTTTGCTATGACGGGGCAGACGCGCTTGTTTCGAATTCGACTTACAGACGGCAATACGTTAGAACTCGGTGCGGGCGGCGGACACTATATCTATCTGAACGGCAAATGGTACAAATGCGATAAGGCTACCGCATCGTATTTCAGTAACCTGTTTTTAGAATATGCACGTCAATATTTTGTGCCGTTTTCGGAATCGGCATAAAAACAAGATAAAAATGCACGCGGATGACAGAATTTCTGTGATTCGCGTGCGTTTTTTTGTGCAGAGATTGCTTTTTTTTACGGGATATAGTACAATAAAATTTCAAAAAGAGAATGAAAATGAGGGAACGATATGTCTTACTACACCGACCGTGCGGTCGAATTATTCCAATCAGGCTATAACTGTTCACAGTCCGTGTTTGCGGCATTCTGTGACAAAATCGGGATGCCCGAGGAGACGGCTCTGCGTGTATCGGCAGGCTTGGGCGGTGGCGTCGGACGCATGCGCGAGGTCTGCGGTGCGGTATCGGGCGCGGCAATGCTTGTCGGTATGCTGTACGGTGCAACGGACGGCAGTGACCGTGCGGCAAAAGCAAAGACGTATGAAAAGGTGCAGGAGATTGCCGAAGAATTCAAAAAAGAGAATCCGTCCATTGTGTGCCGCGAGCTTTTAGGGCTGTCGGGGCCGGCGCAAACCCCGCCGATGCCCGAAGTGCGGACAGATACGTATTATAAAAAACGCCCCTGTGTGCAGTTGGTGGAAGGCGCGGCGCGGGCGGCAGAAAAAATATTATTTTCAGAAGAAACGGGGGACGCAAAATGAATTACCCGAACAACAAGTTTATTTTGGCGGGAGAGGGGCAGATTGCAATCGGCAATACGCACATTGTACGCACCTTCTCGTTGGATGCCCAAAAGCATTTGCGTACGGTTTCCGTTTGCAATCGGCGCGCCGAAACGGAATTGCAGTTCGGTGCCTGCTCTGAGGAATTTGTGATTCGCATACTGACAGGACGCAAAAAAACAGCGGCGATTAAAGCCTCTGCACTGCGTGTCGCGGATGTTTTGACGAAAGAGACAGAGACCGAAAAACAGCTGGAAATTCGTTTTGCGCCGCTGCGCGCATTGGGTGTAACCTATTTAATTTCTGCCGTATATACAGTAACGGATGCGCCGTATATGTATAAATCCCTGCGGCTTTCCGTATCGGACGATGCGGTAAAAATCGATACGATAGATACGGAACTGATTTCTCTGCCGCACGAGATGCAGCAGAAGTGGAGCGCGCCAATCTGTAAAAAGATTTATTTAACGCCGTTTCAGGCGGCTTTGGGTCAGCCTGTATATTTGAACGGAATGTACACAGGCAGTGAATTCCCTGCGGCGGACAATCATATCGAAAACGGCTATGCGCATGTGCGCTATTATGCAGGCAAGACTTTCGGCGAACTGCGCGGTAAAAATCGGGAATACGTGACGTGGAACACCGTGTTCGGCGCGGCGCGGGGGACAGAACAGGAAATTGTGCAGGCGGACTTTTTGGAATATATCCGCGCCATTTCCCGCCCCGTATATCTGCGCACGCAGTATAACTCCTGGTTTGACCATATGCTGGATATCAATAAGGACAATATCCGCGACTCTTTCTTTGAAATTGACAAGGGCTTGTCGGGCAACGGCGTGCCGCCCCTGCATTCTTATGTGGTGGACGACGGATGGGTCGATTACGACAAGGATTTTTGGTGCTTCAATGAAAAATTCCCGAACGAACTGTATGAAAGCGCCGCGCTCGCCAAAAGCTTCGGTTCGGATTTCGGTTTGTGGTTAGGACCGCGCGGCGGCTACAACAGCAAAACGGCGAAATTCGGCAAGGCGATGGAAAAAGCAGGCAAGGGCGGATACAACCGCCGCTGTAAGGATGTTTGCACAGCGGACCGTCGCTACCACGAAAATGTGACAGAGCTGTTTTTGGATTATATGGATAGGTTCGACATCAACTACTGGAAGCTGGACGGATTCCTGCTGAAGTCCTGTCCGTCCAAAAAGCATGGGCATCCGACGGGCGGTTATGAGGATATGTATTGCTTTACCGACCATTGGGAAAATTGGATTCGGATTTTCAATACGATGCACAGTTTCCGCGAAAAGCAGGGAAAATCGCTTTGGCTCAATCAAACAAGCTATTGTAATGCAAGTCCGTGGTATTTGCAGTTCTGCGAAAGTCTGTGGATGCAGAACAGCAGTGATGTGGATTTCATAGACAAAACCGACAAGGGTGAAGCGATGCACGGTTCGGATGCCGACAAGATGCTCACGTACCGCGACGACCGTTATTTTGATTTTTGCCGCACGCGTGCAAATCAGTTCCCGCTGTCGAATGTATATAATCACGACCCGATTTTCGGCAATACCGCGAAAGTGAAAATGACGGACGAAGAATTCCGCAAATATATGTTTATGCTTGCGGCGCGCGGAACGGCGTTTTGGGAGCTGTATTACAGCTATAATCTGTTCAATGATGCGAAATGGCGTATCAATGCGGATGTTCTGCGTTTCATTTCCGAGAATTTCTCGATTTTGCGTAACGCAAAACTCATCGGGGATTCCCCGAAAACGGGCGCGGTATACGGCTATACCGCATGGAACGGCGAAAAAGGCTTTGTGACGGTACGCAATCCGCTGAATCGCCCGCAGGATTTTCGGTTCACGCTCGACCGCCTGCTCGGCACGGCGGAGTCGGCAAACGCGCTGTCGTGCCTGACAGTTTTGCCGTATACGGAAAAGCCCGAAGAAAAAACCTATGCTTACGGCGACACCGTATCGCTGACGCTTGCACCGCATGAAATCCGTGTGCTGTATTTCGGTTCGCCCGACACTGCCGCACCGCAGTTGATTCGTGCAAAAATGACGGCGGAAAATACGGCGCTTTTGACCTTTGACAAACGAATCAATGTAAAGGAAAATAGCTTTACGGCGAACGGGGAAACCGTAAAGACAGAACTGCTTGAAAATTACAGCGAGGTAAAGGTGACTTTGCCGCAGCCGCTTGCAAACGGCGAAACGGTGACGCTTGCCTATTCGGTTGCAGACGTTTGGGAGAACGGGACTGCCGACAGCTGTGTGTTAACCTATTATGCAAACGGCATTTTGCCGCAGGATGCGCCTTTGACGGATGACTTCACCGTGCGTATGCGCTTAAAGCATGCGCCGAAAGACGGTGTTTTGCTGATGCGCGGCGGGCTTTTGGTGAAAACCTCCAACGGCAGACTGACGGTGGATTGCCAAGGGGTTAAAGCAAAGTCGGAGACGGAAGTATCTGCACAGAATTCCATCCGTGCGGACATTGTGCGCGAGCGCAACGGGCTTGTGAAAATTTATGTGGACGGCATACTTTCGGGCGGCGGCTATAAGGACGGTGTAATGCCGACGGTAACCGATTCCGAAATGCGTATGCATGACACGGTTTCGGAATGTACTTTTTACAATACCGCTTTGCCGTTTGACAAATTAAAATAATCATCATACACAACAGGGGAGGCAAAGTATGGCTGTTTTACATCCGCATTTGACCGTGAAAACCCGTGCGGCAGTGCCGCAGGAAAACTGTGTTACCGTGGGGTGCACACGTGTCTCGGTGCTCCTGCCGCAGGTCATCCGCATCGAATTCGACAAGCAAAAAGCCTTTACAGATATGCCGACGCAAAGTATTTGGTACCGTGATTTCGGAAAAACGGATTTTACGCATCAGCTTGCAAACAATCGGTTAAAACTGCAAACCGAACAGGCGGAATTTACGGTGAACACCGCAAACGGGAAGCTGATTTCCGTCAGGCTGGACGGCAGAACCGTCCGCCCGAATCCGCGTAACAATTTAAAAGGCACGGCACGCACACTGGACGGCACATTCGGTCCGATACCGCTGAAGGACGGCGTTGTTTCCAAAGACGGCGTTGCACTGCTGGATGACAGTAAATCTTTGATTTTACAGGATGACGGTATGGTCGCGGCACGGGAAAGCGCGGAACAGGATATATATGTGTTCGCCTTCGGTGAAAATCACATCGGGGCGGTGCAGGCGCTTTTACAGCTGACAGGCGAAATTCCGCTCGTACCGCGCTTTGTGCTCGGCAACTGGTGGAGCCGCTATTATCCGTACAGCCAGTCGGAATATGAAAATCTGATGCTGGAATTCGCGCGCAAGGAAATTCCGCTGACGGTGGCGACCATTGACATGGATTGGCATTGGGTGGATTTGAAAAAGCATTTTTCGGGCAATTACAACAAGAACGCGTGGGGCGGTACGGGCGGCTGGACGGGTTACAGCTGGAATACGGATTTGTTCCCCGACCCGAAAGGCTTTTTACGGTTTTTACATGAGCAGGGTTTAAAAACCACACTGAATCTGCATCCTGCGGCGGGCTTCCGCGATTTTGAGGATTGCTATGCGGCAATGGCGAAAGCCATGGGCATAGACCCCTCGAAAAAAGAAACGGTGGAATTTGATATTGCCGATGCGAAATTCATCAACAATTATTTGGATATCGGCCACCATCCGCATGAAGAAAACGGTGTGGATTTCTGGTGGATGGACTGGCAGCAGGGCACAAAGAGTAAAGTGAAAGGGCTTGACCCCTTGTGGTCGCTGAATCATTATCATTATTTGGACAGCGGCAGAGATACGCGCCGTCCGCTGCTGCTCTCGCGCTATGCGGGCATCGGCTCTCACCGCTATCCGCTCGGCTTTTCGGGCGATACGTCCATGAATTGGAAGGTACTGCGGTTTCAGCCGTACTTTACCGTCACGGCGGCAAACTGCGGGTATACGTGGTGGAGCCACGACATCGGCGGGCATCACTTCGGCGAACACAGCGATGAACTGTATATCCGCTGGGTGCAGTTCGGCGTGTTTTCCCCGATTCTGCGGCTGCATTCCACGCAAAACGATTTGTTCGGCAAAGAGCCGTGGAACTATTCGTGGACGGCGGAGCATCTGGTGACGGAAGCGCTTCGTCTGCGCCACAGCCTGATTCCGTATATTTATTCGATGAATTACCGTTCGCACACTGAAGGGCGTGCGCTTTGCGAGCCGCTTTACTACACCTGCCCCGAAGCACAGGCGGCATACGACTGCAAAAACGGCTATATGTTCGGTTCCGAGCTGTTGGTGTGTCCCGTCACAAGCAAATGCGACAAACACACGAAGCGTGCCGAAACCGCCGTTTATCTGCCCGAAGGGCGCTGGACAAATTTCTTCACGGGCGAAATTTATGAGGGCGGCAAAACCGTGCATGTGCACAGCGATTTAAACACCTTGCCCGTTTTTGCGAAAAGCGGTGCGATTGTGCCGATGGCGCAGGATAAAGGCAACGGGGCGGGGAATCCCGAAAATCTGCTTTTACGCGTGTACCGCGGGGACAATGTGTTCACGCTGTATGAGGACGACGGCGAAACCAAGGCTTATGAAAACGGCGAGCAGAGCTTTACAAAATGCACCTTGCGCGAATCCGGCCGTACCGTAACATTTACCTGCGACGGTACGGCAAAGCAAGCGTATTTGCCTGAAAAACGCCGATTCACCCTACAATTTGCCGACATTGTTGCGGCAAAAACCGTGCAGGTGTCCGCGGGCGGCGCACCGTGCGCATTTGAAATGACACAAAGTCCCGAACAGGGTGTAACGGTTACACTGTCTGCACAGCCCGTGGGCGCAGAATTTTCCGTGACCTTAGAAGGCGTTACCGTGCGCGAAAATCCGCTGTACAGCGAGCGTATCCGCAAAATTCTGACGCTTTGCAATGCAAACAACAGTAAAAAGAGTGCAACCTACCAAGGGCTGAAAGGCAAACAAACGCGTGAAGCCGCCGTTGCCGCCGCCAAACGTGTGAAAAACCGCAAAGTGCGGGCATGGCTGTTGGAAGTCCTGTGCGATATGGCGTAATGCATATATTGCAGAAATTTTAAGCATGCATCTCTTCATAACTTAACGCCCCGCCGCAGGAATCACTCTGCGGCGGGGCGAAGTGCAGAGCGGCGAATGCAATCTGTATTCAAAAATAAACTTTTTGTTGTATTTCAGAGATTTACTTGTCAAAATGTTAGAAATCTCCTTGACATATCTTTTAGAATAAGCTAAAATTTTACTTTAGAAGACAGTTGATAACTGTATAAAAACAGGCATTTTCAACCGTGTGCGGAAAAGAGAAAAGAAAGGGCATAACTTATGAAAAATACAGATAAAACGATGGAAAAAATCGTTGCGCTTTGCAAAAACAGAGGCTTTATTTTCCCCGGCAGTGATATTTACGGCGGACTTGCGAATACTTGGGACTACGGTCCTTTGGGCGCACGCCTTAAAAATAATGTAAAAGATACCTGGAGAAAGCGTTTCATTCAGGAGCGTAAAAACAGCTACGAAGTCGATGCGGACATTTTGATGCATCCGCGCGTGTGGGAAGCGAGCGGTCACGTGGCTTCGTTCTCCGACCCGCTTTTGGACTGCAAGGAGTGCAAAATGCGCCACCGCGCCGACAATCTGATTGACGATTTTGATTCCGAAGCGCATGCCGACGGCATGACCAAAGAGGAAATGTTCCAATATATCAAGGACCACAGCATTCCCTGCCCGAACTGCGGCAAGCACAACTTTACCGATATCCGCGAATTCAATCTGATGTTTCAAACGTTCCGCGGGGTTACAAACAACAGCAAGAGCGTGATTTATCTGCGCCCCGAAAATGCGCAGGGCGAATATGTCAATTTCCTGAATGTACAGCGCACCATGCGTGCAAAGCTGCCGTTTTCTATCGGTCAAATCGGTAAGGCGTTCCGCAATGAAATTACGCCCGGTAACTTTACATTCCGCACCATTGAATTTGAGCAAATGGAATTCCAGACCTTCTGCAAAGAGGGGACGGATACCGATTTGTATGACTATTTTAAGGCTTACGGCAAGCAGTATTTTGAGGATTTGGGTCTACCCGCAGAGCATCTGCGCTTCCATGACCACGAAAAGCTGGCGCACTATGCGAAAGCGGCGTGCGATATTGAATTTCTGTTCCCGTTCGGCTGGGGCGAAATCAACGGTACGCACAACCGCACGAACTTCGACTTGACGAGACATCAGGAATACAGCGGGCAGAAGATGGATTATCTCGACCCCGAAACCAACGAGAAATTCATTCCGTTTATCATTGAATCCACCTACGGGTTGGACAGAACCGTGCTGGCACTGCTCTGCGAGGCGTATGATGAGGAAGTCATTGACGCCGAAAAGAACGACACGCGCGTGGTTCTGCATCTGAACCCCGTAGTCGCGCCCTATAAAGCGGCGGTTCTGCCTCTTTCCAAGAAGCTTTCGGAAAAAGCGATGCCTGTTTTCGAATCACTTTCCAAAAAGTTTATGGTAGATTTCGATGAAACAGGTTCCATCGGCAAACGCTACCGCCGTCAGGACGAAATCGGCACACCGTTCTGCATTACCTATGACTTTGAGAGTGAAACAGACGGCTGTGTAACCGTGCGTGACCGCGATACAATGGAACAGGTGCGCGTGCCGATAGACGCTTTGGTAGGTTTGCTCTCGGAAAAAATAGAATTTTGAGTTGAGAGGTACGGGTTATGGCACAGGCAAACAGTAAAAAAATGCTTCTGGTGGTAAATCCCGTTTCGGGCAAAAAACTTGCCAAGCAATATATGATGCGGATGATAAACCGCTTTGACCAGGCGGGCTATAATGTGACTGCCTGTTGTACGCAAATCAACAAAAATGCGTATGACATCGTCAAAAACCGCGGTAAAGAATTTGACATTGTGGTTTGCTGCGGCGGCGACGGTACGCTCAAAGAAACCGTTTGCGGCATTATGGAGCTGGGGCTGGAGATTCCCGTCGGGTATTTGCCGATGGGTTCCACAAATGATTTTGCAAAATCCATGAATATTCCGACCGATGTGTTCGAAGCGGTAGAGGCGATTGTCAACGGCGAGCCGAAGCCTGTGGATATCGGTAAATTTGGGGATGAAAACTTCATTTATGTTGCGGGATTCGGCAACTTCACGGCAATTTCATACTCGGCAAACCAAAAAATCAAAAATGTTATCGGCAAAAACGCTTACTATTTGCAGGCGGTAAAGGATTTCTTCCGCATGAAGCCGTATCATGCACGTGTGGAAGCGGACGGCGAATTTTTTGAAGGCGATTATTTTTACGGCGCGGCGTCCAATTCCTATTCCGTCGGCGGTATGCCCGTACTGCATAATATGGGTGTGGAGTTTGACGATGGTCTGCACGAATTGGTGCTTGTGGAAATGTTTAAAAATCCCGCGGAGCTTTTACGCCTTGCCAATGATATGGTACATAAAACCGTGGCGGACAATCCGAATGTTGTCATTCGCCATTGCAAGCATATCAAATTTATGTTTGATGAACCGACGCCGTTCACCTTAGACGGAGAATTCGGTGGCGAGTATTTGGAAGTTGAAGCACATTCTTTGAAACACGCTGTAAATATCATGACGCAAAAACCCGAATGGGTTTCCCTTTCGGATGCGGATACGCAGGATTTTGTAACCGAAGAACTGCATGCGGAATAAAAAAGATAGAATATAAAAATCCCCTCTGTGTTGAATTTAAACACAGAGGGGATTTTCTGTTTGCTTTATGCCGCAGTCGGTACGGGCTTGATTGCATTGTTTTGCAATTCCCGCTCAATTTCATCGGCGCGGTCATACATCCCGAGCGATTCACAGAAATCGTAATATTCCTTTAAATTCATGCGGCGTTCTTCGTCATCCTCGGCAATTTCAATCAGCGCGTCGAAAGCGCGCAGTGTGACCTGTTTTTGTTCATCGGTCAATTCAAAATAGTCGGTTTCTACAAAGTTCGCAAACGCATAGGAATCCATATAGTATTCGCCGGACGGCGAATATTCCGCCATTTTCTGCGTAAACACGGAAACATATTTGTCGTACTGCTCGTTTTGCAGTAACAGATACAGCCAATCCGCCATCAGCTGATTGTATGCCGCGCGGCTGTTGTCGTAGTAATCGACACATTCCGCACTGTCAAAGGCGCGGTAAAACGCTTTGGTGTCATTCAGGGCAATGGCAAAATATTTTTCGGCGGTCTGCGTGTCGTCAAGCGACGCGATGGTGTTGTCGTAAATATCGCAGGCGTCAATCAAATCGGCAAGATTGCCGCTTTGCTCGTAAGCTTCAATCTTTTTGTCGGGGGACTGCAATAAGGTTGAAGCGATTGCTATTCCGAAAAGCAGTAGATTTATCCCGAATACACAGGCTATGACAATCGCAACGGTTTTGCCGACGCTTTTTTTCTTCGGCGGCTGACCGGGTGCATACGGCTGTACAGGGTATTGCGGCTGACCGTACATCGGCGGGGCTTGCGGCGGATACTGCGGCTGTGCGTAATTTCCCTGCGGCGGATACTGTGTGTTTGCATAGCCGTTCGGCGGGTACATTGGCTGCTGCGGCGGATATTGCGGCTGCGTTTGCCCGAAAGACGGTGCTTGTGTAAATGCAGGCGCGTCCGACGTGCGGCTGTCCCATTTGTGTTCGGGCGGGTCCTGCAAAGGCTGCGGCGCACTGCCGCTGTAGCTTGTGTAGATATCCTCTTTTTGCTCTCTCATACTTGTTTTTCTGCAATGTATTCACACATTGCATTTTCCTTTCTCCCGATTCCGCCCTCCGCTTTCATACTACAAGATTTTTTTCCAATCGTCAAGCGGAAAAAAGCGGGATTGGGTTACAGAATAATTACAAAAGTTACAAAATAATTACAAACAAACTGTGAACGAGGTCAAAAAATATTTAAAAAGCTGTCAAATGCATAACACATTCTCCACATAAAACCGAAAAAACCGTCTTTTACAATAGAGAAAAAAGAAAGGAGCGTGTGTATGGGAAAGTCTGTTCGGACCGTGTTCAAGCGGCTGGAAAAAATATTTGCTGTCGGCATCGCAATACGAAGCCATATGCTCGGCGATGGGCGCGCATGTACAGCCTGACGAATACGGAGAATACACCATTTGCAATGTGTATTTGGATACGGCAAACGATGACTTGATTCGCCGTTCCGTTGAAAAACCCGTATTTAAAGAAAAACTGCGTGTCCGCAGTACGGTGTAGCTTGCATGGGCAGGGATTTTTTTAACTGGTTTCCTGCCGTTCCCCGATATGCTATGTATAAGTCAAATCTGCGTTGCATGAGCAGATAGATTACTGCCCGAAAAAAGAACATAAAAAATCTCTCCAACCTACAAAAACAGGTCTGGAGAGTGTCTGTTAAGTCTTTTTGAGCATAGCATAATCGCCCACCACACACCGTTTTTTTATATGGTGGGCGTTTGCCGTAAAACCTTATAAAATAGAATAGAGCCAATAAACCTGTGATTGCTCACTTGTTCATCGGCTCTGCGTCTGTGCGTCGGGCTCTGTGATGATATATTGTCCTACCCGATAAATAGGGTTTTCATATCAATAGGATAAAATCATTTGTCTTTATCTTGGTTTTATCTCATAGTTTTTAAAAAACCACTTGACCAAAAGAATAGCGGCAATAGCTATCGATGGCAAACCCAACAGATTGTTAAAGTTTATTTCTGGAAAGAAATAATTCAAAACCATATTAAGCACAAAAAATGAACTGAAAGTTACAATCAAAATTTTCAATATAGAATTGTATTCTCCTTGTGCTTTTTCTTTTTTCGCCTGTAATTCCACAACAGTTGATTCGGCGATTATCCGCTATTTCCCCTTGTTTATCTGTGGATTGGATTTTTATCGCAACAGTTCACCCACAAACTGTGATTTGTTGTTCTGTTGTTTAGCTCTGTGTTCTTGCTTCAAGCCCTTCAATAATCGTTACTTGTAAATCCTTTACTTCAATCAATGTTTCCCGTTTGCACTTGGGACAGTAGAGAGGATAGTTTTTCAAAACCGTATCCTCTCTGATTTTGACACTAGTTTTATTTCCGCAAACAGGACATAAAATCCATTCTGATTCTCGTTTCATAAGCACTCCAATATAAATTTTTCAAGCATTGGATTAAGTTGCTTGGCATTACGCATTGGAAAGTCGTGGTTTGCTCCTTGTAATATCATTGTTTGACAGTTTGGATTTTGGGCAAGTAATGTAAGAGAAGTTTTCATATCTCTGACTTCCTTACTCCCACAAATCGCCAACATAGGTATCGTTACTGCTTGATATTCAGGTAACTTTGATAAATCTAATGTATTGGAAAAGAATGAGTCATACACCTGCGGAGTAATCTGTTTTGAATATTCTGCCATATTATCGGCTTGTTTTTTTGTGTAATTCCAATATTTCCCTTGAAATTGCACTAACCATCTCCAATGTAGCATTTTTACGGATAAACCTGCAAGAGAACAGTACATCCGAATTGTATTCGGCTTGGGATTTACCCATGCGCTTAAAAATACGGCAAAGTCAAATAATTCGGGCTGCTTGCTGACAAGCATTATTGCAATCTGACCTCCAAGCGAATGACCGATTACGCCGATCCGTTTTTTATGTAGGGTTTTAATGAGCGCAAAGAGTTCCTCTACGGTCTTTTCTGGCTCATAAATCTCAGTAGCCGCCTTTCCTGCACCTGCTAAGTGAGGTACAATAAGATGGTATTTATCAGAAAAGCAATACTGCCTACAAAATGTATCAAGCGCACCCGCCCCATGCAGAAGCATGATAGTCGGATTTTCCTTGCTTCCATATTCATCATAATACAGCATAATTTTTCCTTTCTTTGTGAACAGTTTCAATAATAAATTTTTCTATTTCCTTGTTTACTTGCTCTGGATTATCTCCATTGGCAAAATGCTTTGCCTGTTTTATAAAATGCAAAGGATAACCTGTTTGCTTTGCCCATTCTTTGCAATATGCCTTAACCTTGCCTGTGCTGTCTTTCTCACCCACCAATATCAATATGGGGAACGAAAAATTAACATCTTTATTTTCTACAATAAAATATTCATATGCAATCCGCATTTGCTGGATAATTTCTGCTTTAGACAGCGGCTTTAACATAGACAACATTTTTTGATAGGAATAGCGGCTCTCTGATACTGACAATGCCATGCTCTTTCGTAAAAGATTTGTTGTAAAGCATTTTGCCATAGGAACAACCTGCTTCAGCCACCACAAGTCTGATTTTGAGTAATATTTAAGTCCCAATGGCGTTGTATCTAACGCCACAAATCCTTTTACCATATCAGGATACAAAGCAGCAAAATGTTGACTTGGATAGCCGCCCATAGACATACCCACTAAAAATGTTTTTTGAATGTTCTCTTTCTGCAATATGCTATGTAATATTTCTGCTGTATCTTGATAAGTGAATTTCTGATATGGTTTCGACAATCCATGCATAGGAACATCCCATAAGATGATTGTGTAATTATCTGAAAAGTAGGGTATCTGCTTTTCAAACATAGTATGGTCTGCGGTTACTCCATGCGTAAAAACAATACAGTCTGATACATTGTCATTTCTGGCAATCCAATAATGTACAGTTCCGCCTTGTGACAAAATTGTTTTATGCTGCATTTTGTTCACACCTCCTGCGTATAAACCTTTTTCCAAAAATCAATTAAAATAATAATTTCTTTCTCAATTTCATCTGGTATAATAC
>UQFM01000018.1 GCA_900540295.1 uncultured Oscillospiraceae bacterium
GAAATACTGCCGCGAAAATCGTGTTCGTACGTGTGTGCTATGGTTAACCATAACACACACGTACGAACACACCATGTCAGATTCCGCGTTGCAAGCAGAAAGACAAAACAGCGCAAATACGGCATTACAAAAAAGATATTGCCTAACCTTTAAAATCGTGCTATATTATTTAACATCACGATTTTGAAGGTGTTTTTGTTTTATGCTCTATTTTTATCCCGAAGATTACGGCGCAGTCGGCAACGGCGTGCAGAATGATGTAAAGGCATTGCAGGCGGCGATTGACGCGGCACATAAAAACGGCGGCGGCACGGTGGTGCTGACAAGCGGCAAAACCTATTACAGCGATTCTTTGCAGATAAAAGCCAATGTCGAACTGCATTTGCAGAAAGGCGCGCGCTTAAAAGCGACCGCCGATATCAACGGCTACATTCGCCCGTGCGAACGTATCAACGACCCGAAAACCGCTTTGGTCGGCAATCCCGTTACGGGCAAGCCCTCTTTTGTATTCTTATACGGCTTTGAAGCCGACAACTGCTCGGTAACAGGCGAAGGCGTGATTGACGCAAACGGGCACAGCTTCTTGGAGCGTAAAGACAAATACTATGTCACAGGCGATTTTTACCCGCGCCCGACTGTCATATATATAGAAAAAAGCAATCACATCTCTTTTCGGAATATCACGATTACCGACGCGCCGTTTTGGACGCTCCACCCCGCAGGGTGCGATGATGTGCTGATTGATTCCATTCGGATTCTCAACGATTTGGATGTGGCAAACTCTGACGGCATCGACCCCGACCACTGCTCCAATGTACGCATTGTCAACTGCCATGTGGAATGCGCGGACGACTGCATCTGTTTAAAGACCTCTAAGGGCAATGCAGAATACGGTCCGTGCGAAAACATACTCATTTCGGGCTGTACGCTGATTTCCACCTCTGCCGCGATTAAAATCGGCACGGAAGGCGTCGGCGATTTCCGAAACGTATTGGTAACAAACTGCATTATTTCCCGCAGTAACCGCGGACTTTCCATTCAAATCCGCGACGGCGGCAATGTGGAAAATGTCAGTTACTCGAACATCATAATTGAGACCCGCCGTTTCTGTCCCGACTGGTGGGGCACGGCAGAGCCGATTGTACTGACAACTTTTAACCGCGACGAAAACACAAAATCGGGTAAAATCAAAAACATCCGCTTTGAGAACATCACCTGCAAAGGCGAAAACGGCGTGCTGATTCACGGCAACGAAAAAAATCATATCGAAGATGTGACCTTTGAAAATGTTCGGGTTGAGGTCACAAAAACCTCAAAATGGGACTGCGGGCTTTATGATTTGCGCCCGTGTATTGACTACGGTGTGGAAAAATACAAAAATGCGGGATTCTTTTTGCGGTATGCGGATAACGTAACGATTGAAAAGACAAAGGTTCGTTTCGGTACCCCCTGCCCCGACTACGCACACGCCTTAGATGCACAGAACTGCCAAGGTATAGAGTTGATTCGTTTTGACGGCAAAGCGGCAAACGAAAATATTGAGGCAGTCTCCATGCGCGAATAAAACAAAGGACGGTAAACATATGCAGCGTGAAAAATTTTCTTCCCGCCTCGGATTTCTGCTGATTTCCGCAGGCTGTGCCATAGGTCTCGGCAACGTGTGGCGGTTCCCGTTTATCACAGGCAAATACGGCGGTGCGGCTTTCGTGTTGCTGTATTTGGTATTTTTAATACTGTTGGGACTGCCGATTATGGTCATGGAATTCGCCGTCGGCAGAGCCAGCCAAAAAAGCGTTGCACAGTCGTTTGACACGCTCGAACCGAAAAACTCCAAATGGCATTTGCACAAATACACTTCTCTTGCGGGCAATTACCTGCTGATGATGTTTTACACTACCATCGCAGGGTGGATGCTCATTTACTGCTACAAAATGCTGACAGGCGCGTTCACGGGTCTTTCCGCCGAACAGGTCACCGCGGTATTCACCGATTTGACCGCCAATCCGCTCTTAATGGGGATTGCCATGGTGATTGTAACCGTCGGCTGTTTTGCGGTCTGCTCTTTCGGACTGCAAAAAGGCGTGGAACGCATTACAAAAATCATGATGCTGTGTCTGCTCGCCATTATGGTGGTGCTTGCCGTTCATTCCTTAACGCTTTCGGGCGCAAAAGATGGCGTGAAATTCTATCTTTTCCCCGATTTCTCGAAGCTTACGGGCAGAAACTTTATGGACGCTGTATTCGACGCCATGGGGCAGGCATTTTTCACGTTGAGCATCGGTATGGGTTCCATTGCGATTTTCGGCAGTTATATTGATAAGAAAAGGACGCTGACAGGCGAGGCGCTGCGCGTCACACTGTTGGACACTGGCGTCGCGCTGATGGCAGGTTTGATTATCTTTCCCGCCTGCTTCACCTTCGGCGTAAAACCCGACAGCGGTCCGAATTTGATTTTCATCACACTGCCGAATGTGTTTATCTCCATTCCCGGCGGCAGAATTTGGGGTACGCTGTTCTTCGTATTCCTGCTGTTTGCCGCGCTCTCCACGGTCATTGCGGTATTTGAAAATATTCTCGCCTGGTGGATGGACTTAAAAGGCTGGAGCCGCAAAAAAGCGGTTGCAGTAAACTGCCTGCTGATTTTACTGCTTTCTCTCCCCTGCGTGCTCGGATTCAATATTTTAAGCGGTGTACAGCCCTTAGGCGAAGGCAGTACGATTATGGATTTAGAGGATTTCATTGTCAGCAATAACATTTTACCGCTCGGCTCGCTTATCTATTTGCTGTTCTGCACCTCTAAGCGCGGCTGGGGCTGGAAAGCCTTTACCAAAGAGGCAAACGAGGGCAGCGGCATTCGATTCCCGAAGTGGATACGCATTTATGTATCTTTCATCCTGCCCCTGATTGTACTTGCCATCTTCATTCAAGGGTATATCGCCAAATTCTTCCCGAATCTGTTCGGGGGATAAATTGTGTTTATTATTTCAGCCCCGCTATACGCGGGGCTGATTTTTTCATATCGGATACATAACTGCTCAAAAGTACCTTACGAAAAATACATTGAGAAAAATCACTGAATTTGTGAAAATTTGTGTTTTTGCACTTGACAAATAACGCCTGCCCATATATAATAATCAAGCACTTAAAATTGCGCTGATAGCTCAGCTGGATAGAGCATCTGCCTTCTAAGCAGAGGGTCGGGGGTTCGAGTCCCTCTCAGCGCGCCACTTTTGCGCTGTAAGTTGAGTGTTTGTGCGAATTATAATTTTTTGTGCAAAATCGACATGGTGGGTATAGCTTAGTTGGTTAAAGCGCCAGTTTGTGGCACTGGAGACCGTCGGTTCGAATCCGACTATCCACCCCATTTTAACGCCGCCGCAAGCCCGTAAGGCATCAGGGCGGCGTTTTCTTTTTGAAAATCCAATATTGGGGTGTCGTCAAGCGGTAAGACACAGCACTTTGACTGCTGCATTCGTAGGTTCGAATCCTGCCACCCCAGCCAAACCGTCGCGGACTATGTATCGTTCGCGACGGTTTTTCTTTTGAAAAGTCACGCTTACTGTCTCATTTCCGCCTGTTTTCATACTGTAAAAAGCAAAATGCAAGTCAGATGCAAGTCACATTCGCTTTATTGGGAGACGCACAGCAAAAACAGAATAGAAGAATTGTGTGCGGGTACAATAAAACCGAGGTGATTTATATGGCAAAACAAGGTATGAAGCGTCCGTCACGCACACATGTTAAGCCTAAAAACGACGAGGCGGCGGTGCCTGAAATTCAAGGTAAGGCAAAACACAAAAAGGTGCGTGCCAACGCCGTTATCGCAGGCACACACGCACCGAATCAAAAAGTATATCATACGAATCCGCCGCTTTCCGCGCACAAAGCAGAAGCGCCTGTGCCGGACATATATCCTGTATTGGATACAGACCTTGCAAGAGACAATCTGGAAAACGATATTTCTGCGGCAGATTTGCAAGATTTGCGGTGACAGTTGCCGTGTGCTATGGTTATGCAGATTTATCATTCCGAGTGCGTAGGGACAGCCCTTGCGGCGTTCCGTTGAAGCTCAGTTTAACCATAGCACATTTTTAAGAAAAGAAACAGCAACGTACAGATTGTAGGGGCGGATGCCGCATCCGCCCGCGGACGGACAAGGATGTCCGTCCCTACGCGCATATCCAATTTCCGCTGTGCAACAGGAGATTCTTCGGCTTTGCCTCAGAATGACAAAATTCTACAAGCCGTAGGGGGGCGGCGTCCTCTACGCCCCGCGAAACACAAAAACCATAGGAGCAGTGAGCCTGTGTGTTCCGCAGAATTTCAGCAGATTTTCACGGGCGCGCGATGCACGCCCCTACGGATTGCGCAGATTTCACGGGCGATTCGTGAATCGCCCCTACATAATCTGTACATTTTTCTCACTCTGCACGCATGGAATACACACAGCCGCAGTAATCCTGCCGATACAAATCATAGGCTTTCGACAGTCGGATTGACTCTTTATACCCCTCTTTTTTCTTGAAATCCGACGGCAGAAAACGAACGCCGTATTCCGCCCCCAAAGCAAGGCCGATTTCATTTAAAACCGCCGCGTTTTTATGCGGACTGACGGTGAGTGTCGTGGTGAAATAGTCAAAGCCGTGTGCTTTTGCCTGTTTTGCGGTTTCCGACAGCCGCAGGCGGAAGCACTCTGTACACCGCGCACCGCCTTCGGGTTCATCTTCTAAGCCCTGCACAGCCGCAAAAAAATCTGCGGGTATATACGGTGCATCCAATACTTTTATATCGTTTCCGTATGCCGCGCCCGCAAGCAGTTTCGGCAGTTGTGCCAGCCGTTTTTCATACTCCGCCTGCGGATGGATATTCGGATTGTAAAAATAGACCGTCACATCGAAAAACGGCGTCAGAACCGCTAAGACGGAGCTGGAACACGGCGCACAGCAGCATTGCAGCAGCAGACGCGGACGCGTCTCTGACGGCAGAGCTTTCATTTCTTCTTCCATTTTTCGCTGATAATTGATTTTCATATATTCCCCTTTTTTCTGAAACAGACTGCTTTCATAGTACCTGCCGCGCGAAGAAAAGTCAAGCCCGATATTTCACGCATGAAAAAAAGAGACTTTCCTGCACTTTGCGGTTGAAATATTTGGAAAAGCATGCTATACTTTAAGTAATCAGCGATAATGCGGTGCGGTGCGCCCTTTTGTCGCTCCTAAGAATGTGAAAAATTTGGAGGTAGATGTATGAAAGTATTTATGATCGGCGGTACGGGTCTGCTCGGCTGTGAAGCTGCCCGCATCCTCATCGAAAAAGGGCACGAGGTCAAGAGCGTTGCGCTTCCGCCCCTTCCCGAAGGCGCTCCGATTCCGAAGGAAATGGAGCTTATTTTCAAAAACATCAACGACATGACCGATGACGAAATTCTCGGCATGCTTGATGGCTGCGACTGCTTTGTGTTCGCGGCAGGCGTTGACGAGCGCGTAGAATTCCCCGCTCCCGTCTATGATATGTATTACAAATTCAACATTGCGCCGTTGGAGAGAATTCTTCCCCTCTGCAAAAAAGCAGGCTTAAAGCGCGCAGTCGTACTCGGCTCTTATTTCAGCTGGCTTGCAAAAGAGCGTCCTGACATGCCGATTTGCGAAAAGAACCCCTACATCAAGAGCAGAATCGACCAGGAAAAGGTCTGCGAAAAATATGCGGACGATACCTTCGATGTTTCCGTTTTGGAGCTTCCCTACATCTTCGGTACACAGCCCGGCAGAAGACCTGTTTGGGTTATCCTCATTGAACAGATTGCATTCATGGATAAATGGCCCTTCACCATGTATCCGAAGGGCGGCACCACCATGCTTACCGTCCGTCAGGTCGGTCAGGCTATCGCAGGCGCGGTTGAAAAGGAAGTCGGCGGCTTCAGAGCGTTCAAGATTGGTATGTACAACCTCACTTGGAACGAATTCCTGGCTATCGTATATGAAGCACGCGGCATGAAGGGCAGAAAGATTCTCGGCGTTGCACCCTGGATGATGAAAATGGGCATGGGCAAGGTCGTAAAAGACTATGCTGCACGCGGCATTGACAGCGGTATGGACCCGCTGTATCTCCCCTACATCATGGATATAAATATCTTCACAGAGCAGAAAGACTGCTTGGAACTCGGCGTTACCGAAGACGACATCAAAGCGGCTATCTTTGATTCTATCAAGGTCAGCGAAGATGCTTACAACGGTAAGGTTAAGCTTCTTGAAATGAAGGGCGAATAATTTCAGTCTACATACTGTAAAAAACCGAGCGTATGGATTGCATATCCATACGCTCGGTTTTTGTTATAAACTAATTTATTTTCTCTTTTGAACCATCGGCATTAATATAGTATCCGTCAAAATATCTTGCGTGATTCGCCGTCAACGAATACTTCAAAATACCCTGCTTTATCCATATTGGGATAGGTTGTCAAATGATACCGCACCCTGCCCCGCAAAGCTGCACACAGCATATCCTCTTCCAAATATTTGCGCATTCCGCTCCATGAGCCCATAATCGCCATATACACACCATCCCCCAAAGTCGGCGGGGTTCTTTCGCTTTAAAAATTATCCAAAAGGGATTTGTAAAACTCACAGTAATCACTGCGCTCCTCGGCGGTAAAGGTCATCGCCTCACGCGGATGGCGGTTCAGCTGACCTGTAAACATATACTGCAAATCATAGCCCCACACAACACCCGACGCTTTTAAGGGAAGCATATATTTTTCAATAAAGGTCAGAAGGCTATATAAGTTATATTTCGGATTTTTTAAGAAACCGAGCAACAGCTCCATAGCGCAGTTGCCCGCACCGCGCCCCATGCCCTGTGCTGTCGCGTCCAAATAAGACACACCGTAGGAAAGCGTCTCGATGGTGTTTGCAAACGCCAAATTCTGATTGTTGTGCCCGTGGAAGCCGACCTGTTTCCCCGTCTGCTCTGCCGCCGCCAGATAGGTTTTGGCAAGGTCAGACGCATTCTCGGGATACAGAGAGCCGTAACTGTCGACAAGATAAATAACATCTACCGAAGAAGTACAAAGCATGGCAAGTGCCTCTTCCAGCTGATTGGTATTTGTCTGCGACACCGCCATGATATTGCAGGTGGTCTCGTAACCGAGACTGTGCAGATATTCAATCATTTCTACCGCGGCGGGAATCTGATGAATGTAGCACGCCACGCGCACCATATCAATCACGCTCTCGCTTTTCGGCAGGAAATCCGTTTTATAGTCACAGCGTCCGACGTCCGCCATAACCGCAATTTTCATGTCGGAGATGTTATCGCCGACGATGGCGCGGATATCCTCTTCCTTGCAGAACTTCCATTTGCCGAAATCGGCTTCATTAAACAAATCACGGCTGGCTTTATAACCGAATTCCATATAGTCCACGCCGCTTTTGATATTGGTTTTGTAAAGCTCGGTGACAAATTCATCTGTAAAGCGGAATTTGTTGCAAAGTCCGCCGTCGCGAATCGTTGCGTCTAACACCTTTACATCTGCGCGGACGCCCATTAAATTGCCTTTTCTCTGTGCCATGATTTTCGTCTCCTGTTTTTGCTTTTGTCGCTTTAAAGCTTTAAAGCGATTTAGTGATTGTATTATAACACTGCTAAGCGGGTTTGTCAAATGTTTTTAAAGAATTACAAAAAAGAACTGTCGCCTATTCTTCAATATTGATTTTGGACTCATTTTGTATGCGCATAATTTCTTCTTCTGTCAATTCAATATATCTATTTTCATCAAACATTGTATCGGTTGTGTTTTTTAATACAGACATCAGTTTCTCCGTATCTAAAAAGCTTTGTAAACAACTTTTACTATCCTTACCCTCTGTGCTATATGCCGCACAAATCAATTCGCCCTTGTCCCAATCCATATCAAAACCCGTTACAATTTTTGTGCAGTCATCCACATCAAAAAAGCATTCTGCATTGTCTATAATTGTTTCATAAATCAATTCAAAAATAGCGTCTTTACCAATTTTTATAATTCGACATGCACCGTTCGGAATTGTTTTTTCTTTGCTAATCATATTTTTTCCATGTCCTTTCAATCCACCGAAAAATCAAAAAATTCGTCGTCCTGCGTTTCCAAAGTTTCAGCAAGGGTGTTTGGATTCGCCATAGAAGCCCGCAAAGCTTCTATAAAGGCATGCACCTGCGAAGTATAGGAAAACCATTCCGCGCGGTACGCCTCATAAGTCATTGCACATTTCCAAGGCGTATCGCATGCGTAATTGACGCGGCAATGGCATTCTAAACAGTAGTCACGGTCTGTCCCTACATCTATCTTTCTACGCACAAATTGCATGGATAGCCTTCCTTCGGCTTTTTGATTATTTTAGCACAAATATAACGGGAAGTACAGCGGAACAGAGATAAGCAAACAGTAAAAGCATACAAATATTGAAAAAAAGAATTTATTAAGAAAAAAGTGAAAAAAGCTGAATTTTTGTCTTGACGAATTGTATTTTGTGTGCTATTATATTTGAGCGTTGGAAATGCTGGTGTAGCTCAGTTGGTAGAGCAGCTGATTTGTAATCAGCAGGTCGGGGGTTCGAGTCCGTCCACCAGCTCCACTCCTTTAGCGCAAAACATAATATGGGAGAGTTCCCGAGCGGCCAAAGGGAGCAGACTGTAAATCTGCCGTCTACGACTTCAGTGGTTCGAATCCACTCTCTCCCACCAAAGCCCGAAAAGCTTGTATACAAGACTTTTCGGGCTTTTTTCATTGCATTTAGTCTTAGATTGTAAAATAATAAGAAATGAGCGAAATTCCGATAACGCCTACCCTTTTGTCGTCAAAGTGTCGTCAGGCTTCAATGACTTAGAAACCAACCGTTCTAAAAAATTACACTATGAAAACCGATATTACGCATACAGTATGCAGAAGTTATAACACACGGCAGCTAAGCAAAGATTTGAACGGTTATATTACTGTCTTTTCGACAGAGTATTGCTCTCGGTTCAGAATCCGTTTAAGCTTATAAGCCGCATATTCGCAATCCTTACACTGTTTATGACTTGAAAACATATATCCGTTATCTGTCGGGGTAATGTTCCAAAAGCAAAAACGGCTTCCGAATAACTTCAGAAGCCGTTTTTCTATGTTGTTTTCTAAATTACCACGCGATGGTAAACTGTTTCTCCAAACCGAATACCATAGTTGCATCCAATCCAGTGCCTGTAACATGCAGAAGCCAAGTGAAATAATAATTTGCACTTGTTACATTGCCGGTCGCTTTGTCGATTGTAACAGTAATTACACCGTCTTTATGACCGGTTTCAGCATCAGAAAGAATACCGTTGACTATACTCGGAATGTTGTCCATAATAATGCTTCTCTGAATAATGGAGAAAGCTTTACCGTTGTGACCCTTACCATGTGCAGCATCTTTGCTCAGCGGATCTTCTTTCACCTTAATCGTGATTGTATAAGTACCGTTTGCTTCTGTGCAGGTTGCGCTGTCAATATCCGCTTCGGTCAGCTTGCTGGACCAATTCTCGTTTTCCACAGGGAACATTGCATTTTTAGCATCTGCTGTGGTTGCGGGTGCGGGCAAATCAGAAGCCTTTTTCTCGCCCATGAAATTGCTGATGATGCTGTCCGCAATACTGGTGCTGATACCTAACGGCAGTTTACCGGTAACATCACCGGCACGGCTGTTCACTTCTTTACTCAGTGTAACCGTTTTTGCGTTCGGCTTAACTTTGTTAATCGCCGTGTTAAAATACCCAAGAATTTCTGCCTGGCTGCTGGATGCGGTCAATTCTGTAACTGCAGGTGTCGGCTGAGCGTTATCATCCGCAGAATTATCATCGGATGCATCGTTCTGGCTGTTATTCTGGTTGTTGTTCTGCACAACGTTCGGTGAAACAGTGTTGTTAGAATCAGAAGTACCCGGCTGTACCTTCGGATTGATGAACGCCATATACCCTACGGAATAAATCAGCAAAACAGCAAGACAAACAGCGAACGCTTTGAAGAAAGTGCCTGTGAACGCCTTACGGAGCATCTGCTTGTGGGCAAGTTTTTCAGCTCTCGATTCCGGAGTAGAAGGTTCCATTTCTTTTTTAGACATTTGCGAATCCCCTTTCAGATCATCGCCCGACAAAGGTCAGGCGGCGCATACTAAATGTTACTTTTATAATTTACAATAAAAAATGCAAAATGTCAATCTATTTTCTGATAGATTCTATATAATTTTGCAAATTTTTCGCCCGAATTTTCAGAAATTCTGTTTTTCTTTTGCCGGCAAAGGTTTTTTACAGTATTTTCCGTTATCTTGCGGGGCAGTAAGACGCACACCTCTATATTTTGTATTTCTACTGAAAAATATTATAAAGGCACACGCATGTGCATCAATATTTTTTTATGTATAAATAGAGATATCTTTTCAAACGAAATTTCAGAAATGTGTTGAATAATCGACAGCTTTATATTATAATACGATATGTCAATTATTTACTGTGGAGGAAATTGTGATGAACGACGGAAATGTAGACAGCCGTGTCCGACGCACCAAGCGTTTGCTGCGGCAGGGGTTAACAGAATTACTGCGGGAAAAAAGCATCAAAAAAATTACCGTGCGGGAGCTTTCCGAACGGATAGACATTAACCGCGGCACATTTTACCTGCATTACAAAGATATTTATGATTTGGTTGACCAAATCGAGAAAGAACTGTTCGATGAATTTGAGGAGATATTGGCAAGTTATTGTATTGCCGATTTGAAAACCCGTCCGCGCAAGGTATTTTCGGATATGTGCAACTTCTTATATGCCAACCGCGAAATCTGCGCCGCCCTTTTAGGCGATAACGGCGATATCAATTTCATTTTGAACCTGCGTAAATTCCTGCGGCAGAAGTGCCTATGCGATATTGCCGAAAATTACCATCTGGAAAATTTGACGGAGTACAATTATATTTATTCCTATTTTGAAGCGGGCACCGTCGGTATTCTCCGTTATTGGCTGGAACACCCCGAGGATGGGAAAACCGCAGAGGAAATTGCCGTCTTAATTGAAAACATTTTTTCACAGGGTGCAGGCTGGTTTGCGGCAACCGTATCGGACAGTGAGGCGTAAGTTATGGCGGAACTGCTTGCAAAACTGTTTATTAAAGATTATCAGAACACCAAAAATCCGTCTGTCCGCGCCGCATACGGGGAACTCAGCGGCGGCGTCGGCATAGTTGTCAACCTGCTGCTGACAATCGCAAAGTTTTTTGTCGGTACAATTACAGGCAGTATTTCCGTATCTGCCGACGCGGTGAACAATCTATCGGATGCGGGTTCGTCCGTGATTACGCTTGCGGGCTTTAAAATGGCAAAAAAGCCCGCCGACAAAGACCATCCTTACGGGCACGGACGCATTGAGTATATCACGGCGCTGATTGTGTCGTTCCTGATTTTGCTCATGGGCTTTGAGCTGTTAAAATCCTCTGTGGATAAAATCCGCAATCCCGAACCCGTTACATACAGCACCGTAGCATTGGTGATTTTGCTTTTGTCCATCGGCATGAAACTGTGGCTTGCCTATTTTAACCACCGATTGGGTAAAAAAATTGATTCCGCCGCCACAAAAGCGGTTGTGACCGACAGTCTTTCCGATACTGCGGCTACCGCAGTTGCGCTTGCGGCACTGGTTATTTCCAGATTTACGGATATACCCGTGGACGGCTGGTTCGGCATTGTGGTCGCGCTGTTCATTTTCCGTTCGGGGGTGGAAGTTCTAAAGGATACGATTGCGCTTCTGCTCGGCAAACCGCCCGAAAGAGAATTTTTTGAGGAAATCGAAAATGCGATTTTAGCGTATGACGGGATAGTCGGTGTACACGATTTGATTATTCACGACTACGGTCCGGGGCGCACCTTTGCGTCGGCACATGCGGAAGTTCCCGCAAATGTGGATATTATGCAAAGCCACGATACCGTAGATTTGATTGAACGGGACCTGTTTCAAAAATACGGCATGCTGATTTCCATTCACATGGACCCCGTAATTGTAGACGACACGCGGATTGACGCACTGAAATCCATGTGTGCCGAAGTGCTTGCAGAGGTGGAAACTTCGGTTACTTTCCACGATTTTCGTGTGGTGGAGGGACCGACGCATACCAACCTGATTTTTGATGTGGTTGTACCGCTCGACTGCGGCAAAGAGGATAAATGGATTTGCGACACCGTCTCGGAAAAATTGAGCAAAATAGACGAAAGATATTTCTGCGTGATTACGGTAGACCATGCATTTAACTGAAATTTCAGCTGTCTCTGCTTTTTCTGCGGTTTTCCCCTTGCAAAAACCGCAGAATATAGTAGAATAATACTGTAAGTCATCACATAAACACAAATAAAGTAAAGCCGCTTGGAGGAAAAAGTATGCCGGATTACACTGAAGATTTCACTACCATCCCCTACGGACCGCTTGGTATCATTGCCTTGCCGGGCTGTGAGGAGCTTGCCCGCAAAATTGACAATTATATTGTGAAGTGGCGCGCGCAGAAGCAAAGCGAACACAAAAGCAGTATCGCTTTTGCGGGGTATGAGCGCGACACTTACATTATCAATGCAGGATTCCCGCGTTTCGGTACAGGTGAAGGTAAGGGTACGCTTTCGGATTCTGTCCGCGGATACGATATTTTTATCGTGGCGGATATGTTCAATTACGGTCTGACTTATAAAATGTATGGGCATACTGTTCCCATGAGCCCGGACGAGCATTATGCAAACTTAAAGCGTGCGATTTCCGCAATCGGCGGCAAAGCGCACCGCATTACCGTTATTATGCCGATGCTGTATGAAGGCCGCCAGCATAAGCGTTCCAGCCGTGAGTCTTTGGACTGCGCCATCGCCTTGCAGGAGCTTTGCAACAATATGGGTGTAGATAACATCATCACCTTTGACGCGCATGACCCGCGTGTACAAAACGCAATTCCGCTGAAAGGTTTTGAAAACGTTCAGCCTGTTTATCAAATGATTAAGGCGCTGGTCAACAATGTGCCCGATTTGAAATTTGACAACGACCACATGATGGTCATTTCCCCCGACGAGGGCGGTATGGGCCGCTGCATTTATTATTCCACCGTATTGGGTATTGAGCTTGGCATGTTCTACAAGCGCCGTGATTATTCGCGCATCGTCAACGGCAGAAACCCGATTTTACAGCATGAATTCCTCGGCTCCAATGTTGCGGGCAAGGACGTCATGATTGTGGACGATATGATTTCGTCAGGCGAATCCATGCTGGAGGTTGCCGCAAAGCTGAAAGAGCTTGGCGCATCCCGCATCTTTATTTTCTCCGCGTTCGGTCTTTTCTGCGAAGGCTTGGAAAGCTTCGACAAGCAGTATGCCGACGGCATTTTTGATAAAGTATTCACCACCAATTTGGTATACAGAACGCCCGAACTTTTAGAGCGCGATTGGTACTGTGAAGTGGATATGTCGAAATACGTTTCCTATATCATTGATACGCTCAATCACGATATGTCTGTCAGCCAGCTTTTGAATCCCGCGGACAGAATCGATGCTTTACTTCGCAAAAAAGGCTATAAAGCATAAAGGAAACGGATTCCATACAAACTTTGTGTGCAATGCAATTTCAAACAGCCGCGTATATGCGGCTGTTTGTTTTTCCCGTCGCCCGCTGTCTGTCAAAAAGCTGTTCACATAAATTTTTAAAGAATTCAGATTTTATTTGACAAATGCGTCTGCGTGATGTATAATACCTAAGCAATAAAAAGTTTGCCTGTTGACAGTACGGAATTTGAAATAGGCTTCGGCGGCAAAGTCCCCCTATCAGTATCCGGGTGTAGCGCAGCGGCAGACTTGGGTTGAGGGCGTTAAGAAAATGATTCTGCGAATCATTTTCAGCCCGAAAGATTTTTGACGCAAGGCAAAAATCATGAACCGGCGGCATTGCTCGTTCCCCCTCTCAGCATCCGGGTGTAGCGCAGTTGGTAGCGCGCGTGGTTTGGGACCATGAGGCCGCAGGTTCGAATCCTGTCACTCGGACCACTTATTTAAAGAAATACGGTGCAGTTATGACGACGGAAGATTGGATTGCATATTGTCTTTCAAAACCCGGTGCATACATCGACCATCCGTTCGGAGCAGATTCTACAATTCTAAAAGTAGAAAAGCGTATTTTCGCGCAGTTTTTTCTGTTGCACGGGCAAGAAATGTGTACCTTGAACTGCGACGCCGCTTCTGGTCAGTTCTATCGGCAAGCATTCCCGAATATTGTTGTTCGCGGCTGGCACTGTCCCCCTGTACAACAACCCTATTTCAACACATTCCCCTTAAACGGCGCACTCACAGATGCAGTTGTGGCGGAAATGGCAGATTTAAGTTACCGCACAGTGGTCGGCAAACTGCCGAAATATATACAAGAAAAATTAAATCATTCGGAGGCATAGCTCAGCTGGTCAGAGCGCACGGTTCACATCCGTGAGGTCGGGGGTTCGATCCCCTCTGTCTCCACCATATCAGAGCTGGTTTTATATGACTTGCTCTGATTTTTTATTTAAATCAGCGTACACGCATGTGTCCGTCTTCAGTTTTCGAAAAGGAAACGCATGCACTGAAGCGAGGAGAATACATATGGATAAAAGCTTCAAAGAAAATCTTAAGAATTATTATAATCAGGACGCTGCGCGAAGAAACCGTAACAAGCGCAGAGCGCATTGGAAAATTAAAGTTAGAAAAAATTTTTATACCGTTATAAAACGGGAAAACAAAAAAACACTGCTTGAATTGGGTGCAGGCGTCGGATTTGACAGTTTATTCTTTCAAAAAAAAAGGACTCCGTGTCACAGCTGTTGATATATCTTCCGAAAACATACGGTGTTGCCGCGAAAAAGGGCTTGAGGCTTATGAGTTAGATTTTTATGATTTATCGGCATTGCACAAAAAATTCGACTGTATATATGCTTTAAATACGCTTCTGCATGTACCAAAAGCCGATTTGCCAAAAGTACTTCAAGAAATCCATGCTGTATTGGAGCAGGACGGCTTATTTTATTTGGGCGTTTACGGCGGCAAAGACAATGAAACCGTTTTCATAAACAGCGGTGTTTCTGATACGCCCCGTTTTTTCACATTTTATTCGGAGAAATATCTGAAAACCGTTTTAAAAGATTATTTTCAAATCGTTGATTTTAAAACCATTCCCGTCGGAACGAATCGCTTTCATTCTGTCCTGTTAAGAAAAATATAGTCTGCGGTTTTCTGCCTCATTCAGGCACAGTGGACGATTTTTTAGGACTGAACTCCCCAATAAAGCTTAATATACAAAGAAAACCTTGTATTCTCTTAAAAAATACAAGGTTTTTACGGTTGTATGTTCGGTACGGAAAAGCTACGCCTTTAACTGTGCGTCAAAGCTTTTATAAAAAGAAAGCCTCGTACACGATTTGCGTGTCGAGGCTTTCGACTGGAGCGGGTGATGGGAATCGAACCCACACAGCCAGCTTGGAAGGCTGGAATTCTAGCCATTGAACTACACCCGCGCGATAACGGAATAAATTTTATCAAATATTAGAAGCATTGTCAATGATTATTTTAAAAAATCGAAAAACTTCAGATACGATTTTATTGTTTAAGACCGAAAACGGACAGAGATAAAATATAACGAACTTACTGCTCTGTTATTTGCAGGGAAGGAAAAATATGTTATACTGTCTTATAAATACACTGTTTCTCGGCGCATGCGCTTTGCGGATACGCCGACAGAGATAAGGAGAAGCGTATGAAATTCTTGAAAAAAGCAGGACATGCACTGCAAACACGCGGCAGTGCTTATGTGTTCTTTGCACTTTCGGTCTGTGCATTTTTCTTTTTGAAAAGTGCCGAGTGGACATACGGGTGGATAGCCGCTCTTTACCCGTTGGGCAGTAACTTTGTGCCGACATTGTTAAGCGTTATCGGCGTTTGTATCGGCGTGACTTTTGTGTATTTGATTGTATCTGCATTTGCAGGCACACACAAGGCAAACATGAAAGGGCTTCGCGCTGTAAACGTGGTGTATTTCGTGTTTGCCTTCCTTGGCGTTATCGCATTCTTTTACACCGCTGTTTTGCTGTTCGGTTTAGACAGCGGTATTTCCGCCGCCGGATTTTCACGCGGATTAAATGCGCTGACGGAATATCTTCTCTATATCGGGCTTGCCTTGGGTCTCGGACTCGTATTCGTTTTCTGCGCCGAAATGAAGAAAGCGTTTCAGGCACTCCTCGCGGTACTGCTTGTATGCTGTCTGGTGCTTTCAGCCTCTTACATCAGCACCGTGCCGAGCAGTTCCAACAGCAATGAAAATCTTCCCGAAATCACTTTACAGTCTGAAAACGCGGCCGCGGACGCTTCCGTTGTTTTTGAAAGCTTAAAGGAAGGCGAAAAGGCAGACGCAGTCAATCTGCTGGCTGACGATGATAAATGCTGGACTGCACAAGCGCCGAACCGCACGCCTGCCGAAGGGTTTGCGGATGCAAACAACAGCTATGTGGAATTGCAGTTGGCCAAAGAATCCGAAATCAACACGGCAGTTATTGAAGAAGTCGGCAATCAGGCACAGTATTTCCGTTTGCAGGCATTTGTGGACGGTGAATGGATGACCGTGTATCAAAGCGAAAAAATTCAGTCCATGCGCCTTTGCAGTTTTGATACGGTGAAAACGGAGCGCATCCGACTTTCCATCGACAAATTCAGAAACGCCAATACCCCTGTAAAAATCAAGTCCCTGAAGCTTTACAACGAGCCGACCCGCGCGGCAAAGGATTTTGAGGTAACGGCATATCAGCGCTTGGACGGCGACGTTCCGACAGAAATTCTTGCAAAGGGAACGGATTATGTCCGCAACTATGCGCGTTATTATGATGTTTACAGTACGGTCATTGTATTCGCCGCCGTACACTGGGATGAAAACGGACAAATGCATTTCGGTGAAATGGGTGAAGAAAACTTTGCCAAGGAAATTGCCGCACTGAAAGAAATTATTGCACAGCGTTCCAACACCGCACACAAGGTAAAACTGATTGTCACCGCGCTGGCTGACGGCGCGTGGGGCGACGGTCACAACGGTGTAAATACCTATATGGCGAAGCATTGGTCCTCTGTGGCGGATCAAATTGTCGCATTCGCGGCGAAGTATGATTTTGACGGTGTGGATATTGACTGGGAATATCCGCAAAGCACAGATGATTGGAAGGTATACGACCGATTCATTCAAAAACTGCATACCGATTTAAAAGTGGTTAAGGCGGATTCGATTATTTCCACCGCGCTATCCGCAGGACAGTTGGGACTTTCTCAGGAAACCTACGACTGTATTGACCAGATTCAGTTTATGGCATATGACGGCAACGACGAGGACGGCTATCAAAGCTCTTTACAGCAAGCGGAAGAAGGCTTGCGCGAGTTTGTCGCGAACGGTGCGGATATAAGCAAAATCAACATCGGCATAGCCGCCTATGCAAGACCCGTAAACAGTACGCCGTTCTGGGCGGTTTGGCGTGATTTAAAAGAAGCGAATTATTGGAACAGCAAATATTACACGATAGCGGACGGCAACCAAATTTACGAGGGCACATTCTGCGCGCCCGCCCTTGCAGGCGATAAAACGGCATATGCGCTGTTCAGCGGTGCAGGCGGCGTTATGGTGTTCCGCGTGGCGACCGACAAAACCATGGACGACCCGAATGCGGTGGCATGCGGTATTGAAAACGCACTGCACCGTTATGTAGAAAACTGGTAACTTGCGTGGCGGCGTTCTTTACGCCTCAAACCTTTTACGCAAATCCGTGAGCGCGCGTTTTTCAATTCTGGACACATAAGAACGGGAGATTTGCAAGCGTTTTGCAATTTCCCGCTGTGTCTCGGGGGAATTGCCGTCTAAGCCGTAACGGCGAATGACAATTTCTTTTTCACGTGTGTTCGGCATTTCCCGAACATAATTCCGCAGTTTTTCGATTTTGATTTTTGTATCCAAATCATCGGCAATCGTATCATCCGTATAAATAATTTCAGAAAGCGTCAAGGGGTTTCCTTCCGAATCGGTATCTATCGGTTCATTCATGGAAATATCCTGGGCGCTTTTCTTTTGACTGCGGAAATACATTAAAATTTCATTTTCGATACACCTGGCGGCGTACGTAGCGAGTCTCGTCCCCTTTTCACCGTTAAAGGAATTGATTCCCTTTATCAGTCCGATAGTCCCGACCGAAATCAAGTCGTCCTGGTCGGAGTAGGAGGAATAGTATTTTTTAATGATATGCGCCACCAAACGCAGATTGTGTTCAATCAGCAAATCCCGCGCCGCCGTATCCCCTGCCGCAAAACGCTCCAGTGCCTCGCGTTCCTCTTTTGCACGAAGCGGCTTCGGAAAAGAACCTGTTCCCTCAATATGGAGCATAAAATACAGCATATTGTTGGCAATCATCGACAGTAATTCCAAAAACATAACAAGCACCCCTTTCAGTCTGTCTCAATATATGAAAAAAAAAGAAACAGGTTGCAAGTCCGCCGCCGATTCTCTCGGTCAAAGCGGAAAAGCCGCCGAGAACAAATCCCAACGGCTTTTCCTATGCAATAAATAAAATGAAAGGGCTAAAAAAATTACCGCATCAGAACTGCTCGTCTCCCTGCAAGGCGTCGTAGCCTTCCTCTCCCGTTCTGACCTTCACAACATTTTCCACATCATAAATAAAGATTTTACCGTCACCGATATGCCCCGTATACAACGCCTGTTTGGCGGCTTCCACCAAAACACGCACAGGTACTTTGGAGACGACGATATCCACCTGCACTTTCGGATTCAAATCCATGCTTTCAATTTTAACGCCGCGGTAATAGCCTGTTTTTCCCTTTTGTATGCCGCACCCCAACACCTTGGTTACAGTCATGCCGGTAACGCCGACGTTATCCATAGCGGCTTTCAGCGCTTCAAACCGCGCCTCTTTACAAATGATTTCAACCTTTGTGATTTTCGGCTGTTCCGAGATATTTTCATTTGCAGAAGAAGCATCCGTCACAGGCACGGCAAGTTCGGCAGGCACAGCGGCGGCTGTCGGTTCCGCAGTGTATTCACGAAGCGTCGGGTCAAGTCCGAATTCAAAGCCTGCATATGCAGAGCTGATGCCGTGCTCCACACTGTCAAGCCCGCTGATTTCCTCTTCGGGAGACACACGCAAGCCGTGAAATTTCCGAATCAGCGAAAATGTAATCAGCATCATGACGGTTGTATAGGCAAGTATGGAAACGATACCCAACGTCTGCACGCCAAGCTGACGGAACCCGCCGCCGTAGAACAACCCGCCGTCTGTTGCAAACAAACCGACGGCAAACGTACCCCAAATACCGTTAGCAAAATGCACACCGACAGCGCCGACCGGGTCGTCAATATGCAGTTTTAAATCTATAAATTCCACAACTGCCACCACTAAAATACCAGATACCAAACCAATCACGATAGAACCGAGCGCATCCACACTGGCACAGCCCGCCGTTACGGCAACAAGCCCCGCCAAAGAACCGTTTAACGTCATGGAAACATCGGGTTTTCCGTTTTTAATCCATGTATATGCCATGGTCGCGCAGGAAGCAAATGCGGGCGAAAGCGTTGTGGTTACAAAAATTTTCCCAAGCGTTGCAATATCGGTTGCCGCCGCACCGTTGAAGCCGTACCAACCGAACCAAAGAATAAACACACCGAGCGCACCGATTGTCAGAGAATGTCCGGGAATTGCGCGCGCTTCTTTTTTGCCGTTCTTATCGGTCACGTATTTCCCGATGCGCGGACCTAAGAAAATCGCACCGATAAGCGCCGCCGTACCGCCGACCATGTGAATGGCGGCGGAACCCGCATAGTCCACAAATCCGAGCTGTGCCAGCCAGCCTTGGCTGTTCCAAACCCAACCCGCCTCAATCGGATACACAACCGCGCTGATGACTGCACTGTAAATACAATAGGCGCTGAATTTTGTGCGCTCTGCCATCGCGCCCGAGACAATTGTCGCCGCCGTTGCGCAGAACACCAAATTAAATACAAAGCCTGACCAGTTGTAGGTCTCCCAATTTGTGAAAATATCTAAGTTCGGCATACCGATAACGCCTGCAATATAATCCTCAGCCAGCATCAGCCCCGAACCGAGCGTCACAAACACCACGGAGCCGATGCAAAAGTCCATCAGGTTTTTCATGATGATATTGCCTGCGTTTTTCGCACGGGTAAAGCCCGCCTCTACCATTGCAAATCCGCATTGCATAAAAAACACCAGTGCCGCGCCGATTAAAAACCATACGCCGAAGGTAAGCTCCGACGCCGCTTTCATAAAATCTGCCATAACCACTTCTCCTTAGAAAATGTATTCGTCATTTTCAAAAAAATCGGCGCGCAAAGGGAGAAACATCCCTTCGCACGCCGTTGTGCAAAACAACAATTCGATAAAAATACTTTCCGGAAAGCAATTCAAAAGAAAACGGCGCTGTGAAGTAAACTCCACAACGCCTTTGTTGTTATGCACACATCATACGCCGTTTTTTTGCCCGCGTCAAGAAAAAACGGAAACATTTTTTAAATTTGGATGTTTTTGCGGTATTATACGCCAAAACACATGTATCCTTTATGTATTTTTGCTATTTTTAGACAAATCTGCTATACTGTGAAACGAGGTGAACACAATGCATACGCCGTATTATTCTCTAAATACCTATTTACAGGAAGAATTCGGAGAAAAGCTGTATAAGCTGTCGCTTGAAACAGGCTGTACCTGCCCGAACCGCGACGGCACACTTGGCAGGGACGGCTGTATTTTTTGCAGTGCGGGCGGCAGCGGTGAATTTGCAGAAGCGGCAGATACAGATATAAATGTGCAAATCGAACGCGCAAAACACCGTGTTGCGGGAAAATTCAAAGGCGAGCACTATATCGCCTATTTTCAAAGCTACACGAATACATACGGCGATTTAAAGAAGCTTCGGAATATATTTTTTACAGCCGCCGAAAACAGCAGCATCCGCGCCGTTTCAATTGCCACACGCCCTGATTGCCTGCCGCCCGAAATGCTGGAAATGCTGAAAGACCTGCGGGAAAGAATACCCGTATTTGTGGAATTGGGGCTTCAAACGATACACGAAAGCACAGCGCAGCGCATTCGGCGAGGTTATTCCCTGCCCGTCTACGACCGCGCCGTGCAGGATTTACATGCAATCGGCATTTCGGTGGTAACGCATGTCATTTTGAGTCTGCCGTTTGAAACCCGTGCGCAAATGTTGGAAACCGTAAAGCATGTCGGCAAAATCGGTTCCGACGGTATAAAATTGCAGTTACTCCACGTTTTACGCGGAACAGATTTAGAAAAAATGTACCGACAGGGGGATTTTCAAACGCTGTCTAAAGAAGCATATATAGATATTTTATGTGACTGTATAGAAGTTCTGCCCCCGACAACCGTCATTCACCGTCTTACAGGCGACGCCCCGAAAGCACTTTTGGTTGCCCCCGCATGGTCGGCAAACAAAAAGGATGTTCTGAACAGCATACAAAAAGCTTTTCGGGAACGAAATATACAGCAAGGTAAAAAACAGCCGCACAGCGTATAACGCATGCGGCTGTTTTTAGACCGTATATATTTTTCCAAAAATCGGTTACTCTGCTTGCATTTCTCCGCATTTCGTTTCTGCATTCGCTTTTTGCGCCTGCACGGATTTTTTCTCCTCGGTATCCGCAACAATATCCGAATACGTTTTTTTCACATCCACTCTGTCATACAGCTGCTTACAGCGAACACTGACGCGAAAATGCCTGTTACAGGCTTTACAAAAAAAGTCTGCGCGAAACGAATGGTTGACATGCTTCCACTTTTTCTCCTGCCGCACCTTACCGCCGCAAACATCGCAAAGGCAGTAAAATACACGTCGGTCAATCAAAGGGCTTTTCATATCACTGATGAAATACGGTTTAAAACGCAGGCGCGCATAAAACTCCGCATCACAGCGGCGCACATATTTTTTCAGTTTATCCGAATCAAACACACGCCGAAAACAAGCTACCGTCAAACGGCTGTCATCTAACGCGCGGTGGTGCGGAAACGCATCGGGGTCTATCCCCAGCTTCTCCGCCGCCGCAGAAAGCCCCAGCTGTTGACCCGAGCCTGCAACGTCCGTAAACGATTGGCAATATTTTTGCAAATCGGCATAATTGCAAACAAAAGGCAGGGTATCCTGCTCCAAAAAATACACGCAGTTTTTAATCAGCGTGCGAATGTCCCCGTCGCCCCAGGTTAAAAATGTATTTTCCTCTGTGCCGACCCATTCTGCAAACTGCTGTACGGCTGTCTCGAACGAAATTCCGTTGGCAATATCTTCATTGGTCAAATGCGTTAAGGTCTTTACGCGGCTTTGCAGACGCTTGCCGACCTGCGATTTGATAATGACGGAAAAAGAATCCAACTCCTCTAATGCATCATTGAGCTTCACCGCACCGATTTCAATGACCTCATTCATAAAACCGCCGAGTTTTTTACTGTAAGCGGTATTCCATTCCATATCCATTACAATATATTGCATTGAAACCAATCTTCTCCCCAAAAACGATAATTTAAAAGAATCGGAATAAATCTGCCGCCGCGGAAAAACCTATACACGGTGATATATCCATGAAAAAAAGTATGCTCGGTGCGGCAGGCGCGCTTGTCGGCATAATCAACATTCTGCTCGGCGCAGGCGGCGGCATTCTCGCCGTGCCTATTTTAAAGAAAAACGGACTTACACAAAAACAGGCGCAGGCGAATGCCGTTGCCGTTATTTTACCGCTTACAATTATCAGTTTTATTATATATATAAAAAAGGATTATGTCAATTTTTTTAACGCACTCTGGATTATTCCGTTTTCCGTACTCGGCGGACTCATCGGAACTTTTATATTCCGAAAGCTTTCGTCTGCGGTGCTGAAACGCATTTTCGGCGCATTTATGATTTGGGCAGGTATAAGGATGTTGTGGAAACTATGAATTTTTTAGACATTCTCGCGGTCATCTTGTCTGCGGCGGTCAGTGCCATGGGGCTCGGCGGCGGCGGTGTACTGATTTTATATCTGACACTGGTGCGGGATATACCGCAATTAGAAGCACAGGGCATAAATTTGCTGTTTTTCATCCCCTGCGCCGTTGCGGCAATATTTGTCTACGGAAAACGAAAGATATTACAGCCGAAAATCATTCTGCCGATGATACTCGGCGGACTTGTCGGCGTTGCGGCAGGCAGTTTTCTGCTGTACAAAATCAATACAAAATATATTACCGTACTGTTCGCCTGTTTTTTAATTGCGGTAGGCGGATATACTTTGTTTGCAAAAACAAAAAAAGCATAAAAATCTATTGTTCGGTGCTTCGGTTTATGGTAAAATTTTATTAAGTTTAAGTCCAAACCTTAAATTACAAAAGTCACAGTATTTCCTGCTGTTTTTGAGATTGTAAAGGAGAACATGAAATGGCTTATCCGCATCTTTTCACCCCCGGTCAAATCGGGAATGTCCCCTTAAAAAACCGTGTGGTTATGCCGCCGATGATGCTCGGTTTCGGACAGTTTGACGGCACACCCACCGAAAAAATGATGGATTACTACGAAGAACGCGCCATCGGCGGAGTGGGCTTAATCGTAACGGAAATCACCCGTGTCAACGATTTCAGCGGTGCATCCGCCTTTGCACAGCTTGCAATCAGCCACGATTACCACATCGCACCGCTCAAAAAAATGATTGACCGCGTGCATCGCCACGGCACGAAAATGTTTATTCAGCTCCATCACCCGGGGCGGCAAAATCTCGGGCTTTTAATGGGTACCGTCCCTGTTTCCGTTGCAATGCACCGATTGCTCGGCAATACATATGACAAGCTGTTCTATAAGGTTGCGCCCGTCGGCAAAAAGCTTATGGAAAAGGATTTTGTTTTAAAAACACTTTCCCCGTCACAGTGCGCCCGCGCCTATTCCGCGGAAAGTCTGAACCGTGAAATGACCGTGCAGGAAATCGGAAAAATCATTCAGCAGTTTATTGACGGCGCCGTACGCGCGCAAAAAGCAGGTGCCGACGGTGTGGAACTGCACGCGGCGCACGGGTATTTGATTCAGCAGTTTTTAAGTCCGTATACCAACCAAAGAACCGATTGCTACGGCGGCTCTTTGGAAAACCGTATGCGCTTTTTGCTGGAGATTTTACAGGGCATTAAAATTGCCTGCGGACAAGACTTCCCCGTCATTGTTCGTCTGTCCGTAGATGAATGCTATAAAGAAATCGGGCGCGAAGGTATCGGGTACACACTCACAGAAGGCGTACAGATGGCGAAAGCGATTGAAGCGGCAGGCGCAGATGCAATTGACGTTTCCTCTGCGGGATATGATACCTACAATTATTGGCTGGAACCCACCTCATTTGAACCCGGGTGGCGCAAATATATGGCGGCGGCAGTCAAAAAAGAGGTGAACATCCCCGTGCTTGCCGCCAATCTGATTCGCTCCCCCGAACAGGCGGAAGCACAGCTCACAGAAGGAATTCAGGATTTTGTTTGTCTCGGCAGGTCTTTAATTGCAGACCCGCATTGGGTAAGAAAAGCCGAATCGGGACACGCGCAGGATATCAAACGCTGTATTTGCTGTCTCACCTGTATGGAAACCATGCAAAGCAACGCCTACAAAGGTTCTCACGCAAACTGCTCTGTGAATCCGCGGCTCGGGCACGAAACGGAATTGCTTTCCCGCGACGGAAACGGCAGAACGGTTGTCATTGTCGGCGCAGGGGCGGCAGGACTTACCGCCGCAGAAACCTTGGGGAAACGTGGCTTTAAGCCGATTGTTTTGGAAAAAGAACCGCAAGCGGGCGGTCAATTACAGCTTGCCAACAAACCGCCTTTAAAAGATAAAATCAATTGGTGTATTGCGGATTTGGTACATGCCGCGGAAAACAGCGGTGCGGAAATACATTATGAGACGGAAGCAACTGCCGAAACAATTGCGGAATACGCGCCGTATGCGGTAATCATTGCCACGGGCGCAAATTCCGTGAAACCCCGTTCAATTGCAGGTGTTGCACTGCCGCATGTTTTCACGACGACCGAAATTCTGAACGGCACGGTAAAACTGCAAAATCAACATGTCGCCGTAATCGGTTCAGGCATGACAGGCTTGGAAACCGCCGAATTGCTTTGTGCACAAAACAACCGCGTCACGGTTGTGGAAATGGCGGACAACATTGCACCGGGCACTTGGATGCAGCACACAGACGATTGTCTGCCGCGTCTCAAAGCAAACGGCACTGAATTTTTCACCGGAAAAAAGCTGTGTGCCATTCGGGAAAGAGAGATTGAATTGGAATCTGTGCAAAACCGTCACCGCACCGTACTGGAAGCCGATTCTGTCGTACTGTCTTTGGGCGTGCAGTCCAATCAACGGCTGTATACACAAATCAAAGCACAATACCCGCGCATTTTCTTAATCGGCGACGCCGAAAAAACAGGCCGAATTGCGGAGGCAACCGCCGCGGGGTACCGCGCCGCTAAGGATTTGAAATAAGATTTCCGTCAAAATTTCGGCACAAACATTTCGTTAAAACATTAACAAAAAAGGACGGCGTTTTGCTGTTCTTTTTTTGCTTTTTTCCAAAAATTCACAACTTATGTTTTTACTATTGAATCCAAAAACTATAT
>UQFM01000019.1 GCA_900540295.1 uncultured Oscillospiraceae bacterium
GGTGGACACCTCTAAGCAAAGCTTAGAAGCACCGACCGAGCCGGCAGGCGAGAACAGCGACCCCTACAATTTGTAAATCAAATTTATTCTATGCAAATTTTGCGGACGGACAAGGATGTCCCTCCCTACGTGTGTATCAAATCCACCCTGTGCCGTGTGAGATTCTTCGCTAACGCGCAGAATGACAAGTCTGTGCGAACCGTAGGAGTCGACGACTCGGCGACCCGCAAACGGACAGCCGCAAGGGCTGTCCCTACGATATGCAAAACAACCGACCGCTCGTCGGGGCGCTTGCAAAAAATCGGTATGCTTCGGTTGTTGCCACACCCTGCAAAAATCCCCGCATCGGCGAAAAAATCTGCCGATGCGGGGAAAAACTTTATTTATGCGGATAGGATTCGGTGCTTTTGGGATTACTCTTCCATTTGCCTGCCGAGGAAAGACGCCGCGACCTGCAAAAGCTTTTGTTCCTCTTCGGTCGGCATGGAGCCGTCCTCGCGCAGCATCAGCATCACCGCACCCGAAACGTCGCCGCCGCCGATAATCGGAAACGCCAGCGCCGCTTCTTTTTCATAGCCTGCAATCGGATACAGCGGCGGGATGTCGGGCGATGCGGCATAATTCACGCGGTCCTGCATCAGCGCTTCCAGCTCCTCGGTCACACGGCGTTCCATCAGGTCGCGCTTGGACGCACCCGAAACCGCAATCACGTGGTCGCGGTCGGTAATCAGCACAGGCAGTTCCGTGGCGCGGTTCAGCACCTCTGCATACTGATATGCCGTCTCCGACAGTTCCCCGATGGGGGAATACTTTTTAAAAATAACTTCGCCGTCCGCGGCGGTGTAAATCTCCAGCGGGTCACCCTCGCGGATACGCATGGTGCGGCGGATTTCTTTCGGAATGACGACGCGTCCGAGGTCGTCAATCCGTCTGACAATGCCTGTGGCTTTCATATATAAATTCTCCTTTTTCGTGAAATTCTTCTATGCTATTGTCTGCACAGTCGGAGAATTTATTCCGTTTTTTTGTTTTTTTATTTCGTATCGTTTTTTTGAAAATCATTCCTTTTTTGCACGAGCAAGAGAGGGTATCCGCACCCGAAAAACAGAACGCCGTTACCGTTTGCTTAAATCTGTCATTCTGAGCGACAGCGAAGAATCTCACACGGCACAAAGTAAATTTGATACCCGCCCCCTACAGATTGTGCATTGCCATTGGTTCGTGCAGATTTTGCGGACGGACGAGGTTACGGCTTCGCCATTACCCTTTTATCGCTTCGCGACATTTTCCCTAATAGGGAAATCTTCGTCCGTCCCTACGCGGGCGCGCAATGCGCGCCCCTACGATTTGTGCGTTGCATTAAGATTGTGTGATTCTCTCGATTTATTTCTCTTTCCTCAAAATCACACAGCCTGCGGCAGGGACGTGGACGAACGAGGTTACGGGCTTTCCGTGTAAAATTTCCTTTGTATGCTGCCAATGCTCGGGCAAATTATAGGCAATCTCCTGCTCGTTGCGGTTGGCGATAACCAAAACGGCTTCCGCGCCGTTTTCGCGCAAAAATGCAGTACAGCCGAGTACCGAGGATAAAAATGAAATCGTGCCGTCCTTTAAACACGAAAGACGGCGGCGCAGTGCGCCGAGCCGTTTGTAAAACGCCAAAAGCGTTTGATTTTCGCGTCCCCACGGGTAACATCCACGGTTAAACGGGTCTTTGTAGCCCTGCAAGCCCGCCTCGTCCCCGTAATAGACCGACGGCACACCGGGCAGGGTATATTGCAGTACGGCGGCGAGCATTAACAGCCGCTCCCCTTTTTTATATTCCGTTTCCGAAAGCATTTTTGTGCTTTGCCATTCGCGGTCGCGGTATTCACAGCTCTCCCCTGCGATTTTTGTAATCGCACGCTCTGTGTCGTGCGTCCCGATGTGATTCATCATCACATCGAGCGCAGGCTTCGGATAGTTTTCGACAATCTGCATTACGGATGTGTAAAACTGTTCGGCAATGCCATCCCGCGCAAAGGACAAAATCGCATTGGCAAACGGGTAATTCATCACGCTGTCGAGCTGACCGCCCAGCAGATACCGCCGCCGCACGCCGTATGCCCATTTTGTGGTCGCGTCTTCCCATACCTCGCCGAGCACCAGCGCGTCGGCTTTTTCCGTCTTCGCCGCACGCGTCAGCGCGTCGATAAACACATCGGGCAATTCGTCGGCAACATCCAAACGCCAGCCTGCCGCGCCCGCGCGCAGCCATTTGCGGACAATGCCGTTTTCGCCTGTAATGAAATCGAGATACGCAGGGCTTTCCTCGTCCACCTCGGGCAGGGTTTCAAAGCCCCACCAGCTTTTGTAGCCGTTCGGATAATCGTAAAACGAATACCAAGTATAGTATGGGGACGCCTCGGAATTATATGCGCCGAGCGTTTTGTAACGGTTTTCACGGTTAAAATACAGACTGTCGTCGCCCGTATGCGAGAAAACACCGTCCAAAATAATGCGAATCCCGTGCTTCTCGGCGGCGGCGCAAAGGGCTTCAAAATCCGTCTGCGTACCCAAAAGCGAATCGATTTTACTGTAATCCGCAGTGTTGTAACGGTGGTTGGAATGCGCTTCAAAAATCGGATTCAGATAAATACACGTTACGCCCAAAGCCTCAAGATAGGGCAGTTTTTCTGCAATACCGCGCAAGTCCCCGCCGAAATAGTCGTTATTGCGTACCACGCCCGCGCTGTCGGGGCGAAAATACGGCTGATTTTCGGTATCCGTACGCAAAATACGGTCAGACGGCACATTTTGTTTCGGCGCACCCGAATTATAAAATCGGTCGGGAAAAATCTGATAGATTACGCCGCCCTTGAGCCAGTCGGGCGTTTGATAATTTTTATCATACACGGTTAACTGCCATTCCTCGCGCAAAGTGTTCGCGTTTGCCACCGCGCCCGCGCCGTCGCCGATATGGCAGACCGAACCGCGCCCCCAAGAGCTGTCGTAATCAAAATGATAAAAATACAGCCCCTTTTCAGGGAGTGAAAAGGCAATATCCCAAATCTCGTGGTCATCGCCGTGCATCCCCGCCCAATACATCGGATATTCCGCCGTTTGTTCCCCATCTTTGGTGAGCAGCAGATACGCGCCCGAAATACAAAAAGAGCGCGGCAAAAGCAGACGCATTTTTACGGTTTCGTCTGTTTTTACAGCACCGAATATACTTTTGAAAAAGGAATCTCGGGAATGAAAGGGTAAAAAAGCCATAGTTAATACGTTCTCTCACAAATTTCTTGAATTTTTTCACGCAGAGCAACAAAATCGGACAGCGCATCGCCTTTCTGCGCAGGATTGCGCAAAAGCGCCGCAGGGTGAAACGTACCCATTAAATAAAAGCCTTTGCGCTCGTAAAATACGCCGTGTTCTTTTGTTACGCGGAAGCTCGGCGATATGATTTTCTGCGCCGCAATGCGCCCTAAGCATACAATAATTTTCGGATGCAACAGCTTCATTTGTTCGCGCAGCCAGTGTTCGCACGCCGCCTGCTCCTCTTCGCGGGGGTCGCGGTTTTTCGGCGGACGGCATTTTACGATATTGGCAATATAAATATTTTTCTCGCGGGACAAATCAATATGCGTAAGGTATTTGTCCAACAGCTGACCGCCGCGCCCGACAAACGGTTCGCCTGTCAAATCCTCATTTTCGCCGGGACCTTCGCCGACAAACAGCACCTCTGCCGACGGCACGCCCACACCGAACACAACGTTTGTGCGCGTTTCCGACAGCGGACAGTCCGTGCAGGAAAGACATTCTGTTTTCAAAGCGTCTAATGATTCATACATTTTTCATTCGTACCACGCAAAATAAGATTTTTGAGTTTTTTGCGGGGCGCCGAGTCGACGCCCCTATAATTTGCGGTTATTGCACATACCGTAGGGTCAGCCCTCGCGGCTGTCCGTTTTTCGGGCGAACACAGTCGCCCCTACGGAGTTTGCACAAGACCCTCAGTCCTCTTTAAACTCCTGTGCAAGCTTTTTCAAATCTTCTGTACCGAAAAATTCGATTTCGAGTGTGCCTCTGCCGCCTTTTTCGGTATACACCTTTACTTTTCTGCCCATCGCTTCGCTCAGCGCCAATTCGACCTCGTCATAGAAACGGTCGCGGGTTTTTGTTCGCTTTACAGGCGTTTTTTCCGTCTTGCCTGCACGCTTGCACAGGCGTTCTGTTTCACGGACGGAAATGCCGTTTTTCACAATCAGCTCCGCAATGCGCGAAAGCTCCGCCGCATCTTCCACTGACAGCAATGCACGCGCATGCCCCATGGAAACCTTGCCGTCTTTGACAAGCGCCGTAATTTCTTCGGGCAAGTGCAAAAGGCGCAGTGCATTGGTCACCGCCGTGCGGCTTTTGCCCACGCGTGCCGCCGCCTGTTCCTGCGTCAGCCCGAAAGAATCAATCAATCGCTTTAAGCCTTCGGCTTCCTCAATGGCATTCAAATCCTCACGCTGTAAATTTTCAATCAGCGCAAAAATACTTTCTTCCTCATCACTCATCTCACGCACGGTTACGGGGACTTCCGTAAGTCCCGCCATACGCGCGGCACGGTACCGCCGTTCGCCTGCGACCAACCGATAACTGCCGTCCGCCATCGGGCGCACCAACAGCGGCTGAATTACGCCGTGTTCCCGAATGCTGTCCGAAAGTTCCGCAAGTGCCGCCGCATCAAAGGTTTTGCGCGGCTGTTCACGGTTCGGTTCGATTTCATCCACCGAAAGCGTAACCGCATTTTCCTCTACAGCGTTGTCAAAAAAGAGCGCGTCTACGCCCTTGCCGAGTCCGCCTTTTTTTGCTTTTGCCATAACTGTTTTCCTCTCTTATACTGCCCGACGGTATGCCTCGGCTTCTTCCGTATATTCCTGTTCAAAATAGCCCGCTTCTGTATATGTCACCGCATAATTGTCTATATCTATCTCCGATAAAAGGATATAAACATTGTCCTGTTTCCAAATATGGTTGCGGTAGTTTCCTTTATGCAGTGCCTGCTTGCCGTAGCGCGTATCAAACAGTGCCACAGCTTCTGCGGTATTCAACCCGTCCGACGGCGTATTACAGCGGAACTGCATCTGTTCCAACAAATCCGACTCTGCCGAATACATAAAAATGACAGATTTATCCGTAGCAAAATGGATAAATGCGCCTGAAAGGTTTTCAGAAAAGTTTTTGCGGCCCTCACGCACGGTAACCTCGCGCACCTGCCCGATGGCAGCCTGTGTCTCGGCAAGCGTCATCCCCATTTTAATGTACGGTGCAAAAGAAAACAGGCTCTGCGACACATCCGTCTGCGGTTCGGTGGAATCAGGCTCGGAAGACACCGCTGACTCTGCTTCGGTCGGCGGCTGCTCTGTCTTTATGAACTCACGCGGTCCGCAGCCGGCAAAAACCGACAGGCAGAACACACAAAGCAACAAAACACAGATGCCTTTTTTAAAATTTTGATTCATATATATCACCGCTGTTTCTTTAAAAATTCCTCGGCGAACGCCGTGTAGGACAGCGCGCCCTTGGAATTTCGGTCATAGTACATCACGGGTTCGCCGAAGCTCGGTGCTTCGGACAGACGCACATTGCGCGGAATCGTCGTGCTGTAAACTTTTTTCGGGAAGAACTTTTTCACTTCTTCGACCACCTGCGCCGTCAGGTTCAGCCGACCGTCATACATGGTTAAAAGCACGCCTTCCAATTCAATATGCGGATTGTAAAGCCGTTTAATCTGCCGCACGGTGGTCATCAACTGTGCCAACCCCTCCAAGGCGTAGTATTCACACTGAATCGGGACCAAAAACGTGTCGCTCGCGCAAAGCGCGTTGATGGTAATCAGCCCCAACGAAGGCGGACAGTCTAAAAACACATAGTCATACTGTTCCCAAACACTTGCCAATGCGGATTTCAAACGGCTTTCGCGATGCTCCAGCGCAATCATCTCTACTTCCGCGCCCGCAAGGTTAATATCCGACGGCATAATATCTACATTTTTAAATTTTGTATGTAAAATCGCTTCAGCGGCGGGTTCGTCGTTAATCAATACATCATATGCCGCCGTTTTAATTGCGCGTTTGTTGATTCCGTAGCCGCTGGTGGTATTGCCCTGCGGGTCGATGTCACAAATCAGCACTTTTTTGCCGAGCGCGCCGACTGCGGCGGAAAGATTAACAGCCGTCGTCGTTTTACCTACGCCGCCCTTTTGATTTATAATCGAAACGGTTTTTGCCATTCCCCGTTCACTCCAAATTCCGTAATAGAAAAAGTATAGCACAATAAGGGGTAAAAAGAAAGGTTTTTTTCATTTTTCGTTTCATTCGCGCCCGATAAACGCCGTATATTGCAATGTGTGGTTTTGTGTAACTCTGCCCAGTGCTGTGTAAGATTCTTCGCTGACGCGCAGAATGACAAGTCTGTACAAACTGCGTAGGGGCGGATGCCATCATCCGCCCGAGCAAATCAGAAAATTTGTGCAATGTGAGATTCTTCGCTCCGCTCAGAATGACAGATTTTCACAAATTCGTAGGGGGCGACGACCTCGGTGCCCCGCAAACGGACAGCTGCGAGGGCTGTCCCTACGATGTGCAAAACAATTGCCCAACTCGTAGGGGCGATTCACAAAGACTCCCTTGTCAAAGGGAGGGGGACCGCGTCAGCGGTGGAGGGATTCTGCGCCCGCCAAAGTCTGATGAAATTTCGCGGACGGACGGGGACGTCCGTCCCTACGCGCGTATTCAATTCATTTTGTGACGTGGGAGATTCTTCGCTCCCCCCAGAATGACAGATTTATACGGAATCCGTAGGGGCGACGTTTTCGCCTGCTGGTGGCATCCTCGGCAGCCCCGATAGATTGTCTACCTTTTTCTTACACGCCTTCGGTGGCAAAAGCACAGCAAGCAGATGTTCCACGTGAAACATTCTCTGTTGCGCTGTGCTATCGAAAAAATGTGCACAGAAAGCAGGGGGAATGCGGATAACTCTCCCCTGTTTCGTGATTTTCCGTTAAAATGCGAAACAGCGACTGAGCCGTAGCCCAATCGCTGTTTCGCTGTGGATGTGGGGTGTGAAAGAGAAGGATATGGATATTTAAAACGGGTCGGCAACAGGGGTGGCTGCCGCCCACGTTTTACAGTGTCAACCGCATTCCGCGGGGTAGATAGATTGGAAAAATTTTTATTTTTGCGTCTCTTCGCGACTCCCGTTTTCGGGTGATTTGTGAATCGCCCCTACACGGCACATGCAAATTTGTCATTCTGAGCGCAGCGAAGAATCTCACACGGCACAGGGTGAATTTGAAGTTTGCTCGGGCGGGCATGGAAACCCGCCCCTACGGTTGGTGAAAAATTGCTCGGGCGCGCGATGCACGCCCCTACGGATTGTGCGGATTTTCACGGGCGCTTCGTGAAGCGCCCCTACAAGGGTTACGTAAAATCATTGATTTTGCACAAAATCCGACTTTGCTCGGGGCGCCGAGGTGCAGGTCTCCGGTGAAGACCTTTGAATACAAAGTATTCAAAAGCACCGACCGAGCCGGCAGGCGAGACCGTCGCCTCCTACGTTAACATTCCTACTGATTCGGCACGGTTCAAACCGCTTCCATATCTGTCGGCAGAGGAAGCTTGAGCTGTTCCAGCTTCGGGATACGCACAACATATTCAATATATTCGGGTGTTTCGCTCTTGGCGGCGTCCGCATCCACCCCCGCGCGGCGGATTGCGTCCACCGCATGATTCAGGGTGTTGATAAATACGCGCACATCGCGGATGCCACGGAAATTATTGCGGGTCTTACCCTCTTTGGAAAGCATCTGTTCAATCAGCCGTTCGCTTTCCGATACATTCAAATGACGGTCTATGATAATGCCCAACGCCCGCGCACGGCGCTCGTCATCCTCTAACAAAAGAAGCGTGCGTGCATGGCGTTCTGTTAGCCCCGCGCGGGAAATGCGGTAACGCATCTCTTCGGGTAATTGCAGCAGACGCAGTTTATTGGAAAGCGTAGAACGCGCTTTGCCGAGTTTTTTACAAAGCTCTTCACGGCTCATGCCGTATTCCGTCAGCAGGCGGTCAATCGCTTCCGCTTCTTCAAAAAAGTCTAAGTCCTGCCGTTGTAAATTTTCTATCAGGGAAAATACCGCGGAATTTTTATTGTCTATCTCCGTGACGATGGCGGGGACTTTCGTAAGCCCGACCAAACGCGCCGCGCGCAGTCTGCGCTCGCCCGAAACAAGTTCAAACGACCCGTCCTCCTTTTGACGGACGGTTATCGGCTGTAAAATGCCGTTTTGGCGAATACTTTCCGCCAAGCCCTCCAACTCATCATAATCAAATCGCTTACGCGGCTGATTGGGGTTCGGCACAATTTGCTCCTGCGGAATCAGAAAAATCTGTCCCGTACTTTTCACTTTCGGTGTACGCATCAAAAAACCTCCGCTGTGTTGCCTATGTCGGGAGAATCAAGAGGCTTGTCCTGTTCTCTGACACAAGCATAGCACACGGAGGAATATTTTGTAAAGAAAAAGCGTTCGCCTGTTTCGGCGTTGATTCTGCGCTTTTTTCGGTTATTTTAACGGCGTTTTGGCGATTTTCGCAGACGGGCGCGGGTATTTTGGCGGAGTTTGCGATATTTTCCGCACGAAAAGCAAACGCCGCGGCATATTTTCGACCAAAAGGAACTGTTTATCCTGTTCGATTTTACCGCCGAGCACGCGCAGTGCGCCGCCCGCTGTGCGAATTTCTTCCTCAGCCGCGGCAGATTTCATGGAGAGAAACAGGCCGTTTTTCTTCACAAACGGCAAACAGTATTCCGAAAGATTACGCAAGTCCGCGACAGCGCGCGCCGTTGCAAAATCGAACTGCTCGCGGTATTGCGCCTTTTTTCCCGCTTCTTCCGCACGCATATGCACCGTTTCGCCCTGCAAGCCGACTGCCGAAAGTACATTTTCGATAAAGCCCAATTTCTTTTTGGTGCTGTCCAAAAAGGTCAGTTGCAAATCGGGGCGGTACAGCTTCAGCACCAGCCCGGGGAATCCCGCGCCCGTCCCCACGTCAATTACTTTTGCATTTTGGGGAAATTCGGCAAAACCGAACAAAACAAGGCAATCGGCGAAATGTTTCACCGTCATATCGTCGGGTTCGGTGATTGCGGTCAGATTAAACCGCCTGTTCGTCTCGGTAAGCAGTTCTGCGTATGTATCCAAACGCGCGAAAACCGTATCGTCCACGGCCACCCCGAAAGGTGCAAGCGTTTGTTCCAAAAGTGTACGGTTCAGCATCAAATCCCCTCCTTTGCAAGGTAAATCAACAGCACGGAAATATCCGCAGGGGATACGCCGCTGATGCGGGACGCCTGCCCGACATTTTGCGGGCGAATTTTCGCAAGCTTTTCGCGCGCCTCTAAACGCAAGCCGTCAATCGTGCCGTACTCGGTGTTTTCGGGAATCCGCTTGCCCTCTAAACGGCGCATTTCGTGAATCTGCGCCTGTTGGCGGCGAATGTACCCCTCATACTTCAGCTCGATTTCGACCTGTTCAAACACTTCGCGCGGCAAATCGGGGCGGGTCGGGTCAAACGGCGCAAGTGCATCGTAATCCAACTGCGGACGGCGAATCAGTTCAACCAATTTTACACCCGACTTCAGCGGAGATGTTTCACGTGAAACAAGTAACGCTTGCAGTTCGTCTGTCAGGGGGACAGAGGTCTCCTCTACCCGCTTGCGCTCCGCCGCAATCTGCGCTTTTTTCTTTTCAAATCGGGCAAATTTTTTGTCGGATACCAGTCCGATTTCCCGCCCGTACGGCGTCAACCGCAAATCGGCGTTATCCTGCCGCAGTAAAAGACGGTATTCCGAACGGGAAGTCATCATGCGGTACGGGTCGGAACAGCCTTTTGTCACCAAATCATCAATCAGCGTGCCGATATAGGAAGAAGCACGGTCAAGCACAAACGGGGCTTTCCCCTGCACCTTCCGCGCCGCATTGACGCCTGCAATCAAGCCTTGCGCCGCCGCTTCCTCGTATCCCGAAGAACCGTTGAACTGCCCTGCGCCGAACAGTCCCTCTAAATCCAAAAACTCCAAGGTTGGCTTTAACGCCAACGGGTCAACACAGTCGTATTCAATCGCATAAGCGGTGCGCATGACTTCCACATGCTCCAAGCCCTTAATGGTGCGCAGAAACTGTAACTGCACGCTCTCTGGGAGAGAAGAAGACATTCCCTGCAAATACAGTTCTTCGGTATCCAATCCGCAGGGCTCTACAAATAACTGATGGCGCTCCTTATCGGGAAAGCGCATAATTTTATCCTCAAAGCTTGGGCAGTAGCGCGGCCCGACGCCGTGAATTTTGCCGCTGTATAAGGGAGAGGTATGAATATTCTCTAAAATCACGCGCTTGGTTTCGTCGTTGGTATAAGCGATGTAGCATTCCGCTTTGTTTTCGGGCGGGATTTCGGTATCAAAGGAAAACGGTACGGTGGTCTCGTCCCCTTCCTGCACTTCCAAAACCGAAAAATCCACACTGCGGCGGTTCACGCGCGACGGCGTACCTGTTTTAAAGCGGCGCAGGGGGATGTTCAGCTTATAAAGCGCCGCGGAAAGTTCCGTTGCGGGAAACATGCCGTCAGGTCCGCTTTCATAGGAAATATCGCCGATATACACACGCCCGCCGAGGAACGTCCCCGTAGCAAGTATAACGGTTTTTGCCGTATAAATTGCCTCTAATTTGGTTTTCAGTGCCCAAAGCCCGTCCGCATTTTTTTGCAGGTCAACGACTTCCGCCTGCTTGACGTCCAAATTCTCCTGTAATTCAAGGGTGTGCTTCATATATTTGGAGTATTCGCGCCTGTCAATCTGCGCACGCAGGGAGTGTACCGCAGGTCCTTTTCCGCGGTTGAGCATACGGGATTGAATTTCGGTTTTATCCGCCGCCTTGCCCATTTCGCCGCCGAGCGCATCGATTTCGCGAACAAGATGCCCTTTCGATGTACCGCCGATGGACGGATTGCACGGCATATTGCCAATCCAATCGAGGTTTACAGTGAATACAATCACCGAACAGCCCAGCCGCGCGGCAGCAAGACCCGCTTCAATACCGGCGTGTCCCGCCCCGATGACGGCAACATCATATTGTTTTGCAAAATATTCCATAGTATCACCAAAGGAAAAAAATTTAGAAAGAATTTGTGTACGCGGTCAGAAAGCCTTGACGTCCTGCGCGGCACCGTTGGGTGTATGATTTTCGCGGGCGAACGAGTTCGCCCCTACGGGTTGTACAGTCTTGTCATTCTGAGCCGTTAGGCGAAGAATCTCACACGGCACAGAGCGAATTGATAAGCGCATAGGAACGATACAATCCGCAAACCGCTTAACGCTCCCTCTTTGAGGGAGCTGTCGCGGCGCAGCCGTGACTGAGGGAGTTGCGCACACGCTCAAACCGAATGTAACGCAAAATCCGTAGGGACAGCCCTTGCGGCTGTCGCGCGTAGCACGACTGAGGGGTAGTTAAAAAGCTGGTATATCAGACTTTTCTCTCCCTCCGCCACGCGCAAAGCGCGTGCCTCCTCCCGCGTCAGAGGGAGGAAAAAGGTCTTTTGGCACTTTGTTTTTTCTTAAGTTGACGACATTATTTCCCGACACAAAATTGAGAAAATATTTCATCAACCACGGATTCTGTGGCGCGCCGACCCGTTAAAATATCCAAACTCTCGATTGCCGCATCCATGCTGACTTCAATCGCATCGCGCGTCATGCCGCATTCGAGGGCAGATTTCGCTTCCAGCAGACTGTCCAACGCCGCAGAACAGCAGGCGAACTGCCGTTCGTTCATCAGTGTCGCCGCGGACGGATCAAAATCCGCCGTCCCTAAGGTTTCCTCCACAGCCGATTCCAAATCCGTCATGCCTTTGTTTTCTTTCGCGGAAATGAAAATCACCTTATTAAACGTTGTGTCTAATATCTTATTGTCCAATACACGGTTTTTATCCGATTTATTGACCACTGCAATCGCTTTTTTGTCTGTGCAAAGGGAAATTAAAGCGCGGTCTTCCTCTGTCAGCGGTGCAGAACCGTCAAATACAGCCAAAACCAGCACGGCATTTTCCACTTTTTTGCGTGCGCGTTCCACACCGATTTTTTCTACCGCGTCCCCTGTTTCCCGCAGTCCCGCTGTGTCCGAAAGGCGCAGAACGACATTGCCGACGGTTACGGTTTCCTCTACCACATCGCGCGTTGTGCCCGCAATATCTGTGACAATGGACTTTTCCGCACCGACAAAACGGTTCATTAATGTAGACTTTCCGACATTCGGCTTGCCGACGATGGCGGTATCGACTCCTGCCAGCACAGCCCGTCCGCTGTCGAACCGCGACAGTAGGTTTTTAAGCGCCGCGACAGAAAAATCAACCGTCTCCGCAAGAGATGCATCCGTTAGGTCGTCAATCTCTTCGTCGGGATAATCGACCCATGCCGCCAATGCGGCGCATGCGGACTTGAGTCGGTCGGAAACAGCGGCAATTTCACGGGAAAGCGTACCCTCCAGCACGCCGAGTGCGGCGGCGCTTGACTGCGCGCCCTGTGCCGAAATCAACTGCATCACTGCCTCGGCTTCGGTCAAATCCAGCTTGCCGTTGAGAAAGGCGCGTTTGGTGAATTCTCCCGCCTCGGCAGGACGCGCACCGTTTTGCAGTGCGGCGCGCAACACCTGCTTGGTGATATACAGTCCGCCGTGACAGGAAATTTCTACAACGTCCTCGCCCGTATAGCTTTTCGGCGCGCGAAAAACCGTTGCAATGCCTTCGTCAATCGGTTTACCGTCTGCAATTACGTGCCCGAACGCGGCTCTGTAGCCTTTCAGCGTTTGCAGATTTATGCCTGATACAGTTCTGAAAATCTGAGAGGCTACAAACAGGGCATTTTCCCCTGATATGCGGACGATTCCGATACCGCCCGCCGCCTGTGCCGTGGAAATTGCAGCGATTGTGGACATAGATTTACCTCGTTTTTCTTGGATGGGGGTGGGATTTTTTCAGACGCACACTGTGCGATGGGAGATTCTTCGGCTTCGCCTCAGAATGACAAATTTGTGCGCCCACTGAAGTCTGATTAAACTCTGTGGAACAACACAGTGTTTGTTCTCTACGCGTGAATCAGTTTTACCTTGTGCAGTATGCGCGGACAGCCGCGAGGGCTGTCCCTACGGGATTGTGCTTTGCCGTTTGCTTTGCGAAATCCAACCTTGCTCGGGCGGACGTGGAAGTCCGCCCCTACGCGGTTTGTGCGTTATCATTGGATTGTGCAGGATTTGCGCAACGCGTCATCGGTTGTTCCCTACAAATTATCAAATTTACACTGTGCGATGGGAGATTCTTCGCCTATGGCTCAGAATGACAAATTCGTGGTAACACGTAGGGGCGAACTGCGTTCGCCCGCGGGCGCGCGATGCACGCCCCTACGCTCGCCGTTCGTTCGTGGAAATTTTCGCGGGCGATTCGTGAATCGACCCTATGTTCTGTACAAAACCGACTGCGGGCAAGTAAAGAACCGAGCACCAAAACCCACCATTTTATCTCGTATGGTACGAATTAAAAAAACAGGCGGGAAAAGCCCCGCCTGTCGGTCACGAGGGGTAACCCTCAAAATCATCTCTTCTGTTGTGCAGATGTATTCTTAAAATTATTCTTCTGCCGCGGTATCTTTTTTCACTTCAATTTTACCGTAGCGGGAAATGCCTGCCGCATCGCTGTGCTTTTCACGGGTTTGTGAAATTTCGGGCACATACGGCTCACGTTTCGGACGGTCACGGCGGTCTCTGCGGTCACGGTTATCGCGGCTGTCCCGACGGTAGTCACTTCTGCCCCCGCGCGTATTTCTCGGTGCGCCTTCGGGAGCGATAATGACGCGGCGGTCCAAATCCATACCGGTGGAATAAGAGGTTACGCCTTCAATTCCCTGAATGGCGGTATGAATAATTCTGCGCTCATAGGGATTCATCGGTTCGAGCGCCAGACTTCTGCCTGTGCGCAAAACTCTTGCTGCATCCTTTTCGGCAAGCGCGGTCAGCGCCGCTTCCCGTTTCTCACGGTAATTGCCGACATTGATGGATACACGCTTGTAGCCTTGTCTGCCTTTATTTTCCACCATGCGGGCAAGATATTGAATCGCATCCAGTGTTTCCCCGCGTCTGCCGATGACAATGCCGTAATCCTCACCGCATTCCAGCTCAAACAGGACTTCCTCTTCACTGTCAAAGGTCTGAATCGCGCATTCTGCAATGCCGAGTGCTTTGACCATGGAAACAATATATTCTTCTGTCTGCTTATGTGCATCGGAAGGCGTTAAGTTTTCTTTCCGTTCGGTAAAAGATTTTACAGGCTCGGATTCTTTTTTCTCACTCTTCTGCGGCGCTTTTTCCGCCTTTTGCGCGTTATCGGTTTTCTTTTCCTTCTTCGGCGCACGCGGTTTTTCCGTTTTCGGCTTCGGTGCAAATTCTTTCTTCTTTTCCGCGGGTTTTGCCGCATCGGGTACTTCTACGGAAACCTTTACCTCCGCAGGCGAACCGCCGAACAGACCTAAAATCTTTTTCGCGGGCATTTTGAGGACTTCATAATGAAAATCGTCGTCCTCGGTAAGTCCCAGCTCCGCCATGGCGGCGGCTTTTGCCGCGTCAATCGTTGCGGCGGACTTGATAACTTCTTTAATCATTCTAAAATTACTCCTTATTCGTCCGTTTCCTGCATCGCTTTCACCTTTTTGGTGTTTTCCTCTTTGGAACGGCGGTAAATCGTTTCTTCCACCATCACCTTTGCAAGCACCTTTTTCGGCGCAAAAATATGATTCAGCACAATCATTTGTACAAAGGAAAGCGAAACGGACATGATGGTATAAATACCGACGCTGATGGGGAACAGGAATGCAAAGTAAATCTGCATGGCAGGCGTAAACAGCATCATGCAGCCCATCGTCGGATTTTTCGCCATTTCGGGATTGGTTTTTCTTTGACGCAGTAAAGAGTAAACGCTCATTGCCAATGCGATTAAGCCCGAAACAATCGGAATCATCCAATATGCGTCAAAGGTTTTAAAATCGGGTGTTCTGGAAAGGTCTAATCCAAACAGGCTGAAGCGTTCGATAAACTGCTCGATTTTCAGAATCATTTCGCTTGTAAGCCCGGGAATCGCCGCTTTGTCAAGCTCGCTGAAATGCTCCAGCGCATACAGCTCCAACCGTGTCGAAGCCGCTTTTGCGCCGGCTTCCGCAAACGGCGCCGCCGCATCCTTTAACGCGGTAACCACCTCTGTCGGCAGGCGCAAAACCATGGAAAACGGATGGTAGTTTACCTGGAACAGACCGAGCATAATCGGCAGCTGAATGAGCATCGGCAGACAGCCCGCCGTCATGGCGGAAGTGCCTTCACGCTGATAAAGCGCCTGTGTCTCTTCCTGAATTTTTCTTTGGTCGCCTGCGTATTTCTGCTGAATACGGCGCAGCTTCGGCTGTAATCTCGCCTGCTTTGCCATCCCCTTTTGCTGGCTGATTGCCGAGGGTAAAAGGCAAAGACGGACAATGACCGTCAGACAGAAAATAGAAAGCAGATAGTTGCCCGTCAGCCCGTAAAACAGGGCGATGACAAAGCCAAAGGGAATTCCTAAAATTTCATACAGTCTTGTCATGTATGATCCTCCGAGCAAGGCGGCTGCCTTGCGGACTGCTTCGGTCACTTCCGAAGCCTTCCTTATTTTGTTTGATGATTGTCTCGTTTTTCGGGAACAGGGTCATACCCGCCCGGAAACAGCGGATTACACCGCAAAAGACGCCATGTACCGAGTAAACCGCCTCTTAAAATTCCAAACCGTTCGATTGCCGTCAGCATGTACTGTGAGCAGGTCGGATAAAATCTGCACCGCGGCGGAAAAAGCGGAGAAATTTTTCGCTGATAAAAGCGAATACACTTTATCGCAAATTCTTTCATATTTCAATGGCACCCGCTTTTTGAAGTATGGAAAGCATAACAGCTTTGATTTCGGTGCTTTTCAGATATTTGGTTTTACCGCGCGCCACAAAAACGAAATCGTAATTTCCCGAAAGAAGCGGTTCAATTTCCGCATACGCGGCGCGGATGATACGCTTACAGCGGTTTCGCTGTACCGCATTGCCGATTTTTTTGCTTACGGTAATGCCGATACGACAAATTCCCGCACGGTTTCTTTGATAATAAACAACCAGTGCAGGATTTGTATAGGATTTTCCGCGGTGATACAGCCGCCGAAAATCTGCGTTTCGGTTTAGTGTTTCCGTATGTTTCAAATCGGTTTGCCCTCTTTAGTAAGAAAGCTGCTTTCTGCCCTTGCTTCTGCGGCGGGCAAGAACTTTTCTGCCGTTTCTGGTCGCCATTCTTTTACGGAAGCCGTGTTCCATCTTGCGATGACGCTTCTTAGGCTGGTACGTTCTTTTCATAACTTCAATCCTCCGTTCCTGTAGGAAATGTCTGCGAGTAGTAATTATATACTAATTTTGCACGGTTTGTCAATGTTTTTATCATTTTTACAAGGTTTTTTTGCCTTGCGCAAGACAGCAATTCTACAAATTGTGCCGCCGTTTCTTTAAAAAACAATATATAGATTTTTAAGTCGTACCAGATGAGATGAAATTTGAAAGTTTTTTGGCTCGGTTCTTTACCTGCCCGAAGTTGAATTGCACAAACTGTCATTCTGAGAGAAGCGAAGAATCTCACATAGCACAGAGTAAATTTGACTCTCGGTAGGGCGGGGGCTTGCCCCCGCCGTGAAATCTCATCTGACTTCAACGGGGCGCCGAGGTGCGGGTGTCCTGTGGACACCTCTAAGCGAAGCTTAGAAGCACCGACCGAACCGGCAGGCGAGACCGTCGCCCCCTACAGTCTGTGCATCGCTATTGGAATTATTTAAAATCTAACTTTGCTCGGGCGCGCGATGCACGCCCCTACGCGTTTGCTAAAATTTGTCATTCTGCGCCGCAGGTGTGACTGAGGGAGTTTGCGCACATCGCACAAAGTAAATTATAAAAAATTATCCAATACATTGCCACCAAATCGCCCTATACTAATTATATATATAACTTTCATAAAACAGTTGAAAAAATACTCGGCTTATGCTATTATAATAGATGTATATGTGGAAATATCGCTTTTGCGCGCATATATTGCCCATTTACCCTATAACAGAGTAGGGATACGAAAACCGTCAGAAACCCGAAAATGGGCTTTTAACGCGAAATTTTTGATTTTTCGCCTTTTTGCGCAAGCTTTAACAGATTTTTTTGAATGGAGAAACGAAATGGACTCTCTTTCCGAATTATGGGACGCCGTTTGTACCTACATTAAAACCGACGGCGGCATTTCCAATGCTGTTTTTTCGCTTTGGCTGGAACCCCTGTATATTGTTCAGTTTGACGGGGAAAAGGTTACGCTGGGTATTGAAAGCGAATTTAAATTCGGCATTGTGGAGAAAAAATTTAACGAGCTCTTGGAACAGGCTTTTTACAGTATTTTAGGCTTTCCTGTCCGTGTGGAAATCATTCTGGTGGAAAAAGAAGCAGAGCCGACAGCGCCTGTTGCCGTACCGAAACCCACAGCGGCTTCGGACGAGCTGGTCATTAACAACCGCGGCAACAGTTTTGAAAACTTTGTTGTCGGCAAATCCAATAACTATGCCTATGCGGCGGCAAAAAAGGTTGCCGAAAATCCCGGTAAAACCTACAACCCGCTGTTTATTTACGGCAAAAGCGGACTCGGCAAAACGCATCTTTTAAAAGCGATTGAAAACTACATGAAGCGGCAAAATCCCGATGCTTCTATTATTTATGTCACCAGTGAAAATTTCACGAATGACATCATTGAACATATCCGCAATTCCAATACCTACGAACTGCGTGAAAAATACCGCAAGGCGGATGCGCTGTTGGTCGACGACATTCAGTTTATCGCGGGTAAAAATTCAATAGAAGAAGAATTTTTCCACACCTTCAATTCCTTAACCGAGGACGGCAAACAAATCGTGCTTTCGTCCGATAACCCGCCGAATGAAATCCCGAAACTGACCGAGCGCCTCAAAAGCCGATTTGAATGGGGCTTGACAGCTGACGTTCAGCCGCCTGATTTTGAAATGCGTATGGCAATTATCAAAAACAAAGCGGACGCGATTGCGTTTCCGATTCCGAATAATGTCGTGGAATTCATTGCCGAACAGGTTAACCACAACGTACGGCAATTAGAGGGCGCGGTTAAAAAATTGCAGGCAATCTGTCTGTTGCTCGGCACAACGCCGACGATTGAAATTACCAAAGACGCCATCAAAGAATTGATGAATACCACACAGCCGGTTTCGGTTGTTCGTGAAAAAATTTTAGAACAGGTCGCTCTGACTATGGGTGTTTCCGTCAGCAATATTACATCGGACAAGCGTGACAAAAACATTAAAGATGCCCGACAGATTGCCATGTATATCATTCGCGAAATGACAGGGATGTCTTTAGAGGAAATCGGTAAAATCTTTAACGGAAAAACGCACTCTACCGTGAAACATTCGATAGACAGTGTAGCGGACAAAATGGATAAAGACAAAGAGTTTAAAGCACTTGTAGAAAATATCATTAAGAACGTGCAGGAGGTCTGAGTGTGGAAAATATAGATGCTTACAGTTTTTGCCGTTCCTACCTTGTAAATGACGAATACATTTTGTGGAAGGGAAAACCCGAAAAGGGAAATATTTTCGCACGGCGGGACATTTTTACAACCCTGTTTGGTATTATGTGGCTTTCTTTTTCTTTATATTGGGAATATACGGCGATAAAAGGCGGTGCATCGCTTTTATTCGCCCTTTGGGGAACACCTTTTATTTGTGTCGGCATTTATCTTGTTATCGGAAAGCATCTGCAGACGGCAATGCTCCGAAACAAAACCTTTTATGTCATCACAAATAAAAAAATTATCGTAAAGCGCGGCAATCGGATTTCCATGCACACTGCAAACGATTTACCGCCCATGGACGTGGAAATTCACAAAAACGGCAACGGCACGATTTATTTTTGTTCTGAGGTTTATACCAGAAAAGGATACAGACAGCACATGCCCTTGATTTTGGAAAATTTAGCCGATGTCGCACAAGCTCAAAATGCCGTCAGTCGGATGGAAAAATAAATTTTTGTCATTCCGTAAATCCTGCATTGTATAAATTCGATTTGCAATCGTAGGGGCGGATGCCTTCATTCGCCTGCGGGTCGCTGAGGTCAGCGACCCCTACGGTATACGGTATCACCATTAGTTGCGTAAAAACAGTAGGGACAATCCTTGCGGTTGTCCGAAAATCTGTACAAACCTACTGCGCGCGTAGGGGGCGACGACTCGGCGCCCCGATAAAATCCGCACAAACCCATTGCGAGCAAAGTTCGACTCCGAGCTACCCTACTTCCTGTCATAGCAAATCGGATACGAAACAAAGAAATAAACAAGTTTTGGTTTTGAACATTGGAGTTTTGAACATAGAATTTACAGTTAAAATTTGACTGTTGAAAACAAAATATTTTCAACAAGTTTTTTACGCGGCAAAAACTGCTCTAAAAGATTGCATCTCTAAAGCTTTGCAGACTTTTCAACAATTTCTGCCGCACCTACTTCTTAAACTATAAAAGAAATATATAGGATTATTTTTTGAAAGGAAAATCTTTATGAAAGTGATATGCGATACACAAAAGCTGTCCGAGATTTGTTCAAATGTGCAAAGGGCAGTTTCCTCTAAATCTTCCATTCCTGCAATCGAGGGCATTCTGTTGCAGGCAGAAGAAAATTTACTGACGCTTACAGGCTACGATTTGGAAGTCGGCATCATTACAACTATGGAAGCACGTGTAGAAGAACAGGGAAGCGTAATTCTCAATGCAAAAATCCTTTGCGATATTTTGAGAAGCCTGCCTTATGAGACTGTGCGTATTGAAGTTGACGAGCGTCTTGTCTGTCGCATTAAAAGCGGTGATGCGGAATTTTCTCTGATTGGAATTTCCTCAGCGGAATATCCTGAACTCCCGTCTGTGGAAAGCGGATATCCGATTGTCATAGACAGTGAGCTTTTAAAGGATATGATTCGCAAAACCATTTTTGCCACGGCGGAAAATGACGTAAAAGTTGTACACACAGGCGTGCGTTTTGAAATCCGCGAGAAAAAAATCCGACTGATTGCCGTTGACGGTTTCCGTTTAGCAATCCGCAATGAAGAAATTGACTACGAAGGCGAAGAAAAGATTTTTGTCGCACCGAAAAAGACGCTCAATGAGGTTATCAAGCTGACAAACGGCGCGGAAGAAACCGTATCCATGAATGTCGGCAAACGCTTTATCGTGTTTGAAATCGGCAATTACCGTATTGTTTCCCGTCTTTTAGAGGGTGAATTTTTAAATTATCAGGCGGCTATTTCGGGAAATGTAACAGGCGAAATTACCGTGAATACAAGAATGCTGATTAACAGTATTGAAAGAACGTCTTTGATTATCACAGACCGCGCAAAAAGCCCGATTCGATGCATTTTTGATGAGGATTTAATCAAAATCTCCAGCACGACCGCCCTCGGTACGGCGAACGACAAACTGCCCTGCAAAGGGTCGGGCAACAAGATGGAAATCGGCTTTAACAACCGTTATTTGCTGGACGCACTGCGCGTCTGCGATGCGGATGAAGTCGTTGTGAAATTAAGCAGTCCGATACTGCCGATATTGATTACGCCCACAGAGGGAGAAAACTTCCTCTTCTTGGTACTGCCGGTGAGATTGAAAACAGAATGAAAAAGATAAAAGTACAGGCAAAGGTTGCCCCGAAAGTTTTAAAAGAAATTTTCATAACCACAGAATTTATTCGGTTAGACGCGGCTTTAAAGCTTGCAAGCGTTGTCGGCACAGGCGGACAGGCAAAAATGCTGATTGAAGACGAACAAATCAAAGTGAACGGAGAAGTTTGCACCCAACGCGGCAAAAAACTGCGCGACGGCGATGCGTTTTCATTTGAAGGACAGCATTTTGTTGTAGAAAAGAAAGCGTAAGAAACGGATGTAATGCACAAACCCGTAGGGGCGTGCACCCGGCGCCCGAAAACGGACAGCCACAAGGGCTGTCCCTACGAATTCTGTGTTACATTCGGTTTGTGCCATGTGAGATTCTTCGCTGACGCTCAGAATGACAAGTTTGTATAAACCCGTAGGGGCGATTCACGAATCGCCGAGCTCGCCGAAAAAACCACACAAGCCAACGGTGATGTACTGACCGTAGGGGCGAACTGTGTTCGCCCGTTGAAATCAGATAAAACCCGCGGAACAACACAGAGATTTTTCCCTACGGTCTGTATAAACTTACTGCGTGTAAAGTCGGGTACCGAGCACTAAAATTCCCAAATTTTATCTCGTTGGGTACGAAACAAAAATCGGGCTCCGAGCATTAAAATTTCCCCATCCCACAAGAAAGGTACGAAATCAATGATTGTGAAAGGGTTAAATATTCAGAATTTTCGGAATATTGAAAAGGCGTATATTGAACCCGCAGAAGGGGTAAACGTCATTTTCGGCGAAAATGCACAGGGCAAAACCAATTTGCTGGAAAGCATATGGCTGTTTACGGGCTGTAAAAGCTTCCGCTGCCGCCGTGATCGTGAAATGGTCGGGTTCGACGCACCCTTTGCCAAGAATGAAATGACGTTTTTTGCAAAAGGCAGAGAACAAAATGCGCATCTGTTTATAGACCAAAAGCGAACCGCTATGAAAAACGGCGTCACGCTGAAATCTCCTGCGGAATTGGTCGGGGAATTTTATGCCGTCGTGTTCGCCCCCTCGCATCTGTCACTTGTGAAAGAAGGACCTTTGTTCCGCCGCCGATTTTTGGATACGGCGCTGTGCGAATTAAAGCCGCAGTATGCAAAGGCGCTTGCAAAATATAACCATACCTTAAATCAGCGCAATGCGCTGTTAAAGGATATTCAGTATCATCCCGAACTGTTTGATACTTTAGATGTGTGGGATGAAAAAATCTCCTCTTACGGCGCGGCAGTCGTGTCGGAACGTATTTGGTATACAAATATGCTGAGTGAAAAATCCGCAGAAATCTATGACGGACTGTCAAACAGTAAGGAAAAGTTAAAAATTAACTATATCAGTAATTTCGGCGGGTACGAGGGTGACCCGTATGCTGTAAAGGATTTGTTGAAAAAACAGCTTGCAAACAGCCGAAGAGACGATATATGCAATAAGATGACAACAGCAGGCCCGCACCGCGACGATTTGCAGATTCAGATTGATTCGCTTTCGGCGCGTACCTTCGGGTCACAGGGACAGCAGCGTTCGGCGGCATTGGCGATGAAGCTGAGCGAGGCGAGCATTCTGCGTGACCGAACAGGCGAAGAACCTGTCATTCTTTTAGACGATGTGATGAGCGAGCTGGATGAAAACCGACAGGATTATATTCTGAATCACATCAGCGGCAAACAGGTCTTTATTACCTGCTGTGACCCGACCACCGTCCTGCGCCTGTGCGAGGGACGCACCTTTCATATGGAGAAAGGCAGGGTGCTGTAATGTACTTGGACATCGGCGGCGAACAGCTGATTCGCACAAAGGATTTGCTCGGAATTTTTGATTTGGACAATACCACTGTCAACAAAGCGACGCGGGAATATTTAAGCGAGGCGGAAAAAACGGGATTTTCCAAAACGGTCTCCTACGATTTGCCGAAATCCTTTTTGGTTACCGTGGAAAACAACGACAGAATGGTGTACATCTCTCCCCTCTCGACTGCGACGATTTTTAAACGAATTTGATATGCACAAACCAATCGCAACGCATATCTCGTAGGGATTCCACACCGCTTAAACTCCGTATAAATTGACAGCAGGCGTAGGGGCGTGCATTGCGCGCCCGCCCGAGCGAGGTTGAATCACGCACAAAGCTACGGCGGGGGCAAGCCTCCCGCCCTACCGTCAATCAAATTTACCCTGTTCAATGTGAGATTCTTCACTTCGTTCAGAATGACAAATTTTCACAACCCCTACAAAAAAGCCAATCCACAAAAATGAAACATAGAAACAGAAAAATTGCGGACACATTTTGTGTTCGGTCTTCGGAGGAAAATATGGAAAACGAAGTAAACATCGGGACAAATGAAGAATTGATGGATACCGCCGTCACCGAAGAATACGGTGCGGACGCCATTCAGGTTTTAAAGGGCTTGGAAGCGGTTCGGAAACGTCCCGGTATGTATATCGGTTCAACAGGTCCTAAGGGACTGCACCACTTGGTTTATGAAATTGTCGATAACTCGGTGGACGAGGCGCTGGCGGGCTACTGTACGCATATTGAAGTAGAAATTCTGCCCGATAACGTGATAACCGTGCGCGACAACGGACGCGGTATTCCCGTGGATATGAACGAGGAAGAGGGTCTGCCTGCGGTGACAGTTGTACTGACGGTTCTGCACGCGGGCGGTAAATTCGGCGGCAGCGGCTATAAGGTTTCGGGCGGCTTGCACGGCGTGGGTTCTTCCGTCGTAAACGCGCTGTCCGAATGGTTTGAAATTGAGGTCAGCCGTCAGGGGCATACGTATCACCAGCGTTTTGAGCGCGGCGATATTAAAACGGATTTGACTGTGATTGCGGATACCGAAGAAACAGGTACGTTTATTAAATTCAAAGCAGACCCCGAGGTGTTTACCGAGACCACCGTATATGAATATGAAGTGCTGGAACGCCGTTTGCGCGAACAGGCATTCCTCAATGCAGGGCTATCCATCACACTGACAGACCGCCGAGACGAGGGCGACATCCGCCGCGAGGAATTTTGCTACGAGGGCGGTATCCGCTCCTTTGTGGAATACATCAACACAAGCCGCGGACTTTCTCCCGTACACGATGATGTAATGCACTTCACCACGGTCAACGGCGACAAGAGCGCCGAGGTTGCGGTATCTTACAACGACGGCTACAACGAAATTATTTTAAGCTTTGCAAACGATGTGCGCACCATAGACGGCGGTACGCACGAGCAGGGCTTTAAAACCGCGCTGACGAGAGTGTTCAACGATTACGGCAAAAAGTTCGGCCTGTTAAAGGATTCCGATAAAAAGCTGTCGGGTGAGGACGTCCGCGAGGGCTTGACCGCCGTTATCAGCGTCAAGCTGACAGAGGCTGAATTTGAGGGACAGACCAAGAGCAAATTGGGCAACACCGAAATGACAGGCGTTGTATCCAAAATGATTTACGACAAAATGATGACCTATTTTGAAGAAAACCCGAGCGTGGCGAAGGCAATCTTCAATAAGGCGCTGGACGCTTCGCGCGCACGTGAGGCGGCGCGTAAGGCGCGCGACAATGCAAGACGCAAATCCGCGCTGGAAAGCAATTCCCTGCCCGGTAAATTGGCGGACTGCACCGACAAAAATCCTGAAAACACCGAAATTTACATCGTCGAGGGTGATTCCGCAGGCGGTTCTGCAAAAGAGGGCAGAGACAGAAATATTCAGGCGATTCTGCCGCTGTGGGGCAAAATGCTCAACGTCGAAAAAGCGCGTATCGACAAGGTCATCGGAAATGAAAAGCTTACGCCCGTTATTACCGCTTTGGGGACGGGCATCGGTGACGATTTTGACATCACAAAGCTCCGTTATCATAAAGTAGTCATTATGGCGGATGCCGACGTGGACGGCGCGCATATCCGCACCCTGCTGCTGACGTTTTTCTTCCGCTATATGCGCCCGCTGATTGAGCACGGCTATGTCTATATCGCACAGCCGCCGCTGTTTAAGGTCTCCAAGGGTAAAAAGCATATGTATGCGTATTCCGACGAGGAACGCGATGCGCTGATTGCAGAAATGGGCGGCAGCTGCGACATTCAGCGGTACAAAGGTCTCGGTGAAATGGACCCCGAACAGCTTTGGGAAACCACCATGGACCCGAATTTCCGCACCATGCTGCGCGTCAATATGGAAGACGCGATGGAAGCGGACGAAACCTTCTCTATTTTAATGGGCGACAAGGTAGAACCCCGCCGCCTGTTTATCGAAAAGAACGCAAAATATGTGGAGAATTTGGATATCTAAAATTTTAAACCATATATGCCTCCCTCTTAGAGGGAGGTGGCACGGCGTAACCGTGACGGAGGGAGTTCTTCCGCATAATTCAAGGCAAAAGAATCCAAACGCAGTGCCTGAAAACATATTTACTTAAAATCTAACTACGCATTTATGGATAATAATTTTTCACGCCCTACCCGCAAACCCACAAGATTGTAAAACTACGTTTACAGCCAAAACGGATGTTATTTTGTGACGGTGTGCGTGAAAGACCGCAGACCGATTTTAAGCACAATCGTAGGGGGCGATGCCCTCATCGCCCCGCAAATCAGGCTGACTGAAATCGGAAAAATTACGGAGAAGCACATACAAAAAATCAATTCGGTTTACACAGACGTAACGGTTGAAAAGTATATTATTATGCCCGACCATATACATCTTTTATTATTTATAGATGGATTCGGAGACGGGACGATGAAGGCATCGTCCCCTACAAATTTGAGTACCGTTATACGCTCGCT
>UQFM01000020.1 GCA_900540295.1 uncultured Oscillospiraceae bacterium
CCCCACTGCTGCCTCCCGTAGGAGTTTGGGCCGTGTCTCAGTCCCAATGTGGCCGTTCACCCTCTCAGGCCGGCTACTGATCGTTGCCTTGGTGGGCCGTTACCTCACCAACCAGCTAATCAGACGCGGGTCCATCTTGTACCACCGGAGTTTTTCACACTGCTTCATGCGAAGCTGTGCGCTTATGCGGTATTAGCAGTCGTTTCCAACTGTTGTCCCCCAGTACAAGGCAGGTTACCCACGCGTTACTCACCCGTCCGCCACTAACTTTTCAATCGCTAGGCTTCATGAAAAGTCCGTTCGACTTGCATGTGTTAGGCACGCCGCCAGCGTTCATCCTGAGCCAGGATCAAACTCTCTAAAAAATTGTATTAACACAATCCCGAAGGACTGTACCAATCATTTTCTAAAGTGCTGTTTAGCTCTTTACTCTTTTCGTATCCCTCATCACATCTCTGTGATTTCGGAATTACTGTTCGTACTTTTCGTACGTTAAAACTCTTTATGAATTCTCTCGAATTCTCAAAGAATCTCGGGTTCCTTTTTTCGTCGTTGTTTAATTTTCAAGGTTCGAGATGTGCTTTCGCGTTTTGCGGAAGTGTTATTTATTATAGCACTTTCAAATCGCTTTGTCAAGAACTTTTTTCAGAAGTTTTTTGACGCGTTGTGATTCGGTTGTCCGTGTCTCGCGACAGCTTTGATATAATAGCACAACGAAACCGGAATGTCAACACTTATTTTTCGATTTTTTTGAATTTTTTTAGAGGGAATTTTTTACAACAACATATAGTGTTTTGGCTTATAGAGCTATACAAATTTTGCCGAGTTCGCATGTATAAAATCGCCTCTCTTTCAAAAAATACACATGAAGTCAAGCATAATTTCTGAAAGCAGGTGAAGAAATGCAGCAGAAAAATTCTAAGAAGTTTTTAAAAAAGCGTATTCTGGCGTTTGCGCTGGCATTTTTATTTGTAGCGGGGCTTTGCGGCGGCACGGTGTATTACCGCACGGAAAAAAGCATTGCCACGCTTTCCAAAATGGGGTCGCGGGGCGACGAGGTACGCCGTATTCAGCAAAAGCTGAAATCCCTCGGCTATTTCACAAGCAACGTGGACGGTATTTACGGAACGCTGACGCAAAGCGCCGTCAAACGATTTCAGCGGGATAACGGACTTGCCGTAGACGGCATTGCAGGACCGCGCACGCTTTCCGCGCTCGGTGTCTCCTCGGGATCGTCGGGCAACGGGCAGTACGGAAGCAATGACGTCTATCTGCTTGCCAAGGTCATTGCCGCCGAAGCGCGCGGCGAGCCGTATACGGGACAGGTGGCAGTCGGCGCAGTCGTGCTCAACCGTGTGTCGCATTCGTCCTTTCCCGACTCGATTGCGGGCGTTGTTTATCAGCCCGGCGCGTTCTCCTGTATTAACGACAGCAACTGGGGTGTAGAGCCGAGTGCGGAAGCCAAAAAAGCGGCGCGAGACGCCATCAACGGCTGGGACCCATCAGGCGGTGCGATATACTATTATAATCCCGCGAAGACCTCAAACCGCTGGATGCGTACAAGACCCGTGATTGTGACGATTGGGAGCCATTTGTTTTGTAAATAATCCCCCATATATAGAAAAGGGAACGATTTCACGGTCGTTCCTTTTTTCTATGCCGTCCGCATTCGGGCGCGCAATGCACGCCCCTACGGTTTTGTGCAAACTTGTCATTCTGAGCGTAGCGAAGAATCTCACATCGCACAATGTAAATTTGACAGTGTGTAGAGAACAACCTCTGTGTTGTTCCGAAAAAACTCAGCAGAATTTCACGGACGAACGCAGTTCGCCCCTACGGTTGGTACATTCCCCGTTGGTTTTTGCAAAATTCAGCCTTACTTGGGCGGATGAGGGCATCCGCCCCTACGGATTTGTGAAAAGCCCAAGAACATACAGATGTAAAAAATTGCTCGGGCGGGCGTGGAAGTCCGCCCTTACGGGCTGTGTGTTGTCGTTTGTTCTTTGCAAAAAGCCGCGCTTGCTTTTTAGGGCGAGCGCGGCTTTACAGAACTTATTTTACTTATTTCACTTTTTGGCTGTTCTGCGGCTTGTCGCCGAGGGCAATCAGCATATTCGCCCCTGCCCAAAGCGCCATGGCGATAAACAGGAACAGCATTAAGAAGTAGCCTGTCGTCAGCCGAAATTCCGTCAGCTTTGCAATAAACGGCAAAACCGCCGAAACAAGAGAGCTTTCAAAGAAACTCGACAAATTGATTGTCCCGTCCAAAAGCGGTGCGGAAATATAATAGAACGATATACGCACGCCGATCATCGCAAGCACACCGCCGAGGGAAATGCACAGCGGCGCCAATTTCTTTTTGGAAAAACAGGAAAAGAAAAACACCACCAATGCAATTATAACCGCCAGCGCAAGAAACACAACAAAACTGATTAAAGCGGGTTTTAATGCGGACAGGGTTTCCCATACCCCCGACATATCCGTCTGTGTTTCGCTGAGCTTCGGCAGGTATTCCTGCACAAACTTGTGCGCGCCGATAAAGCCGTATGTTTCACCGGAATCGGTATTATCCCCTTTAAACTGCGAAATCAGTTTAAAAATATCGGACTGTACAACATAATAAAAATAATTGGAAAAATACCCCGCAATCGGCACGCAGATTGCCATAACCGCCATGATAACGCGGTACAGCGGGTCTTTCGATGCAATACCCTGTTTTTTCTTCTCTTTCGCCATTTTGCAAGACTCCTTATTTACCCCAAGAGGAATTGAGTGCAACCGTTAAGTTGAATACTATATTATCACAATCCGATTTTTTGTCAACACAGAAGTAGCCCTGCCGCATAAACTGGAACACATCGCCCGCCTTTGCGTCACGCAAACCGCCCTCTACAAGACAGTCCTTTAAAACGGTTAACGAATTGGGATTGAGGTTGTCTTTAAAACTGCCCTTTGATTCATCCGACGGATTTTCCGCATTGAACAGACGGTCATACAGATGCACAGTCGCGGGGAAAGAATCCGCCGCACTGACCCAATGCACCGTTCCCTTGACCTTTCTGCCGTCGGGGGAGTTGCCGCCGCGGCTTTCGGGGTCATAGGTGCAGTGTACCGCCGTAACCTCGCCGTTTTCATCGGTATCGTAACCTGTACATTTCACAAAATATGCACTCTTTAAGCGCACTTCATTTCCCGGGAAAAGACGGAAGTACTTTTTCGGCGGATCGACCATAAAGTCCTCGCGCTCAATATACAACTCTTTTGAGAAGGTTACCTCGCGCGTGCCCATTTCGGGGTGCGCGGGATGCACCTCAACGGAAAGCGTTTCCGTTTTGTCCTCGGGATAATTGTCCACAATCAATTTCAAAGGACGCAGTACCGCCATCGCGCGGGGCGCGGATTCATTTAATTCGTCGCGCACGCAGGACTCCAAAAGCCCCATATCCACCACGGAATACGCTTTGGAAACACCGATTTTTTCACAGAAATTGCGGATTGCCTTTGCAGGATACCCTCTGCGGCGCATACCGCTTAAAGTAACCATACGCGGGTCGTCCCAGCCGTCCACAATCCCTTCGTTGACAAGCGCCAAGCATTTGCGCTTGCTCGTTAAGCAATAGTTCAGATTCAGGCGCGCAAATTCAATTTGCCGTGAGGGATTCGGGAGATTCAACTCACGCAAAAACCAGTCGTACAGCGGACGGTGGTTTTCAAATTCCAGCGAACACAGAGAATGGGTAACGCCCTCTTTGGTATCGGAAAGCGGATGCGCGAAATCGTACATCGGGTACACGCACCACTTGTTGCCCGTTTGGTGGTGTTCAATGTGCGCAATGCGGTAAATGACGGGGTCGCGCATATTGAGGTTCGGCGACGCCATATCGATTTTTGCACGCAGAACCTTTGCGCCGTTCGGGAACTCACCCGCCGTCATACGGCGGAACAAATCAAGATTCTCTTCGACACTGCGGTCGCGGTAGGGGCTGTTTTTGCCCGCTTCGGTGAGCGTACCGCGATAGGCGCGAATCTCGTCGGCGGTTAAATCGTCCACATATGCCTTGCCGTCCTCGATAAGCTTTACCGCACAGTCGTAAATAAAATCGAAATAGCTCGAAGCGTACAGACACTTGTCCCATTGAAAGCCGAGCCATTCAATATCCTCGCGGATGGATTCGACATATTCCATATCCTCTTTTTGCGGATTGGTATCGTCAAAGCGCAGATTGCACGTGCCGCCGTATTTTTTTGCCGTGCCGAAATTGATGCAAATCGCCTTGGCGTGCCCGATGTGCAAATAGCCGTTCGGCTCGGGCGGGAAACGCGTCTGCACGTGGGTGTACACCCCGTTTTCCAAATCCTCGTCAATGAAATCGTGAATGAAATTGGAAGCCATAACTTCTTTTTCTTCCATATTTTTGCTCCTTTTAACAGGCTTTTAATTTTTGTAGAATTCCTCTGCCGCTTGCAGGCGGTTCTGCACCTCGTCCGCACCCAAAAGACGCAGAATCGTGCAAAGGTCGGGGGTGTTTGTGCGCCCCGTCACCGCCACGCGAATCACGGTGGAAACATCGCCGACATGCCCCTTAAAGGCGTCGGGATTCGCTTTGTATTCCTTTACGTTCGGCGTAAAGCCGTTCGGCTCGCACAAAGATTTGACTTTTGCGAACCATTCGTCCTTGTCGTCCGCCGCATCATAGATTGCCGCGTAATCTGATAGGATTTTTGCCGCGTCGGCTTTTCCGATATTCTCGGGCAAATCGAAATGCGGCTCGTAAAGCTCCCCATACATATAAGAGAAATAATCCTTAACCTCGGAAAACGCCGCCAAATCCTTGCGCGGCTTTTTGCCGCCGCGGTCAAGTGCCAGCATCCCGATTGCCTTTTCGGCATCTGCCTTTAAGATTTCGGCATACGCCGCGTCATACTGCTGTGCCCATTCTAAGGTGCGGGCGTACACTTCCTCAGCGGTCATACGCGAAATGACGGTCTTGCTGATGTCGCGGAGCTTCGCCATATCGAACAGCGCGCCCGAGGCACTCATTTTTTTGAGATTGAACGGGAATGTGAAAATATCCGCATCTGGATTGGCACGCCGCCAATCCTCAAAATTGGAGTTGAGCAATGTCATTAAATACTCCAAAAGCGCCTCTTTCGGATAGCCGTTTTCGGCAAAATAGGAAACCGCCGCTTCGGGGTCTTTGCGCTTTGAAAGCTTTCTTTTTGTGCCGTCCTGCTCGTCGATTTTCAACACCTGCGGGGTGTGTGCATATTTCGGCACGCGGAAACCGCAGGCGCGGAACAGCGCGATATGCTTTGCGGTAGAGGGAATCCACTCCTCGCCGCGAATAATATGTGTGGTGCGCATAAAGTGGTCGTCGCACACGTGCGCAAAATGATAGGTCGGTACGCCGTCGCTCTTTAACAGCACCTCGTCGATGATGTTTTCGGGCATTTCAATTTTGCCGCGCACCATATCGTCGAGGGTGATGCGGCGGTTTTCGTCCCCGTCTGAACGGAAACGCAGAACATACGGCTTGCCGTTTGTTATGTTTGCTTCAATCTCTTCGTCCGTTAAATCGCGGCATTTCGCATACTTCCCGAAATACCCGCGCAAAAGCGCCCCGTCCTGCTCCTGCTGTTCGCGCAGTGCAGAAAGCTCGTCCGCAGTGCAGAAACACGGGTAGGCTAAATCCCGTTCCACCAAATCCTTGGCAATTGTTTGATACAGTTCGACGCGTGCGCTTTGCGTATACGGGCCGTATGCGCCGCTTTCCGTGCCGAAGCCCGTCACGCCTTCGTCGAATTCAATACCGAAAGTGTGAAAGCCCTCTAAAATGGCGGAAACGCCGTCTTCGATTTCGCGCTTTTTGTCGGTATCCTCAATCCGCAGATAGGTAACGCCGCCCGATAACTTGGCGACCATGTAATCCGTCAGTGCGCCGAACAGACCCCCGACATGCAAATAGCCTGTGGGACTCGGCGCAAAACGCGTGACACGCGCGCCCTCGGGGAGTGTACGCGGCGGATACAACGCCTCAAAATCGGCGGGCGTTTTTTGAATATGCGGAAACAAAAGCGCCGCAATTTTTTTCGGGTTGTTCATATCGTAAACACCTCATAAAAAGAAATGTTAAAAGCTATCTGTTGAAAAAGCAGAATATACCTATATATTATCGCAGAAAACCGACAAAGTATCAACTGTTTTTTTCATTTTCAGGCGGATTTTCCGCAAATCGCCCACGGTCACGGATTCGGCATATCCGTTCGCTCAAAAAACCGATTTCGGATTTTTGAGCGGATGCACTTTATAAAAAATCTCCCGTACGACAGTAAATACCGTGCGGGAGATTCCGAATGTATTTATTTTTTGATTTGCAGGGTCGCAATATCGGTCAAAGACATCTTATCGCTCGGCACGATAAACGTACTTTGCATAATCGCCTTTGCCGCGTCCAAAGAGGTCAAACACGAAGTGCCGCTTTCCACAGCAATTCTGCGCAGCTTAAAGCCGTCGCGATCGGGAATTCTGCCGTGGGTCGGGGTGTTGATAATCAGCGAAACATCGCCCGCATTCATCATATCGAGAATGTTCGGGCTTTCACCCGAAAGCTTGTTGACGGGCTTCGCGTCAATGCCCGCCTCCATAAGCACTTTGCGCGTGCCGGGCGTTGCGTAAAATTTGAACTCGGAATCTTTAAATTCCTTGAGCATTTCACAAATTTCCGCTTTGTCCTTATCGCGGACGGTGACAATGATTTTGCCGTCCTTGGGGAGCGATACGCCGCCGCCGTCAAACGCTTTCAAGAGCGCTTCGTTGTAATCCTGCGAAATGCCGAGCACCTCGCCCGTGGATTTCATTTCAGGCCCCAACGAGGTGTCCGCGCCGATAATCTTTTCAAACGAGAACACAGGCAGTTTAATTGCATAGTACCCGCTGTTTTCGTAAAGCCCTGTGCCGTAGCCCATATCCTGAATTTTTTCGCCGAGCATGGCGCGGGTCGCAAGCGCAATCGCGGGAATGCCCGTCACCTTGCTGATATACGGAACGGTACGCGAGGAACGGGGATTGACCTCAATGATGTATACTTCTTCGTGTAAAACGATGAACTGAATGTTCATCATACCGATGACGTGCAACGCAGACGCCAACCGCTTTGTGTAGTCCACAATCGTTTTTTGGACTTTCTCGGACAGCGTCACCGCGGGGTAGACGGAGATGGAGTCGCCCGAGTGAATACCTGCGCGGTCGACATGTTCCATAATGCCGGGAATCAAAATGTCTCTGCCGTCGCAAATCGCGTCGACTTCGACTTCCTGCCCCATCAGATATTTATCGACCAGCACGGGGTGTTCCGAAAGGTCTGGGATGGTGCGGGTGATGATGTCCATAAATTCAAGGATGTCTTCATCGTTGGCGGCAATCTGCATCCCCTGCCCGCCCAAAACATAGCTCGGACGCACCAAAACGGGATACCCGAGGCTGTGCGCCGCCGCAAGGGCTTCCTGCGCAGTGAAAACCGTCTGCCCTTTCGGACGCGCAATGTCACAGTATTCGAGAATTTCGTCGAAGCGTTCTCTGTCCTCTGCCGCGTCCACGTGGTCGGCGTCCGTGCCGAGAATATGTACGCCCAAATCATTGAGCGTTTTCGTCAGCTTAATGGCGGTCTGCCCGCCGAACTGCACGATTGCGCCGTCGGGCTGTTCCATTTCGACAATGTTGGTGACGTATTCGGGGGTCAGCGGTTCAAAATACAGCTTGTCGGAAATATCGAAGTCCGTGGAAACGGTTTCGGGGTTGTTGTTGACAATAATCGCCTCACAGCCCGCTTTTTTGAGCGCCCAAACCGAGTGTACCGAGCAGTAGTCGAACTCAATGCCCTGCCCGATGCGGATAGGTCCTGAACCGAGCACCATAATTTTCTTTTTCTTTTTCGCGGTATCGACTTCGTTTTCCACGCAGTAATCGGAATAATAGTAAGGCGTTTGCGCCGCAAATTCCGCCGCGCAGGTATCGACAATGGAGAAGCTCGGCTGAATTTTCCACATTTTGCGCAGATTTTTGATTGCCGCCTCTGTTACGCCGACATTTTTTGCGATAACGTCATCGGTAAAGCCGAGACGCTTTGCTTCCAGCAATGTGTCGCGGTCACAGCAGCCTGTCGCGAGCAGTTTTTCCATATCGACAATCACTTTGATTTTGTTCAAGAACCAAATGTCAATCTTGGTGATTTCGTGAATTTTTTCCAACGGCATTTCATTGTAAATCGCCGCCGCGACCACATAAATGCGCGTATTATCAATGTTTTTGAGCAGTTCTGCCAATTCTTCGTTTGATTTCGCAATCAAATCATCATACAAAAGGCTCTTGCGATTTTCCTCAAGAGAGTGCATCGCCTTTTGCAGTGCCGCTTCAAACGAACGTGCAACCGCCATAACCTCGCCCGTGGCTTTCATCTGCGTGCCGAGGGTGCGCTTTGCGGTGACAAATTTATCAAACGGCCATTTCGGGAATTTCACTACGCAGTAGTCAAGCGCAGGTTCAAAGGATGCAAAGGTTTTGCCTGTAACCGCGTTGGGGATTTCATCCAGTCCCAATCCCAACGCAATTTTTGCCGCCACACGCGCAATCGGGTACCCCGTTGCTTTGGATGCGAGCGCGGAAGAACGCGAAACACGGGGATTTACTTCAATAACCGCATATTGGAATGAATCGGGATGCAATGCGAACTGTACGTTACAGCCGCCCTCAATCCCCAATTCCGTAATGATGTTGAGCGCCGAGGAGCGCAGCATCTGGTAGTCCTTATCCATCAGGGTCTGGCTGGGCGCGACAACGATAGAGTCGCCCGTATGTACGCCGACAGGGTCAAGGTTTTCCATATTACATACCGTGATACAGTTGCCCTTGGAGTCGCGCATCACTTCGTATTCGATTTCTTTCCAGCCCGCAATGCACTTTTCAATCAAAACCTCTGTCACGCGGGAAAGGCGCAGACCGTTGGCGCAGATTTCGCGCAGCTCCTGCTCGTCGTCGGCAATGCCGCCGCCCGTACCGCCCAAGGTATATGCGGGGCGCACAATGACGGGGTAGCCGATGCGGTTTGAGAATTCCACAGCGGATTCCACATCGTGCACGACGAGCGATTCAATGCACGGCTCGCCGATTTTTTCCATGGTATCCTTAAATTCCTGTCTGTCCTCCGCCTTTTTAATGGCGCTTGCGTTAATGCCGATGAGGCGCACGCCGTTGGCTTTTAAAACGCCGAGCTCGTCCAGCTCCATGGCGAGATTCAAGCCCGTCTGCCCGCCCAAGGTCGGGAGAATGGAGTCGGGTTTTTCTTTTTCGATAATTTTCGTTAAGGTCGGAATGGTCAGCGGCTCAATGTAAACCTTGTCTGCAATGTCGCCGTCGGTCATAATGGTTGCGGGGTTGGAGTTGACAAGCACCACCTCAATGCCTTCCTCTTTCAAGGAACGGCATGCCTGTGTGCCTGCATAGTCAAATTCAGCCGCCTGCCCGATGATAATCGGACCCGAACCGATAACCATGACTTTTTTGATGCTCTTGTCAATCATCGTATCTGCCCTCCGCTGCCATTTTTAAGAATCTGTCAAATAAGAAGGATGTGTCCCGCGGGCCCGAATTTGCCTCAGGGTGGAACTGCACCGTGAAAATCGGCTTGCCGTGATAGACAATGCCTTCCACGGTTTTGTCGTTGACGTTAATGCAGTTGATTTCCGCATTGCTCGGCAAGCCCTTGCCGTTTACCATGTAGCCGTGGTTCTGCGAAGAAAGATAGGTTCTGTCCTCATGCAGGAATTTCACAGGGTGGTTTGCACCGCGGTGCCCGTATTTCATACGCTCGGTTTCGCCGCCGTTTGCCAATGCCATCAGCTGATGCCCGAGGCAAATCGCAAAGGTCGGCAGACCGTAGTCGTAAAGCTTTTTAATTTCTTTGATAATCCCCACACAGTCCGCAGGATCGCCGGGGCCGTTCGAGAGCATAATCCCGTCGGGCGCGGATTTTATAATTTCCTCCGCCGTTGTCCACGCGGGGTACTGCGTTACCACACAGCCGCGCGCAACCAAGCTGTTCGCGATGTTGCGCTTTGTGCCGAAGTCCATAAGCGCAATTTTTGCGCCGCTGTTTTTCGCGCCCAAAACGGTTTTTTCTTTTAACGTGACGCTTTCCACAAGCTTGTCCTGTTTAAAAGCCTGAATCACGCCCATCAAGCGGTCCTTGTCGGAAATATCCGCCGTCACCACACCTCGCATCGTGCCGCTTTCACGCAGTTTTTTGACCACCGCGCGCGTGTCAATCCCCGAAAGGCAGGGGATGTGATGCTCGCGAAGCAGGCTGTCAATCGTCTGCGTATTGCGGAAGTTCGAGGGCGTGTCGCACAGCTCATGCACAATAAATGCACAGGGCTGTAATTTATCGCTTTCAAAGTCCTCTAAGCTGACGCCGTAATTGCCAATCATCGGGTAGGTCATCACAATACCCTGCCCCGCATAAGAAGGATCGGTCAAAATTTCCACATAGCCTGTCATAGAAGTGTTAAACACAACCTCGCAGGGCGTTTCGGAAAATTCTCCGTGCGCGGTTCCTTCGTAAACCGAACCGTCCTCTAACATTAAATACGCTTTCAAATCGTTGCACCGACCTTTCAAACACACACTGTTTTTCAACTAAAAATTGTACCATAATTTTCGGCTCATTTCAACTGAAACAGAATTGAAATATTTGCCGAATTTAAAAGAAAAGCGGCGGAAAATTCCGTCGCTTTTAAACAGGATTAAAAAGGCAAATACCCCATTGAGGAATTGGTAACCAAAACAGCAACATACCCGATGTAAATACAAATCATCAAAGCGCCCTGCCAGCGGCTGAGCTTTTTGAAAATCAATGTCGGAATAATTGCAATACAAATAATCAAAAGGCAAATCGGCATATCGAGGAATGCCGACTGCTTGCCGACCGGCAGGTTGCCGCCCGACAAAAATGCGCAAATCGGTAAAATCATGGTCAAATCAATGATATTCGCACCGATAATATTGCCGATGGACAAATCGGACTGCTTTTTCGCAATCGCGGTAATTGTGGTTACCAATTCGGGAAGCGAGGTGCCAATGGCAATAATCGTGACACCGATAATTGCCTCGGAAACGCCCAAGCCTTTGGCAATGACCGTACCGTCATCCACCAGCAAATCCGCACCGATGACGATACCCGCCGCGCCGAGCAGGAATTTTATAATGTTAATGACAATATCCTTACCGGACACCTTCGGGCCGCGGTTTTCCTCTGTTACGCCGAGAGACCGCTTGCCCGAAATAATATTTTCCGCCATAAATACAGCGAAAATCGCAATCATAATGATGCTCTGCCACAAATTGAGATTTAAGGAGTAGGAAAATGCAAACAGCGCCGCAACGGCAAGAATCATCAAAGAACCTTTGAATGCGACTTCTTTTCGCTTCACCGCGGCGGGAATGCACAAAACGGAAATACTCATAATGAGACCGACATTCGCCGTAACCGAACCTACGGCGTTGCCGATTGCCATATCGTTTTGCCCCTTTGTCGCGGCAATCGCGGAAACGAGTAATTCGGGAAGCGTGGTTGCAAAGCTGACCACCGTTGCGCCGATGATGAATTTCGGAATCCCCGTAGCTTCGGCAATCCATGTTGCGGCGTCCACGAAAATGTCGCCGCCCTTGACGATAAACACCAAACCGATAATAAACATAATCACAACATAAATCATGTTGTCGGACGCCAGCCCCAACAGACCGGCAAGCGAAGCGGAAATTTCCATTTTTCAGTCACGCCTTTGCAAAAAAACTTCATAAAAATGCAGAATACCGTTTTTACACGGCAAAATTTTTTCCATTCTACCATATATATACAGATAAAGTCAACGGATATTTCGTATTTTTACGGATGTTTTTACAGGCAGTTGTTTTTTGCACCCGAACAACAACACACGTTCTGTGCGCGGACGGAAAAATCCGCGCAAACACGCAGGGGCGCTTGCGCGTTGCGCCCGCGAAAATTTGCACCGACCGTAGGGGCGTGCATTGCGCGCCCGCAAAATCTGATGAAAATTTCGGAACAACACAGAGGTTGTTCCCTACTCAAAAATCAAATTTTGTGCTGTGTGAGATTCTTCGCTGTGCGCAGAATGACAGATTATTGCAAATTTTTTGCAGAGGTTTGCAATCGGTCAATTCTCCGACAAAATACGGATGATAGAATCCAACTGCTCGCGCGGCACGCCGAAACCGACCAAGCAATTATAGGCTTTTTCCTGCAAGGTATTACCCTCTGCCGCGGCAACGGACTGATAATAGACACTGTCTTCCAGTCCGCTCGGACGGCGCAGACTGCCGATTTTTCCGAAATTCGAGAACAGGTAATCGCGGCACAAATCTTCTTCCGACACGCCGAGCAATGCGTTCAGCAAATATGCAATCATGCCTGTACGGTCCGTGCCGATGTTACAGTGGAAAATGACGGGATAATTTGCCTCGTCTGCCAAAATCGAGAAAACACGCAGTAATTCGTTGTGATTGCCGTTAAAGGTGTCGCCTTCCCATTCCATAGGAATGCCGTAATAGGCTACCGATTCGCCGAGCGGACTTGCGGTGATGCCGCCCGTCTCGCCGTTCTCGACCTTGCGGATGTCGATTTCCGTCTTTACGCCGAGTAAATCCAGCATGACCTTTTTGCCCGATTCGGTGATTTCAATATGCACCTCGTCCGTATTGCTCTCATTCAGTCTCCCGCATCGGTAAATCATACCCTGTTTTGTCCTTGTTCCGCTTTCGGTCATCCAACCGCCGAGGTCGCGCACATTGGTCACCCCGTCCACATACAGGTTGCGCGGTGCATCGCCCGCCGTGGCAAACTGCACGGGTTCACTTGTCTTGCCGTCGGCGGTTACCGTCCAGTAATAGGTGGTTGCAATCTTTAAATTGTATACCAATATACTTTGTTCGCCCGTGGTACAGGACATCGCGTTTTGCATATCGGGCGATTCGCTGATAGAGAGCGTATACTGCGTCACACCCGCCTGCGCCTGTGCGTATGCCCACCGAAACTCGACGGGCTCGGGACGGCTCTTTTCCTTTGTGCCGTTTGCATACAAATACGCACTGCGGTATTTGCCGTTCAGGAATTTCAACTGCTTTTCCGTATGCAGTTCCACCGTTTCATCGGCGGGGGAAAGGGCGACAATCTCCGAAGCGGTATCGGTGATTCCGACGGATTTGTCGCTACTCGGTTTTGCGGAATTTCCGCAGCCTGCCAATACGGAAACAGTCAGAATAAGGGAAAGCAAAACAGCCAAAGACTTTTTGAAAATCGGGTGCATAGGCATACTCCTTTTCATTTTTTCCTTTATAATAGCATAACCTTTAACCGCTTACAAGAATCATTCACGGAAAAGTGAAAAAACACTTGACTTGTCTGGTTTTATATGTTATAGTATCCGTACCTCTGAAAGAGGGTTCTTTTTTTGTGCCCTATTTTCTGAGGCAGGCTATGAAAAAGCGGTCTTTTTCCGCTTAGTAACGGAGGTGCCGAAATGAGAGTCAAAATCACACTCGCTTGCACGGAATGCAAGCAGCGCAACTACAACACAAAGAAAAACAAGAAAAACACGCCCGACCGGCTGGAGATGAACAAGTACTGCAGATTCTGCAAGAAACACACACTCCACAGAGAAACAAAATAAGACGGAGGATTATCATGGCTGACGAAATCAAAAAAGAAGCTGCCGAAACCTCGAAGTCGAAGCCCGAAAAGGCAAAGAAAGCTGCCGCAAAAAAGACGGACGATAAAAAGTCGGGCGATAAGAAACAGAATGTTTTTGTCCGCATGGGCAAAGCCATCGCCAAGTTCTTTAAGGATGAAAGAGGCGAGTGCAAAAAGATTGTTTGGCCGGACAGGAAAACCGTTTTGAAAAGCTCGCTGGTCGTTATCGTTACGGTGGCGATTCTCGGCGTTGTCATTTGGTTGGTGGACACAGGTCTTTCCGAAGGCGTAAGTGCGCTTGTCAATCTTGCCGAAAAGGTCGGCAGTGAGGGCGAACCCACTACGGCTGCCGCCGGTGCGATTGTTTCCGGCTTGCTCGGAATGTAACGGAGGTTTTTTCGGTATGGCAGATGCTGCAAAATGGTATGTTGTGCATACCTATTCCGGTTATGAAAACAAGGTCGCGGCAAACATCGAGACCGTTGTGGAAAACCGCAAAATGCATGACCAGATACTTGAGGTTAAAGTTCCCACCGAAACCGTCACCGAAATACGGGAGGACGGCACAAAAAAAGAGGTGGAACGCAAAGTATTCCCCGGTTATGTGCTTGTGAAGTTCGCCGTGTTTGAAAACGAAGACAATGACGAACTGAAAATGACCGACGATGCATGGTATGTTGTCCGCAACACACGCGGCGTAACCGGCTTTGTAGGTCCCGAAAGCAAGCCCGTTCCCCTTACGGAGGAAGAGATTCTCAAACTCGGCGTTGAAAAACGCGTTGTTGAGGTCAACTACGAAAAAGGCGATATGGTCACAATTATCGACGGTGCGTTTGACGGCGTTATCGGTGTAGTGGACGATATTGATACCGAGGCAAATTCTGTGCGCGTTATCATTTCCATGTTCGGCAAGGAAACCCCTGTCGATTTGGAGCTTGACCAGGTTGAAACGGTCAAAGAATAATTTATTTTCGGTAATCAGCGGAAGTTCCGCTTTTTATGGCGTATTGCAAAATACGCCGTGGGAGGAGCAGGCGAAGTCAACTGTTCCGCCACTACCACGAATTTTGGAGGTGCAAACAAATGGCTCAAAAGGTTGTAGGCTTTATTAAGCTGCAAATCCCCGCCGGCAAAGCAACACCGGCACCGCCCGTTGGTCCGGCACTCGGTCAGCACGGCGTTAACATCATGGCGTTCACAAAGGAATTCAATGAGCGCACAAAGAACGATATGGGCTTGATTATCCCCGTCGTTATCACGGTTTATGCAGACCGTTCTTTCACATTCGTAACAAAAACTCCGCCCGCCGCAGTTCTGATCAAAAAGGCATGCGGTATTGAAAGCGGCTCGGGTGTTCCGAATAAGACAAAGGTCGCAACGATCTCGAACGAGCAAATCCGCAAAATTGCTGAGCAGAAAATGCCCGACCTCAATGCGTCGAGCGTGGAAGCCGCTATGAGCATGATCGCGGGAACCGCACGTTCCATGGGCGTTACGGTTACAGATTGATGCTCCTTCGTGGGAGGAAACATCCGATTAACCACTTTATGGGAGGAAATTAGCAGTTATGAAACACGGTAAAAAATATGCGGAAAGCGCAAAGCTGATCGACAGAACCAAGCTGTACGACACAGATGAAGCGCTTGCGCTCACAGTAAAAACATCAACGGCAAAATTTGATGAAACCGTTGAAATTCACGTTCGTTTGGGCGTTGACTCGCGCCACGCCGACCAGCAGGTCCGCGGTGCGGTTGTTCTGCCGAACGGCACAGGCAAAAAGGTGCGCGTTGCCGTATTCGCAAAAGGTGCGGATGCTGACGCGGCAACCGCCGCCGGTGCGGAAATCGTCGGTGCGGAAGACCTTGTTCAACAGGTGCAGGGCGGCATGATGGACTTTGACGTCTGCGTTGCGGCGCCGAACATGATGGGTCTTGTCGGCCGTCTCGGTAAAATCCTCGGTCCGCGCGGCTTGATGCCGTCGCCGAAGGCAGGGACGGTTACCCCCGACGTTGCAAAAGCCGTTACCGAAGCAAAAGCAGGTAAAATCGAGTACAGACTCGACAAAACCAATATCATTCACTGCCCCATCGGCAAGGTGTCTTTCGGCGCTGAAAAGTTAGCTGAAAATATGAACACTTTGATGGACGCCATCGTTAAGGCAAAACCCGCCGCAATGAAGGGTCAGTACATCAAGTCCTGCGTGGTTGCAACCACCATGGGCCCCGGTGTAAAAGTGAATGCCAACAAATTCGCAGCAGCCCCCGTTGCCGCTGAATAATTTTGATACTTGACATATTCTTTCGGATATGTTAGTATAATATCCGCTTGCCGAAGACAGCAGGTGCATTTTGCGTAAGGACTCCCCTGTCCGCCTGCCGAGGAAAAGTTGTGAAATTTTGATTTTACATGCCTTTTCCGTTTCTTTGCGGAGAAGGCTTTTTCATTCTCATGAAGCTGAGAGTAGCCAAACACAATATGCCGAAAACTTGTTCTTGCGTTTTCGGTGCATAGCAGTTTAAAATGCATATATTTTTGCCGAAACAAGACATAAAATCTCGGCATACTGTCGTATGCCAAGATTTTTAACGCAGTTTCAGCGAAAAGAGAGCATTTTAAACCATATCGGGTTTGGTTACTCTCAGCTTAAGCAAGCGAAAATTTTATCGGGAGGTGAATCCGTTTGCCCAGTGAGAAAGTATTGGAAATGAAAAAACAGCAGGTTGCCGACCTCAAAGCTCGCTTTGACGCCGCCTGCGCAGGTGTAATCGTTGATTACAAGGGTATTTCCGTGGCTGACGACACCAAGCTTCGTAAAGAGCTTCGTGAAGCAGGCGTTAAATACACCGTTACGAAGAACACCTTAATCCATCTTGCAATTGATGGTACTGAGCTTCAGGGTCTGGACAGCGTGCTTGAAGGCACGACTGCTGTTGCGACCAGTGAAGACGATTACGTTGCCGCCGCGAGAATCCTCGGAAAATACGCAGAAGGCAATGACAACTTCAACATGAAGGGCGGCTTCCTTGACAACGAGGTTATCGACCTTGAGAAGTTAATCAGCCTTTCAAAACTTCCGTCGCGTGAAATTCTTCTTGCGACTGTTCTCAGCGCTTTCAACGCACCGATGGCTGCCTTTGCGCGTGCTATTCAGGCTGTTGTGGACAAGAGCGGCGAGGAAGTCCCCGCTGCCGCTGAAGAGCCGGCTGCTGAGGAAGCAGCACCCGCAGCAGAGGAAACCCCTGCTGAATAATTTTTAAAACATTACTTTATATTGGAGGAAAATAAAATGGCATCTGAAAAAGTTACCGCATTGCTTGAAGAAATCAAAGCAATGACCGTTCTTGAGCTTTCCGAGCTCGTACATGCAGTTGAAGAGGAATTCGGCGTATCCGCAGCAGCGGCTGTCGCAGTAGCGGCTCCCGCAGACGGCGGTGCAGCAGCGGCTGAAGAGAAAACTGAATTTGACGTTGTTCTCGCAGAAGTCGGTTCTGAAAAAATCAAGGTTATCAAGGCTGTCCGTGAAATCACCGGTCTTGGTCTCGGCGAAGCAAAGGCTCTCGTTGACGGCGCTCCCAAAACCCTCAAAGAGGCTATGCCCAAAGAGGAAGCAGAAGCTGCAAAAGCAAAGCTCGAAGAAGTCGGCGCAAAAGTCGAACTCAAATAAGTTTGTTGCATAGAACTGCACCCTGTCGCTTAGCGGCAGGGTGTTTTTTTGTGGATTGTTTTCATTGTTAACGCAAAGCTCCATATCCGCTGTGCGTCATACGCATGCACAAAAAATCCCCGTATGCAGTTCCCGAAAAGAACCGCAATACGGGGTTTTGAATTACATTATACAGAGGTATTGCAGATTATTTCATGGCGCTGACTTCGATAATCGCACCGTCCGCATCTGCCGCTACCGTAAAGGTTGCCGCACTGCCGACATTCAGCAATACCACCTTTTCCGCGTTGGCAACAGAAACCTTGTAAAATGCGTCTGCTTCCTGTAAGCGGATGTAGAAATACGTTTCGCCGCCCGTCACCACGGAACGGATTTCGGCAACCGTACCGCTGACCTCTTTGGTCTCGGGTGCCTCTGCATTTCCGCCCTGCTGTTCATCGCCCATGCCGTCTACATCTATATCCAAGTTGATGCCGTTGCGCTTCAGCTCTGCGGCGTAATTTTCCGTGCATTCCGTCAGATTGTAGCCTGTACCGACAATCGTGGACTGTTTCACGTTGACCATCGCATACATTTTTACAAGTTCACTGGAATCCTTGAGCGCCATAAAGTAGGTCGGCTCGCCGCTGATATTTAAGAGCAGCGGGAAAGTGGCTTTATATGCATACTGCTGTACCGCACCCTGCGCCGATGTTTGCGCAGTTTGCTCCAACGCGCCTGAAACAGAATAGTACTTTGTCTCCTTGGTGCGCTGGTTTAAAAGTACAAAACCGATAATGGACTGGTCGGAGCTGATAGACGTGACGCCCGTATACATATATACGTCGTCGTTCAGCGCCAAATAGTTATAGCCGTCACTGGTGACCTTAACGCCTTCCTGCCCGATTACCGAGTTGATAAAGCCGCCTGAGAGTTTTCCGTAATAGTTGTACTGTGCATTCAGAATGTTTGCGGAATACACACGGTCCAGCCACTGCCATTCAGGGTCGGTGACACAGCTTTCCGTTTTCAGCTTGTTGCCTTTTGCAGTCGCGACCAACTGCGTTTCGCCCGTAACCGCATCGACAACCGCCGCCCCGATGACATCCGCACCGCCGAATAACCCAATGGTTTTATCCAGCACAGGTACGACCCAATAGGGTTGTCCGTTCTCGTCGATTTCCAGATTCGGCGCTTCAAACATCAGCGTCGGATATTGGAAGCGGAGATGACGCGCCAAATAACGGTTGAAATGCTCGTCGGGCGTATAGCGCATCCCGCCGTTTTCCAAACGGACGATTTGCCCTTCCTGTGTGGTCATATCCACAATAATATAGGCAGGAATACCCTCTTTGGTGTTTTTCAGCCATTTAAATACATCGCCGTACGCAAGCGCATTGACGCGCACAGGCGTGTTTTTATAGTTGATTTGTGCAGCATAAGAGGACACGACAAACTGCGAAACATAGTCTGACAGCTCACCGAGTGTACGGGTGGCAATATTCTTTGCAGAGGTTGCATCCAAACGCGGTACACTGGAGAAATCGATTTCCGCCACATCCTCGGCAAAATCGCCCTCTTCCACAGTCAGCAGCTGACTGTAAGACTGTGCGCGGAAAAAGGTTGCGCCGCAAAGATACCCGACAAGCCCGACCACGGCAATCACACCGATGATAATTGCGGGAATCTTGGCGCGTTTGCGCACATAAGGGGTATACTCCGGTCTGATAAATACCTTGGTAGACAAAATCGTAAGCACAAGATAAATCATAACCACAAATACGGCGTAAAGATACAACTCCACCGCCTTAAAGTTCAGCGCGGGAATCATGAAATAGTAGAGCACCGCCGCCGCAATCGCGGTCAAAATCAAATTGATTGCAATTTTTCTGCCCGCGTGCTCGGGGGGGATGAAAATGTCGGCGACGGAAGACTTGCCGTCATCTTTGCTGCCGCCTGTGAAATCCACGTTAATCGGTTCCAAAAAATCCACTCCTTTTTGTAGCTTTGGAAAGTATTGTAAGTACAGTATACTTTATTTTACAGCCGTTTGCAAGGAATTAAACGAAAAGGCAGGGAAATGTGCAAATTTATATCTGTTTCCCGCTGACAAACACCGCCGAAACGTTGATATCCTCGTCAAACAACAGCAAGTCTGCGTCATATCCGACGGCGATTTTACCCTTGCAGCCGTCCACCCCGACAACGCGCGCGGGAGTAAGACTCGCCATTTTAACGCAGTCGCAAAGCGGAATCCCGACTGTTTTATAAAGATTTCTGACCAGCACATCGCAGGTCGCCACAGAGCCTGCAAGGCAGGAACGGTCTGCAAGCAGCATCACGCCGTCCGAATATACAACCGACATGCCGTTTTCCTGCGTGAAGCTGTCTCCCTCATGCAAATCCGAGGCGGCGTATTCCAAGCCGTCCGTAATCACATACATTTTGTCCGCGCCCTTGCATTTATAAATCAACTGTAAAACGCCTGCGGGCTGATGCCGCAAATCGGCAATGACCTGTACGCTGACGCTGTCGTTGACAAGCGCCGCTTCTACCGTGCCTGCATGACGGAATGCGCCAACCTTGTGGCAGGAAGTACAGGCATTGTAAAGATGCGTCACATCGCTGTACCCGTTTTGAAATGCAGTCTGCGCCGTATCGAAATCCGCCGTAGAGTGCGCCACGGACGCAACCGCCCCGTGCGCGCAAACGGCTTTGCCGAGCGTCAGTCCGCCGTCCGTTTCAGGCGCCGCACCGACGATTTTAATGCCGTCCCAATACGAAAGTAAATCTTCAAAATCCTCTCGGGCAGGCGATAAAATGTTTTCGGGACTTTGTGCGCCGCACATGTTCGGAGACAAAAAAGGTCCTTCCAAATGCACGCCGAGAATATGCACCCTGTCCGTTGCCGCCTGCGCTTCGCGGACGCCGTCTATCGCGGTTTTGAGCTGTGCAATCGGTGCGGCAAGCGTAGTCGGTAAAATCGAAGTCGTGCCGTGCTTCGCATGCGCCTCGCACATTTTTACAACGGCGTCTCTGCCGCCCATGGCGGAATATCCGCCGCCGCCGTGCACGTGCAAATCGATAAACCCGGGAGAAAGATACCGCCCGCCGCCGTCTATAATCTGTGCCGACTGCGGCGCGTCAATCTGCGGCTGTACCGCAGTGATTTTACCGTTTTCCACCGCGACTTCCCCCGAAACAATTTCTTTTTCGGTGATGATTTTTACATTCTTAAAGATTGTCATTTAGATTTTCCTTTCTCGCAAATCGGCTGTAAAGCACAGAATCTCGCCTTTGTCGGTGATATCCACAATGCCGTAAGCCCCGTCCCGAATACTGCCCGGGCACAAAAACCATATCCCGTCTATCCGTTCCGCACGCGGAATATGTGTGTGTCCGTACAGCACAATATCCGCATTTTTTTCACGCGCCGCTTCCGACAGAATTTGCAGTCCGCTTTTTACCGCCCGCGTATGCCCGTGCAGTGCAAAAAAAATCTTGCCGCACAGCGGTAAAAGAACCTCTTTCGGCAATTCGGAACGAAAGTCTCCGTTGCCGCAGACCGCTGTGTATTTTTTATCTGCCAATTCTTTTTCCACCGAATACGTATATAAATCATTTTCTCCGTCCCCGAGAAAAAAGACGGCGTCCGCTTCGCGGTGCAGACGAAGTGCTTCGGCAAGCGAAGGGTAATCGCGGTGCGAATCCGACAGAACCAATACCCGAAACATATTTTCAGCCCCCCTCACATACATATACATAATATAAGGTAAGTATATCAAATCAGTGAGGTGTTTGCAATGCAGGATAACGGTTTTTTAGACAAAATGGTTGCCGAGCTCAAAAAGAAGGGTACAAAAAAAGAGGCAGAGGACTATCTGATGCAGCAGTTAAGTCCCGCACAGTCTGAAAAATTACAGGCAGTCCTGCGGGATGAAAACGCGGCAAAAGAGCTGCTCTCCACACCGCAGGCACAAAATCTAATGCGAAAATTGATGGGGGATAAAGATGGACAGCATCAGTGAATTGCTATCAAGCGTCAGCCCCGAGGAATTGGAACGGCTCAAGGGGGTTGCGCAAAGTCTGATTGCGCAAAACGGTACAGAACAGGAGAAACGGGAAACGCCGCCGCAAAAGCCGCAGGAAAACAGCGGCATCGGCTCGCTGTTCGGCGCGGATACGGCGAAAATGCTCGCCACTGTGGCGGGTCAGATGAACCGCGAAGACGACCGTACAAAATTCATTGCGGCGCTTAAACCGCTTTTGTCCGAAGACCGCCGCAAAAAAGCGGATGAAGCCATGCGCTTTCTGCGCCTGATGGACACACTGCCGTTGTTGAAAGGACTGTTCTGATATGCGGGAATATACCTATGATGAATTACAGCGTATGCAGGAAAAGGCGCTGGAACGTGTTCGGAATATGCAGAAATATTCAGAAGAAGCCGTGCAAAGTACGAATACCGCGCCAAAAACCGCGCAGCCGTCTGCGGCGTCCAAAGCACCAAATCCCGTGCCGCCACCGCCGCAGAACACACAAAAAACACACGGCAGAATCAAAATGCCGCTGAACCTGCCTGAAAATAAAGACCTTGTGTATCCGAGTTTTCAGGAATATTTTGAACCCGAAACGAAGAAAACACAGCAGTTGTCCGCGCAGAAGACCAAAGCCACGCTTCTGGATACCGTTTTAAAAGAACCTGATGAGGCGATGCTGTTTTCTCTGCTTTTGCTTTTGAAGTCAGAGGGCGCGGACGAGGCTCTGATGATGGCTCTGCTGTATATCATGTCCTAAAATCCATAGAAAAAATCGGGCGGTCAAACAGACCGCCCGATTTTTATGCATCACTTATTCCTGAATCCCCGATATTTTCGGCAGTTTGTCAAATCCGTACTGCAAGTCTTCGTCAGACGGGATATAGTCGGTCATTTGACCGTTCATATAGGCGGTGTACGCCGTCATGTCGAAATACCCTGTGCCCGTAAGACCGAACAGAATGGTTTTTTCTTCGCCTGTTTCCTTGCACTTGAGCGCCTCGTCAACCGCGGCGCGGATAGCATGCGCGCTTTCGGGCGCGGGCAGAATCGTTTCTAATTTGGAGAACATGGTCGCCGCTTCAAACACCTTGGTTTGCTCTACGCTGACCGCTTCCATGTACCCGTCATGATACAGCTTCGAAAGAATCGGGGACATACCGTGATAACGAAGCCCGCCTGCGTGGTTGGGCGAGGGCTTGAATTCACAGCCGAGCGTATACATCTTCGCCATCGGCGTAATTTTGCCCGTATCGCAGAAGTCATATGCGTATTTGCCGCGCGTCAAAGACGGGCAGGAAGCGGGTTCCACCGCAATAATGCGCGGATTGGCTTTCCCTGTCAGTTTATCCTGCATGAACGGTGCAATCAGACCGCCGAGGTTCGAACCGCCGCCCGCACAGCCGATAACGACGTCGGGGTACTCGTCTAACATTTCCATGGCGATTTTGCTTTCCAAACCGATAATCGACTGATGCAGGACAACTTGGTTGAGCACCGAGCCGAGCACATATCGGCAGCCCTCAGACGAAACGGCGGTTTCCACCGCTTCGGAAATCGCTGTCCCCAGCGACCCTGTGTTATCGGGGTCAGCGGCAAGAATTTTACGCCCTGCCTCGGTGGTGTTTGAGGGGCTGGGAATCACGTCTGCACCGAAGGTGCGGATAATTGCCTGACGGAACGGTTTCTGCTCATAAGAACACTTGACCATATAAACCGTCAGCGGCAAATGGAAATACGCGCACGCTTCGGCAAGCGCCGTACCCCATTGCCCTGCACCCGTCTCCGTGGTCAACGAGCTAAGCCCCTGTTCTTTGGCGTAGTATGCCTGTGCAATCGCGGAATTCAGCTTATGACTGCCCGAGGTGTTATTGCCCTCAAATTTATAATAAATCTTGGCGGGTGTGCCGAGTGCTTTTTCCAGATTATAGGCACGCACCAACGGAGAGGGTCGGTAAATTTTGTACATTTCCTGCACTTCTTCGGGAATATCCACATAGCGCGTTTCACAGTCCATTTCCTGATGCGCCAGTTCCTTGCAGAATACGGGGTACAAATCTTCTTCGTTGGCAGGCTTACCCGTGGCAGGATTCAGCATCGGGTCGGGCTGTTCCTTCATATCCGCGCGAAGGTTGTACCATTGCTTCGGCATTTGGTCTTCGGTCAAATATAATCTGTGCGGTACTTTTTTCATGGTAAAAACTCCTTTATCTCTTAAACAGAGCGTTGATTTTTTGATAATACGGTGTATCTATGTTTGCAATCATTTCTTCCGTTGTGCGGAACTGCCAGTTGCCGTATGCCCTGCCCGGGACGTTCATGCGCGCGTCCGAGCCGAATCCGCAAAGGTCCTGATAGGCAATAACCGCAAGCTTTGCAGAGCTTCGCCAAACGGTTTCAATGATTTTGCGGCACGAGGGGCTGTGAAAACCGCCCTCGCCCCAGTTGTCGCCTGTAAAGCCGCAGTAGTCGAGCGCAAAGCGGCGGTCGCGCTCGCCCGCTTCCCACAGCCACGCAAGCAGAGTGGTATTGTCGTGCGTACCGACATAGGCCACGCAGTTTTGCGGATAATTGTGCGGCAGATGCGTGCTGTCGCCGTCGGGGTCAAAGCCGAACTGAATGACGCGCATACCGGGGAATTCGGTATCTTCCAAAAGCTTTAGAACATCCTCACCGAATGTACCGAGGTCCTCCGCCACAATCGGGACTTCTCCGAACGCATCAAACACCGCATCGAAAAGCTTTTTGCCGGGACCTTTTTCCCAGACGCCGTTTTTGGCGGTTTCACTTTCGGCGGGAACTGCCCAATACGAGGCAAAAGCGCGGAAATGGTCGATGCGCACGGTATCATATAATTGCAGTGCGGTATGAATGCGGTCACACCACCATCGGTAATTGTCTTTTTCCATCGCTACCCAATCGTACAAAGGATTACCCCAAAGCTGTCCGTCCTCTGAAAAATAGTCGGGCGGTACGCCTGAAACACGTTTACGGATAAAGGTGCGTTCGTCAATCTCGAACAAACTGCGGTTGCTCCAAACATCCGCGCTGTCAAACGAAACGTAAATCGGCATATCGCCGAGAATCTTCACGCCGTGTTCGTTGGCAAACTGTTTTATTGCATGCCACTGCGTATAGGCGATGTATTGCTCGAACTGATAATATTCCGTCGTTTCCTGCAATTCGTCCGCATTGCGGCACGCGGACTCGAAGCGGGCATATTTTTCGTCCCATTCGTACCACGGCGCACCGCCGAACCGCTCTTTTGCGGCGGCATACAGCGCATAGCTTTCACACCATCGGTTTTCCTCGCAAAATGCGCGGATTTTCTTACTCAAATCCAAAGAAATATTGGAAAACGCTTCTTTCAGCAATTCGGTGCGTGCCGCGCGTGCAAATTCGTAATCTGCGGTATACGGCGAACCGTAATACACATTGCGCGCCAAGGTTTCCTCGGAAACCAAGCCCATTTGAAACAGCGCATCGGGGTCAATGTACAAAGACGATACGGCAAACGCCGCTTCGGAGGCATACGGCGAACCGTAGCTGTCGGGCGGATTCAGCGGCAGTACCTGCCAGTAGGAAAAGCCCATTTCTTTCATTTTTAAAATAAAGCGTTTGGTCTCTTCCCCCATAACACCGATGCCGAAGCGTGACGGCAGAGAGGAAAGTGCCGTTAACACGCCGCTTGCTCTTGTATGCAGCAAAATTGCTCACTCCTAAATATACAAAAAACCTGCCCTTGCAAAAAACAAGGACAGGCTGAAAATACAATAACCTGCGGTACCACCTTGATTGACGGCAAATGCCGCCCACCTTAAACGGAATACTGACATATTCCTCTTTCTGTAACGGGAAAGTGCCGTCGCATCTTTT
>UQFM01000021.1 GCA_900540295.1 uncultured Oscillospiraceae bacterium
CCGCTGTTTTGGGGATTGGACGGCATTTGGTGGTCGATTGTTGCCGCAGAAGCCGTAGCTTTCACGGTAACGCTTCTGTTTTTAGGCGGGAACCGTAAAAAATACGGTTACATATAATAAAAGTATATCTAACCATAGCACACGCGTCCAAACAAAAATAAAATTTTTTTGAATTCCAAAAAATCCACCGTTTTCATATGTTTGAATCCGAAAGAACTGTGCAAACTAAAAACACAAATCTTTAAGGAGGAAAAACAATGAATACACCTATGAATTCCGCAATGAAAGCTGTCGGTTTAAGTTTAGCGGTCGGCTCTGCCGTAGCCATGGTCGGTTCTGCCGTAAAAGGCAGTGCCACTAAGCGCAAAGCCAAAAAGGTGGCTAAGAAAGCCGCAAACACCGTCACAAATTTCATGGACAACATGCAATATATGATGAAATAAAGGCGAATACGTTTCTGCCTGATTCCGCATCCCGCAGTGCCTCGCCCTGCGGGATTTTGGATATTTTTTCGGTACTTGGTGATTTTATGAAAAAAATATGTATTTTTGCGCTTTGCCTGTGCCTGACCGCGGGGCTTTGCGCCTGCGGCACAACCCAAACGGAAAACAATCCGAATATAACGGACACCCCTTCCGCCTCCACGCCTTTGCCGAGTATGGATGAACCTGCTTCGGATAGTTCTGCGGTTCCCCTGCCCGTCGCGGCGGAAAATCCTGTTTTGCAGGACGGCAAAACCTATACGGGGCTGCCCGCACTGCCGCTCCAGGATTTTTCGGTTACCGACCCTGAAAACACAAAGGGGCTTTCTACGGAAAAGCACGGATACAGCTACGGCGTTTCCAAAGACGGACAGCCGCACGCGACCTCGGTTGCCAATCAGAAATATTTTGAGGAACACGGCTACAAGGCGTTTTGTCTGGATACCAAATCCACAGAAAAGGTACTTTATCTGACCTTTGACTGCGGATACGAAAACGGATACACCTCGAAAATTTTGGATACCTTAAAAGAAAAGGATGTGCCTGCCGCGTTTTTCTGTACACTGCCGCAGGTCAAGGATTATCCCGATTTGATTGCGCGCATGATAACCGAAGGACACATTGTCGGCAATCATTCCGTCAAGCATCCGTCCTTCCCAACGCTCACACGTATCCGTATGGCAGAGGAATTGCAGGGCATGGACAACTACCTGCGCACCAATTTCGGGTACAGCGAACCGTTTTTCCGTTTCCCGATGGGCGAATACTCCGATTGCGCGCTGGATTTAATCGGTACACTCGGTTACCGCAGTGTATTTTGGTCGGTTGCCTATGCCGACTGGGATTTGGATAAGCAAAAAGGTGCGGATTACGCGTTTACTACCGTAACGGCGCGTCTGCATCCGGGTGCCGTAATTCTGCTGCACTCCGTTTCCCCCGATAACGCTGAAGCCCTCGGACGCATTATCGATTGGGCGCGCGGGGAAGGCTACACCTTCAAATCTCTGCGCGACTTCCCAAATGAACAGTAAATTAAATACAATTAAAAACGGCTGATGCAAGAAATTCCCGCATCAGCCGTTGTGCTGACCGATTTATAAATATTTCAGATTAGCTTTTTGCATTTATATCATTTTTTACGTTTTTGTCTTTTGGCAGAATTTTTCAAATTATATACCGATACACCTATAGCAATTGAAGAAAACACCAATACGATTATAAGTAAAAGCGGATTCAGTATCCTCCGCGGAATACCGTCGCTTGTTATTTGCTCTCGTAACGGAACACCGCCATTTGAGTCCGGATTTTCTAAAAGTTTTTCCTCGTCATACTTTTCTAGTAAAAAACGCATCATATCATCTGCAATATATACTTTTTGATTCTCTAACTCTGAAAAATCCGTATTGGAAACAAAAGGTATCGCATATACAACAGAATTCGTATAAATTACAGCAAATGTCGTATGATACAGTTCCGAGTACAAATATTTAACAGAGATAATTGCATCTAAGTCCATATCACTTTTTGAAATGCTTTCACAAAGTACCGCATCTGAAATATAATATCCTTTCATTGGCTTTATACCTATAAAGCGCGGTTCTCCGTCTTTCACAGTGAATACAGCAACTTGATTATCCGTACCGTTTATCGGCACAAGCCATTGATATTCTTCTGTAAAAACTGTATCTATACTTTTTGTTTCTTCAAAAACGGTCAACATAAGTGTTTCGGAAAAATATACCTTTCGAGCGGCATCTATATTATAATCCCGAATGAGCGTTGTGCCCTGCGCGCTTCCTCCGGTTTCTGCTACTGCATATTGCTCCTTATCCTCTAACAAGGCTTTTAACGCCTGAAGCTCTATGCTGTCTTTTTGATACATATCTTCAATTTTCGCTTGCAAGTCTTTTTGTTCAATATCGGAGAATATCCCATAAGCAGGTGTTAAAAGTAAAACCGCCAACATAACACTGCATAAACTTACACAGATTCTTTTACACATAACGGTCCCTCCCTATTCTTCCATATTATAACATGTCGCATCATATCTGCGATTGTTAAACGCCCCATTACAAAACTCTGTATATGTACAAGTATATGATATTTCATCCCAAGGGTCAAAATATACGATAGAATACTCGTTATTGTTTGAAATATAATATCCTGTAATGACAACCGCGTGCCCGCCGGTTCTGACATTATTGTTATTATAATAGCCCGCAGAAGCAATGGTTACATTATCTAAATCCACCTGCCTTTTTAGAAAATCAAAATTTTTAGCAGAATACGAAGAAATGTAATACTCTCTATTCCAACTAATATACTCTGCTGCCTGTTCGATTTCACTTACTGTGCCGGGCAGATTAGGATATGGCTCAGTTGAGGTCCCCTTTAAATGCTTAACCGCAGCTTTTTGCGTTCTGTGCAATTTTGTTTCATAGTGAACTGAATTGTGGGCAGAAGCGACCCAACACCAATTTGATTTTTCTTGTTTTTCAAATCCTTCTGTCGAAAGAAGTATTCCTCCTGCTGCATATACGCCCGTTATAAAAAAGTTAACAGGGATAAAAGCAATGTAATTCTTGCAAGCACTCTTTTCATATACTATCCTCCGTAAAAATACTTTTTTGGAATTTTAATACAAGTTACTATTTCTTGCTTGTACATCGGAATCTCCTCCTAATTATAATTTCAAGCGCAGTCATCTTCACGAGGAACTGATAAACAGTTCTGTTTCGTGACATTCCAACACTTAAATCATACTATGATTTAGATATTTTGTAAAGTATTTACTTTTAATTTATATATTTTTTGTTCAAACGAACAATTTTACAGATATATATCTATACTCCGGCGTTAGAAACTCAGTCACTTGTCTCTCCTATCAAAACCATACTTGCCGCACATAATCGGGAATCTGCAAATGTATAGATTCTTAAAAACATCAAAAGCATATAAAGAAAATCCCGACCGAAAAAACGGTCGGGATTTGTTCGTGTACGTTACAAACTGCAATTAGTCAGCCGTGTAGGGCAGAATCGCGATTGCGCGCGCTCTTTTGATTGCTGTGGTCAGCTCTCTCTGATGATATGCGCAAGTGCCTGTGACGCGGCGGGGAAGAATCTTCGCACGGTCAGAGGTGTAACGGCGCAGCTTTGCAGCGTCTTTATAATCAATCTTTTCGACCTTTTCCACACAGAACGAGCAAACTTTTCTGCGTTTGCGGTTCATCGGGCGGCCGCCCTGAGCTCTATCGTAAGCCATTTCTGTATCCTCCTTAAAAAGTAAATGTAAAAATCAACGTGAAAATCAGAACGGCAAGCCGTCATCCTCATCGGCGCCGCCGAAGGGGAACGCATCGTCGTCATTGGTCGGGAGCACCGAAAAACCGTCAGTACTGCCGCCTTGATAGGACGGTGCGGGACGGGACACGGCGGGAGCGCCTGTGCCTGTTTCCGCTTTACTGCCGCAGAAAGAAACATTGTCCGCGACAATTTCAACTGCGGTGCGTTTATTGCCGTTTTTGTCCTCATAATTGCGGGTCTGGATGGAACCCTGCACCGCAATCATAGAACCCTTATGAAAATATCTTGAGACAAATTCAGCCGTTTGCCGCCAAGCGACAACGTTGATAAAATCGGTCTGCTTCTCTTCCCCCTGGCGCTGGAAACGTCTGTCCACCGCGACGGAAAAGGATGTGACCGAAAGACCGCTTGCGGTCGTGCGCAGTTCGGGGTCGGCAGTCAGTCTGCCCATAATAATTGCACAATTCAGCATTTTTTAACCCCTCACTCAGTTTTTCACGACGAGAGAACGCAATACGCCGTCTGTAATGTTGGCGACACGCTCCAGCTCTGCCGGGAACTCGGGAGCACAGTCGAAATTAAAGAGAACGTAGTGACCCTCAGCCTCGTCATTGATTTCGTAAGCAAGTCTTCTCTTGCCCCATTCATCAACGCTTCCGAGAGTGCCGTTCGCTTCAATCAGAGCCTTGAACTTTTCGGACAAGGTTTTTGCTGCCTCTTCACCGCCTTTGATGGAAAAGACAAACACTGCTTCATACTTAGACATTCTTTTTGCACCTCCTTATGGACTTTCGCCCACGGACCTTTAGAATTTATCCGTGGGAAGGAGCTGTAAATATAAAATTATTTTACAGCGGTTAGTAATTATAGCAAATGAATCCTGTAAAGTCAAGGATTTTCGGGAAGTTTTTACGGTTTTTGCATGCTTATTTATTTCGCGCGGGATTGTCAGTCTGCCCCAATAAATAATCAATGGAAACACCGTAATACGCCGCGAGACGAATCAAGACCTGCGTCGGGATGTCGCGTTTGCCGTTTTCATAAAACGAATAGCAAACCTGTGTGCAGTTCAAATGGAAAACGGCATTGCGCGCGCACACTGGGCCGGAAAAGTTCCGACCAGTCCCGATGAGACAAGCCCTGCGGCACCCGACCTGACCGTGCCGTCTGATGAAAAATCAGAGCAAACGGTACATGACAAAAACCTTTCCGCTGACCATACAACCGTCGATATTCCGAAAACCGCAGGCAGTGTATATCCTGCCGCCGCAGGCGCAGCTGCAATGCTTGCGTTTTCCGCCGTGGTTTTTCTCCGCAGAAAAAAGTATACGGCTTAATAAAGGATTTAAAAGAAACTGACGGGTTTGTATGAATCGCGTAGGACGATATAATCAACAAACCGCTTAATGCTCCCTCTGTGAGGGAGCCGGCACACACGAAGCGTGTGCCTGAGGAAGTTATTCCTCGTCCGTCCGTGAAGTTTCAGCAGACTTCGGCGGGCGCTTCGTGAAATGCCCCTACGAGTTGGGCGGTTGTTTTGCACATCGTAGGGACAGCCCTTGCGGCTGTCCGTTTTTCAAATCAATGCAATGTATATTTGATTCGCAAATTGTAGGGGTCGCTGACCTCAGCGACCCGCGGGCGGATGAAGGCATCCGCCCCTACGGTTCACACAAACTTGTCATTCTGCGCGTTAGCGAAGAATCTCCACGGCACAGCACTGTAAATCACAACCATGCTGTTTTGTACACCGTGTATGAATATTATATAGGATTTTATTTCGCATTTCTACAAACACAGTGTTATCACATTGTTATCATATTCACAAAAATTTATTGCAAATAAAAAATATTTACATCGTTGCATGCGCATCGGGGTGTCAAAAAGTAAATATACACGAAAGCACCCCCTGTATTTCCGACTGCGAAATACAGGGGGTGCTTTTTGATTGTTTCCCAAATTACAATTACATTGCACTGTGGAAAGTACGCATAATGACTTCGCGCTGTTGTTCGCGGGAAAGCTTATGGAAATTCACCGCGTAGCCCGAAACGCGAATAGTCAGATTCGGGTATTTTTCGGGATGCTCGTAAGCGTCCATCAGCAATTCACGGTTCATGACGTTGACGTTGATATGATGCGCGCGGTTTTTAAAATAGCCATTCAGTACAGATACAAGGTTATCTACACGCTCCGCCTCGGTTTTCCCCAGCGCCTGCGGAATGATGGAGAATGTGTTTGAAATCCCGTCACGGCAAGCGTCATACGGCATTTTTGCAACAGAGTTCAAAGAGGCAAGCGCGCCGTTCTTTTCGCGGTTGTGCATCGGATTTGCGCCCGGTGCAAACGGCTCGCCTTTTTTTCTGCCGTCGGGGGTCGCACCCGTCTTTTTGCCGTATACGACATTTGAGGTAATCGTCAGCGCCGACAGTGTATGCACCGCGTTGCGGTAGGTCGGGGTTTTGCGCAATTCCGCAATCGTGCTTTCCAACAAGGATTTTGCAATAAAGTCCACGCGGTCGTCATCGTTGCCGTAGGTCGGGAATTCACCCTCGGTTTTAAAATCGACGATATAGCCGTTCGCGTCGCGGACAGGATGCACCTTGGCATACTGAATCGCCGAAAGGCTGTCCGCCGCCACCGAAAGACCCGCAACGCCGAACGCCATAAAACGTGTGACGTCGGTATCGTGCAACGCCATTTGGAGTTTTTCATAGGCGTATTTGTCGTGCATGTAATGAATAATATTCATCGTGTTGACATACAGATTGCAAAGCCAGGAGAGATACACGGAGAAACGCCCCGCAACCTCGGCATAGTCGAGCGTATCACCCGCAATCGGCTCCATCTGCGGTCCGATTTTCTGTTCGGACATATTGTCGTAGCCGCCGTTTATTGAAAGCAGTAAAAGCTTTGCCAAATTACAGCGTGCGCCGAAGAACTGCATCTGCTTGCCGACCTGCATCGCGGATACACAGCAGGCAATCGCATAGTCGTCACCGTAAATCGGGCGCATCACGTCGTCGTTTTCATACTGAATCGAGTCGGTATCAATCGAAACCTTTGCGCAGAATTTTTTGAACGGTTCGGGGAGTTTTTCCGACCACAGCACCGTCAGATTCGGCTCCGCGGAAGAACCGAGGGTATACAGAGTATTTAAAATACGGAAAGAGTTTTTGGTGACCAGTGTCTGCCCTTCTGTTGTCATACCGCCGATGCTTTCGGTAATCCACATCGGATCGCCGCCAAACAGTTCATTGTATTCGGGCGTGCGCAGGTGGCGCGCCAAACGAAGCTTCATAACGAAATCGTCCATCAGCTCCTGTGCCTGCGTTTCGGTAAGCATGCCGTTTTTGAGGTCGCGCTCTATATAAATATCTAAGAAGGTGCTTGTCCGCCCCAAAGACATTGCCGCGCCGTTTTGCTCCTTAATCGCGGCGAGATAGCCGAAATACAGCCACTGCACCGCTTCGCGCGCATTGCTTGCGGGCGCGCTGATATCCACACCGTAAATCTGCGCCATGGCTTTCAGCTGTTCCAAAAAGTCGATTTGGCGGTACAGTTCTTCTGTCAAACGGATGTTTTCCTCGTTCATGTTGCGCTTGCCTAAATCCGCTTTGTCCTTTTTCTTTTCGGCAATCAGCACATCCACACCGTACAGCGCGACGCGGCGGTAGTCACCGATAATGCGTCCGCGCCCGTAAGCATCGGGAAGACCTGTCAAAAGCCCGATATGGCGCACGGCGCGCATTTCATCGGTATACGCACGAAACACGCCGTCGTTGTGAGTGGTTTTATAACGGAATTCGGTTTCAATCGTATCCGAAAGCTTGTAGCCGTATGCCTTTGCCGCACTGCGCGCCATACGCATACCGCCGAACGGATTCACACCGCGGCGCAGAGGCGCATCCGTCTGCAAGCCGACAATCAGCTCATTTTCTTTATCAATATAGCCCGCGTCATAGGTCACAAGCGAGGTGACGTGTTCGGTGTCTACATCCAAAACGCCGCCCTTTTCGCGTTCCGCTTTGAAAAGCGCATTGCATTTTTCCATAAGCGCATTCGTGCGCGGCGTTGCGCCCGCCAAAAAGTCCGCTTCGCCTGTATACGGCGTGTAGTTGCGCCGAATGAAGTCGCTGACGGCGATTTTTTCGCTCCATTCCCCTTTTTGAAATCCGTTCCAAGCTGTAAATTCCATTTGCTTCTCCTTCTTTTGCTGTATCTGAATAGAAAAAGGCAATCTCGCGTTTGCAAGATTGCCCAGACGGTCGGCGAAAAGGATATTGTGTTCCACGCAGTTTTTCTGCCGGCAAAATGCAAAGTATGTATCTGCCATCCGTCAGGCACACAGTCCTTTATATTGTGGTGCCATTATAGCATTCCACTATATATATGTCAATATGCATTTTATAAATCGGGAATCGTTTCCTGCAAAAATGTGAAAACTGCACAAAAAGATTTCTGTTTCATTTGCTTTTTCACGAATTATGTGATATTGTTAATATATTAACTAAATAAGGGGGAACCACGATGCAAAACGAAATTACCGTACGGCAGGATTTGCTGGATGAAAACGGCAATCTTGCGAATCCCGGCTGGTGTCGGCGCAACCTCTACAACTACAACATAGAAAAAAGCAAAATCAGCGCAATGCGTCTGAAAGAATGGGATTTCTATCAGGTCTGCAACGGTGAAATTATGGTGCAGATTAACCTGTTCAACATCTCAGTCGCGACCTGCGCAACCTTTGGATTTTTGGATTTAAAAAGCGGGCGGAAATTTGACGCCATGAGCGTGGAACTGTTTACACCGCGCAAAAACAGACTGAATAAAAACGGCGACATGCCCAATCACATCGCCTACCGCCGCGGCAAAACCTCGATTGAATTTGACGTGACGGACGCCTGCCACCACATTCGGTTTTCAGGCGTCGGAAAGGGCAAACCGATTACGGCGGAATTCTGCTGTAAGCGCCTGCCGCGGCATGAAAGCATCACCGTTGCAACGCCGTTCCCGAAAAAAGGCCATTTCTTCTACACCAACAAAATCAACTGCATGGAAACGGAAGGCACGGTGACCTACGGGGACGAGACGTTTTCGTTCTCTCCCGAAAACACCTTCACGGTGCTCGACTGGGGGCGCGGCATATGGCCGTACGGCAATGTATGGTACTGGGCAAACGGCAGTACAAAAATTGACGGCAAGCCGTTCGGATTTGAGCTGACATGGGGGTTCGGTGATGAATCCCACGCTACGGAAACCGCGGTTTTCTATGACGGTATCTGTCACAAAATCGGGGATGTTGCCTTAGACGCCGACCCCGAAATCGGCAAAGGCTGGATGAATCCGTGGCATTTCACGGACAAAGAGGGCCGCTTAGACCTCACCATGACGCCGTTCTATGACAACTATTCCAATATGATGCCGCTGGATTTGTACGGCATCAAGACGCATCAGGTGCACGGGCTGTGGAACGGCACGGTCACGTTAGACGACGGCACGGTTTTGGAAATTAAAGATATGTACGCCTTCTGTGAAAAAGCGTATAATAAGTGGTAAAAAACAAACAGGCTGTTGTCTCGAAAATCTCGGGAAACAGCCTGCTTTTCATATCCGCAATGCGCCGACTGTATCGCGTATATTATGTATTCCGTATAAGCGTGTACACCGTATCGGTCTGTGCATCGTACAATACATACAAATCGTCCATATACTTGTACTTTTCATCTAACTTTTCCGCAATTGGACTCGGTACTTCATTTTTCCCAATATGCATCCATTGATAGGATTTTGTCAAATCGGGTCTTTGTTCTTGCGGCACCTGTACACGGTCCAATATTTCCCGCATATTTTCCACAATCATTTCTTTCGGCGGTTCCGATGCATAGTCTGAAAATGCCGCATCATCCTCGGGGTCAACGGTATAAACCCTGTAACTCCACGAATCGCGCCCACCCGTGGAAAGCGAATACGTCTCTTTTGCCGATTCGGGAAATGCAATATTCCATGCATCCGCGTAAAAATTGGCAGGCTTGGAATATCGCATTTGGTCTTTGACAATCTCTACACCTATCCCGACAACGGGAATCAAAACAGCCACTCCCAAAACTGCCGCAATGGCAATCAAGCTGTATTTTACTTTCTTATGCATTTTATTGCCGCCCCTCTTTTGAATATTTCTCGCCTTTGTTGTACCATAATATTTATTGTTTGTCAATAAATATTTTATGTTTTAAACTAATGTATAGTCGCATTGCATTTGCAATGCATATTTTAAGCATACATTCCAATACACTATAAGCAAGACAAATGTATTGCGAGGTGTGCTATGGTTATGGGAAAATTTAAAATTCCTTCCGTTCCCGCGACAACAAACAAAACCATCCGTTTTCCGAACGATGTGGTAGAACAGGTTGAGCAGGCTATTCAAGGTAAAGATTGTACGTTTTCCGCGTTTGTAATTGCGGCGGTACGCTCTGCTTTAGAGGATTTAAAACAATCTGAATAAGACACAGAAAAAGGGAGCAAAAACGCTGAAACGTTTTTGCTCCCTTTTCTGTTCTTATGCGGTTGTTTTTTTATTCCACAGATTTTAAGGACTCCACCATATCTACCTTTTTCAGTCGGAAATACATAATGAAATTGACAAGTACAGCGAATACCGCTGTCAACAGCACAGAGAACACATAGCTTAACACATGCATTTCCGCACCGAACATAACCATTTCCGTTGCAATGGTATACATCACAAACAAGTGCAGGAAGAAGCCGAGTACCAGCCCCAGCACAATACCAAACAGCGTCAAAAGGACGTTTTCACGGTAAACATACGCCGCCAATTCCCCGTCATAGAAGCCGAGTACCTTTAAGGTGGCAAGTTCACGGCGGCGCTCGGTAATGTTGATATTGTTGAGGTTGTAAAGCACAACGAATGCCAACAGCCCCGCCGCCAAAATCATTACCGCAATAATAACGGTCAGATTACCGAGCATATCGTTCACCTGCTTTTGCGCGGTGGAATGCATGGAGACCGACGTTACGCCGTTAATTGAAAGCAGATTTTCCGCCGCCTTTTCGGTATCCGCACCCTCCTCCAATCGGATAAGCGCCGCATTTAAGGATGCCGTTTCGCCGTAAAGCGCCTTATAAATATTCGGCGTCATATAAATGTAGTTGTTTAAATAGTTTTCGGTAATCCCCGCCACGCGCACATCGCCGACGGGTTCTGCGGTTTTATCTTCTTTGACGGTCAGCATATCCCCGACAGACAGACCCAGCATCTGTGCGAATTTTTCGGTCACGATAATTCCGTCATCCGTAAGCGCAAGGCTGTCATGCGGGAATTTTGCATCGCGCAGACGGACATATTCCCCAAGCTTCGCCGTATCCTGCGGCACAATCAGATATGCCGTTGTTTCGCCCTTCTCCGTCTGGGCGTAGGTTACAATGCTTTTTGTCTGCAAATAATCGGTTACGCCTTCCACGGAATTCACCTTTGCCAACAGCTGTCTGCGTTCCGCACGGGAAAGCGAAGTATCCGCGCCGACTGTGCCCTGATAGGAAAACACCTCGTTAAACTGCTTTTCGGGAACCATTTCAACCGAATCCCGAATTCCGAATCCCGTCAGCAGAAGCGCCGTACAGCCCGCCACACCGAGCACGGTCATGAACAGCCGTTTTTTATAGCGGAACAGATTGCGGCATGCCGCTTTCTGCGCAAAGTTCAGATGCAGCCAAATAAAGTCGATATCCTCCACAAAGGTACGTCTGCCCGCCTGCGGCGCCGCAGGGCGCATCAGTGCGGCAGGATTGTCGGAAAGTGCGCGTCGGCATGCGGCAAACGCACCGCCGACGGTTGCGCATACGGCAAGTACAATCGCAATAACCGCATTGAGCACCTGCACACGAACGACGGTTTGCGTCAGATTGACATAAACCAACCTATACGTGCGAAGAATCAGAGACGGCAGCAGCGACTCGCCGAGCACCACGCCGAGCAGACTGCCGAGCAATGTAGACAGCAATGCGTACCACACATATTTTGCCGTGATTTCACGCTTTTTGTAGCCCAGCGCCTTCAGCGTGCCGATTTGGGTGCGTTCCTCTTCGACCATGCGGGTCATGGTGGTTAAGGAAACCAAAGCCGCAACCAGGAAGAAGATAATCGGGAACACGGTGCCGACCGCGCCGATGCCGTCCGCATCATTTTTATAAGCCGCATAGCTTACAATCGAGGAACGGTCTAAAATATGCCATTTCGGCATAGCGACATTGTTGATTTCATCCTCGGATTTTTTCAGTTTTTCTTCGGCGGCGCTGATTTCCGCTTCCATATCTTCTTGCGCGAGCTGATAGTCCTCTTTGGCGCGTTCCAGCTGAATTTCTCCGTCTAAAATATTCTTTTCGGCTTCTTCCAGCTGTTTTTCGCCTTCGGCAATCTGTACGCGTGCATTTGCTGCCGCTTCGGGATAATTCTCAATGAAAGCCTCCGCCGTGCTGACGCGGGAATTCACGCTCTGAATGCTTTGGTCTAACGCGGGCAGTTGATTTTTATAGTATTCTACCGCCGCAGTATCCTGAATGATTTTCATACTGCGGGTATAGTATTCCTCATTCGTAATATACGGCGCGTCCTTTTGCAGCTGGCGCTCCTCTTCGGCGATTCTGGCTTCTTCCTTCGCAATCGTTTCCTCTAACGTGCGTTTCTGCGTTTGCAGTTCGTTCAATGTCGCACGCGCCTCGGCGATTTGCGCCTTGCCCTCGGTTAAGCCCTGGTCGCCCGAATCAAACAGCGCGCGTAATTCGTTCAGCTGACTGCGGCGCTGTTCGATTTCCAGTTTGCCGCCCTCCAGCTCCGCCTCTTTCGTTGCCAAGGTCTGCGCCGCGTCCGAAAGATCGGCAATCGCCTTGTCCTTTTTTTTCTGGAACTCGAATTTCGCGCTGTTCAGTTCCTTATCCGCATCCGCACGGAATTGCTGTAAGCGCACCTCACAGCGTCCCTGCGCGATATTCGCTATGTTTGAAGTAACCGTCTCCGCAAGCGCTTTGTAATCCTTGCCGAAGCAGTTCATCTCTGCCGCCCCCGTCAAGGTAACCAGCGCTTCAGAATAGAATTCCTGCGTAAACGCTTCTTTCGGAATAATCAAAAGTCCGTCTACGGTACCGTCGCCGATTGCCGATGTGCCGCGGTCAGAGTCCAGATAATACGAGGTCTGCCCCACGCCGACAATCGTAAATTCATCGTCCGCCAGGGTGTCGCCGACCTTTTCGTCACTGCCTGTTTTCAAACGCACCGTATCGCCGAGCGCATAACCCGACGCCGCCAAAAATTCGCGGTCCGCGATACATTCGTTATAGCGTTCGGGGAAACGCCCCTCTTTCACCTTGACAACATTGATGCCGTTCGTCAGCGAAGTGATTTTCGCAACGACGGTATTATCCGCCGTTTCGCACAAAAAATCCTTGGTGTAAATGCCTTCCGCATCCGCAACGCCCTCTACACTCAGCAGTGCGGCGACGTCGGAATCCGTCATACCGAGTGTACCGATGACACGGATATCCGTCAGATGCTCATTGTCATATGTGGCGTCCGCCGACAGAAGCATGGCGGGACTTGCGGAACGAATGCCTGCAAAGAACGCCACGCCGAGCGTCGAAATCAGAAGAATCGACAAAAATCGGCTGAAGCTTTTTTGGATTTCCCGACGGAAATCCTTTCTCATTCCTTTTGTCATAGCCGATTTCCTTTACCACTCAATATATTCCACGGGGGTGGGACGTTTGTTTTGCAAAATCTGGTCAATTTTGCCGTTTTTCACCTTAATTACCTTGTCCGCCATCGGCGCAATCGCGAGATTGTGCGTAATGACAACAATGGTCACGCCTTTTTCACGGCAGGTATCCTGCAGGAGCTTCAAAATGGATTTGCCCGTCACATAGTCGAGCGCACCCGTCGGTTCATCGCACAGCAAAAGCTTCGGATTTTTTGCAAGCGCGCGGGCAATGGAAACACGCTGCTGCTCGCCGCCCGAAAGCTGTGCGGGGAAATTGTGCATACGGTTGGAAAGCCCAACCTCCTGCAAAACGGTTTTCGCGCTCAGGGGATTTTTGGAAATCTGCAGGGCAAGCTCCACATTTTCAAGCGCGGTCAGATTGCCCACCAGATTATAAAACTGGAACACAAAGCCGACGTCGTCACGGCGGTACGCGGTCAGTGCCTTTTCATCGAATTTCGCAACATCCTCATTATCCACGAAAATTTCACCCGATGTTGCGGTATCCATACCGCCCAAAATATTGAGAATGGTTGTTTTGCCTGCACCCGACGGACCGACAACCACGACGAATTCGCCTTTTTCAATGCCGAAGCCCGCATCGTCAAGCGCCTTAATTTCCACTTCGCCCATTTTATATGTTTTGGTCACGTTTTTGACTTCAATAAAGGACATTTTATTCCTCCCGTGTTCAATACAAATGCATTCCGACGCGGAATGCATTTTACAGTTAACAGATATTGTATCATAGTTTTCGGCGGAATTCCACGAATTTTCTTCCGAGAAAATATTTTGCGCATTTCGCACAAAAAATGCCGCCGATTTTTGCCATTGGCGGCGTTCCTCGCGGGCGGCGATGCACGCCTCTACGGGTTAGTGCGAAATAATTGGCATTCGTAGGGCGGGGGCTTGCCCCCGCCGCAATTTTTGTGCGTAATCCAACTCGGTTCGGGCGGATGAAGGCATCCGCCCCTACGGTTTACGACTATTTTGCATACCGTAGGGACAGCCCTTGCGGCTGTCCGTTTGTTTGCGCAAAATCCAACTCTGCTCGGGCGGGCACGGAGACCCGCCCCTACAAGTCTGCACAAATTTGTCATTCTGAGCGTAAGCGAAGAATCTCACACGGCACAAAGTGAATTTGTTTTGTGCGTAGGGAATGACCGATGACGCGTTCCGTGAAATTTTATCAGACTTCGGCGGGCGAACACAGTTCGCCCCTACAGGTGTGCGCATTCGCTAATTCGCGCGAAATACAATCATGCTCGGGTGGGCACGGAGACCCGCCCTTACGGATTGTATATCGCCGTTAATTTGTGCAGACCTCGCGGGGAATCACTACCGTCTCACGGATAGCTTCTATAAATCTAAACGTATATCCCACCCGCTCGGCACATAAATCCGAATCGGTTTCTTTTGTGTTTTACACTGTGAAATCACAAATTTTGTGCCGTTGGACTATCCGTCCCAAAAGGCAAGCACACAATCTGCGTGTTCGATAATTTGTAAATTCCGAATCAACGGTGCCTGCCTGCCGTATTTTTCGTAATTCGGAAGAAATTCAGTCAATTTGATACCGGCAGCACGGGCGTATTCCGCCGCGCAGGAATCAATCCCACGCGCACCGCCGGAAACGATTTCTATAATCCTATAGGCATTCGGCAGATAATCCGCCAAATTTTTGACCGTTAAATTGCGGGAACCGATAATTGCAATACGCATATACTTCCATCCTTTAAACACATTATAGATATATTTTATATCTATTCTGAAATATCAACACAAAACAGATATAAAATAAATACATAATAAATATATTTAGAGGTTATTATATGTCTGTAAAAAGTTTATCTATTCGCATTGATGAAAATATGCTGCACAAACTGCATATCGTTGCCGACTATGAAGGACGCAGTGCAAACAGCGAAATTCTGGTGCTGATTCGCAATGCGATTGAAGAATATGAAGAGAAACACGGCGAAATTGCCGTATAAATCGGTTTTTGTTTGCATTTTTGAAAGCCAAGCACTTTTTCCTGAAGTGCTTGGCTTTTTTGCTGTTGTATATACGGTTTTGCAAAGATTTGTCATTCTGAGCGGAGCGAAGAATCTCACATCGCACAATGTTAATTTGACAGTGTGTAGAGAACGACCGATGACGCGTTCCGCAAAGTTTCATCAGACTTCAACGGGTGCTTCGCGAAGCGCCCCTACGGATTTATGCGTGCCGTTGGTTTGCGTGAATTTTGCGGGCGCGCAATGCACGCCCCTACGCAGAGACTGTCATTCAGGGCACCTGCCCCTATGGGATTGCGTATTACCGTTCGTTTTGTGCGTCCGCCTCACAGCAAAATCGGCTGTATCTGTTCACCCTTTAACGCACGTTCGAGCGCGTCGGGGATTTTCTGAAAATCCGCCACAATAGAATTGGGTTTGTTTTGTGCGTCATCCTGCCGCATCGGTACAAAATAGATGTTTTTGGCATTGAGTAACAATCCTATGTTTTTCGCCGCCGCGCCGAGCGCATCATTGGTCGATACCGCAATCAGCACAGGTCGCGCATTCCGCAGATGCGCCTTGCACGCGAGCGTGACCGAGGTATCGGTAATGCCGTTTGCAAGCTTTGCAATCGTGTTGCCCGTCGCGGGTGCAATCACAAGCGCATCCAAAAGCTTTTTCGGTCCGATAGGCTCTGCCGAGAACACGGTATGAATAATTTCATTGCCCGTGCATTTTTCAATTTTTTCTATAAAATCCGCCGCTTTTCCGAAACGCGTATCTGTCGTGTACGCTGTCTGCGACAGAATCGGTATTACATCATATCCGAGCGACACCAGCCGCTCCATTTCGGGAATTGCCTTATGAAAGGTGCAAAACGAACCGCACATGGCAAATCCCACGCGAATTTGGGACATTGGCTATCCCTCCTTTTTACAAGAAACTTTTGATTTTTTCTCCCACAATGTGTGCCGCCTCGTACGGCAGATATTTTCCGGGCAGACTCTGTGCGTTGACCGCCGTCACGCCGAAAGCCTTTGCCGCTTCCAAATCCATACCGTACGGCGCTGACGCTAACTCCATATACTGCACATTCGGTGCATTTTTGAAGGCCTCCGCCGAGAAAATCCGCGCCGGTACGGTGTTCACAACGATATCAAAGTCGGATAAATTTTCCCGCAGTGCTTCTATCGTGCAAGCCTTACAGCCCGCTTTTTGGGCGTCGGCACGCGCCTCGGCGCGCCGTGCGGCCACCGTAACAGTACAGCCGTGTGTTTGCAGTTCCGCAGCCACCGCCGTACCCACTCTGCCGAAGCCTGTCACGGCGATACACAGTCTTGCAGGCGGCGTATCCGTCATATCCGAAAGCACGCGCATAGCACCGACAGCGGTCAGCCGTGCATTCTGTACAATGACTTCATCATCGTAATAATCGATTACCTGCGCACCGACAGCCGTTAGCTGTGCTTTTACGTCTGCGGACAGCATACCGCCGAATACCGTCTGTCCTGCGGACAGAAGTTCTTTGAGTGTATCCAGCGACAGCGCCCCTGCGCACAGAGGCATATTGACGGTTTTTCCGTCCCTTGATGCGGGGAGCGGCAAAATCAAAACCGCCATATTGCTTCGGAGCGTTTCACGGAGTACCGAAATCTCGACCTCACGGTCCACACCGAAGCAATATGTAAAAAATCCGTTTTCTTTAAAATATGTATCCAAAAAGCGGCTTCTTCGGTCACCGCCGAGAATGACAACAGACTGCATATCAGAGCACCTCTTTTTCGGTTTTCTATTCCTATATTATGAATTTTCGGAATTTCTTGTGATAAAAAACGTGTTTAGGGGTTTAATTTTTTTGCGGATTGCAATATAATAAAGAAGTATATATGTAAATGCATTTGTGAGGTCAAAGCGTATGGAAAATATAGATACCCTGTTAAAGCAGGTCAAACGGATTCACTTTATCGGCATCGGCGGCAGCGGCATGTGCCCTTTGGCGGAAATTTTGCACAGCGAGGGCTATGTGCTTTCGGGCAGTGACAACAACGAAAGCGATACGCTCGCACGCATCCGCGCCCTCGGCATTCCCGTAGCGATGGGGCAGAAAGCCGAAAATATCGCGGGTGCGGAAATGGTGGTGTACACCGCCGCGCTGTTAAAGGATAACCCCGAACTGGTCGCCGCCAAAGAGAGCGGAATCCCGACCTTTGAGCGTGCAAAGTTGTTCGGCGCGATTTCGAGGCTATACAAAAACTGCATCGGCATTTGCGGCACGCACGGCAAAACGACTGTCACTTCGATGACCACGCAGGTGATGCTGGAAGCAAAACTTGACCCGTCGGCGGTCATCGGCGGCAAACTCCCCTTAATTGACGCAAACGGGCGTGTCGGCAAAAGCGAACATTTTGTGTGCGAGGCATGCGAATTTGTGGACACCTTTTTAGAGCTTTCCCCTGCCGTTGCGGTCATTCTGAATATTGACGAAGATCATCTGGATTATTTCAAGACGCTTGATAATTTGATTTTAAGCTTTCACAAATTCGCGGACATGGCAACGGACGCGGTGTTGTACAACGGCGACGACAGGAACACCTTAAAAGCGATGAACGGTATCACAGGCAAAACGCTTGTCACATTCGGCTTCCAAAGCGCGAACGACTACTATCCCGAAAACATCTCGACGGTGCGCGGTGCGTTTTACGGCTTTGACGTGATGCACGGCGGTGAAAAATTGGGGCACATACAATTAAATGTACCGGGGCGGCATAATATTCTCAACGCTTTGGCGGCGATTGCCGCAAGTATGCACGCGGGCGCGGATTTTACCGCCTGCAAAGCGGGCTTGGAAGCCTTCGGCGGCGCGGGGCGCAGATTTGAAATGCTCGGCGAGTATGCGGGCATCACATTTGCGGACGATTACGCGCACCACCCCGCAGAACTGCGCGTGACGCTTGAATCCGCGATGAAAATGGATTACAACCGCGTGTGGGCGGTCTTTCAGCCGTTCACCTATTCGCGCACCTATATGCTGATGGATGATTTCGCCGAGGTTTTGCAAATTCCCGACCGCTGTGTGCTGACGGAAATTATGGGTTCGCGCGAAATCAACACCTATAATGTCTACACCGCTCAGCTGGCGGAAAGGATTCCGAATTCCGTATGGTTCAACACCTTCGACGAGGTTGCGGATTACGTACTCCGCAATGCCGAGGCGGGCGATTTGGTGCTGACCTTAGGGTGCGGCGACATCTACAAAGCCGCAAAAATGATGATAAAAAGGCTGAAAAAGTAAGGCGATGGTTATGCAGACAAAATATGACGTTTTGATTGTCGGCGCGGGCGTCGGCGGCTTATACACCGCACTGTCACTGCCCGACAGTCTGTCGGTGCTGATGCTGTCTAAAAAAGAGGACACGCTTTCCAACAGTTCGTTGGCACAGGGCGGTGTTGCCGCCGTGCTGAGCTTTGAAAACGACAGCTTCGATTTGCATTATGAAGATACACTCATTGCGGGGCAGCGTGAAAATGACCCCGACGCGGTGGATATGCTGGTGCATGAAGGTCCCGACGACGTGCGCAAAATTATGACCTACGGCGTGGATTTCGATAAAAATCCCGACGGCACGGTGCAGAAAACCTTAGAGGGCGGACACTGCCGCCGCCGCATTGTGCATCACAAGGACACCACGGGCGCGGAAATTGTCAACAAACTGTTGGCGGAAGTTAAAACGCGCAAAAACATCACGCTTTGTGACAATTCCATGGTTTATGCGCTCAAAAAAGTCAAAAGCGGCTTTTGTGCCGATATTTTAAGAAACGGCGAAAGCAAAACCGTCTTTTGCGACTACTGCGTGCTTGCGACAGGCGGTATCGGCAGGGTGTACAAATACACCACCAATCCCGCTGTGGCAACAGGCGACGGCGTCCGCCTTGCCTACGAATTGGGCGCAACGATTAAAAATTTAAGCTACGTACAGTTCCACCCCACCGCCTTCAACGGCGCGGACCGTGAGCAATTCTTAATTAGTGAAGCGGTGCGCGGTGAGGGTGCGTATCTCCTCAACTGCAAAAAAGAACGGTTTATGCACCGTTACGACCAAAGATTGGAATTAGCCCCGCGCGATGTGGTTTCAAAATGTATTATCATGGAAAGCCGCAAGACGGGAAGCAACGCCTTTTATTTAGACATCACCCACCGCGACCGTGACTATCTTCTGAATCGCTTCCCCGGCATTTATGCGGGGTGCCTCAAGCACGGTGTAGATATTACGAAAGATTTGATTCCCGTATTCCCCTGCCAGCACTATTTAATGGGCGGCGTCGGTGTGGATTTGGACGCGCGGACAAGCATTGCGCGGCTGTATGCCGTCGGGGAATGTTCCTGTACGGGCGTACACGGCAAAAACCGACTTGCGTCCAACTCCCTTTTGGAAGCGCTTGTTTTCGGCAGACGCGCCGCCGAGGACATTACACGCTGTGTAAACGCGGGCTTTGCCCACGCCGCGGCAATTGAACATAACACGGATATTACAGGTGCGCCGCTCCCGAAAGGCTTGCGCACGGAAATCCGCACCATTATGCAGCGGGCGTATTTTGTCATTCCAGACCCCGGTGCGGTACGCACGGGCTTAAAACGCGTGGACGCGATTTTAAAGCGTCTGCAAACGGGAAAATTTGCCGTAACCCCCGATTACTGCGAGGCGTTGAGCCTTGCCACGGTAGCGCATATTATATTAAAGGAGGTCGATGAGGGATGAATTTACCGCAGTTTTATGTGGATGACATCATCACCCGCGCACTCAAAGAGGATATAAACTATATAGATGTGGCTTCGGACTATTTGATTCCCGATACCCAGCGCGATGCAGCGTATTTCATCGCAAAGGCAGACGGCGTGCTGTGCGGACTTTCGGTGGCACTGCGCACGTTCGAGCTGTTGGACGATACCTTCACGGCAAAGGTTTACAAGCAGGACGGCGACAAAATCCAAAAAGGCGATTTGATTGCCGAATTCTCGGGCAAAACCGTACTGCTGTTAAAAGGCGAGCGCACCGCGCTCAATCTGTTACAGCATATGTCGGGCATTGCAACCGCAACCGCAAAGGCGGTGGATTTGGTGAAAGGCACAAATGCGCAAATCACCGACACCCGCAAGACGCTCCCCGCAATGCGTGCACTGCAAAAATACGCGGTGGTCTGCGGCGGCGGGAAAAACCACCGTTTCAACCTGTCGGACGGCGCGATGCTCAAGGACAATCACATTGACGCGGGCGGCGGGATTACAAACGCCGTCGCCGCACTGCGCGGAAAGCTTGGGCATATGGTGAAAATCGAGGTAGAGACCCGCAATCTTGAGGAAGTGCGCGAGGCCGTTGCGGCAGGTGCGGACATCATTATGCTCGACAATATGTCAAATGAGATGATGCGCGAAGCCGTTTGTGTTATCGACGGCAAAGCCAAAACCGAAGCCTCGGGCGGCATCACCCTCAAAACCCTCGCCGAAACTGCAAAAACCGGTGTGGATATCATCTCCCTCGGCGCACTCACTCACTCTGTGCACGCTTTCGACATTTCCATGCGGATGAAGAAGTGAACTTTTATAAAAACCACTTCATACAATAGAAAAACCCTCTCCGCACATGCGGAGAGGGTTTTGCTACTGTGCAGAAAATTTCTGCTTCACGGTATTGACTTTGGTCTGCTCGACCTGTTCCGTCGGATACCAGCCTTTTTGCATCATTTTGTCATACAGCGTATCCTGCATGCAAAGCGACTCATTCAGCGCATCGTTAAAGGTTTTGCGCACATTGCCCGTCGGCGATTCAATCGTACCGTGCATATAGAGGTCGCAAACGCCTTTTTCCAAAAGCAGAATGCCCTCCATCAAATTTTTATCGTCCATAATTGTCTCCTTTTCCGTATCCAAACACGTTACAGCAAGCCGTAAAAGCTCTGGAACAGCTGACTGTGGCGCTGTGCCATTTGCTGTACGCACATTTTCAAATCCGCGTCCTGCATCTGATTCATCACTTCATTACAGCGTGTCTGAAAATACTGCTCATGACCGAGCGCGTCTTCCACATATAACAATTCCTTGTTTGTCATTTTGACTTCACCTCCGTCGCTTTTAGTATTTGAAAATCCGCAAAAAATATGCAAAAAGAAAACCGCCGACTGAAAATCGGCGGTAAATTTTGGATTTTTAAAAGGATTCAAATTACAGCTTTTCCGCCCATTTTTCAGCGCGGAAGCCTGTCAAAACAAAATTTTCGCCGATAAGTAAAGGACGTTTGACGAGCATACCGTCCGTTGCCAACAGCTTCAGCTGTTCTTCTTCGGTCATTGCGGGCAATTTATCCTTTAAGCCCATGGATTTATACAAAAGACCGCTTGTGTTAAAAAAGCGCTTCAGCGGCAGACCGCTTTTGCCGTACCATTCGGACAGTTCCGCAAAGGTCGGATTTTGCAGTTTAATATCACGGTCTTCAAATTCCACGCCCTGCTCTGTCAGCCATTTTTTGGCTTTCTGACAAGTGGTGCATTTCGGATATTCTAAAAATAAAAGCATTTCCATCATTCCTTTTTATTTTACAATTATTAAATCACAAAAAATCCCAACACGCCCGATACAATTCCGACTGCCGCACCTGCCGCAACATCGCGCGGGAAATGCACGCCGCCTGCAACGCGAACTGCCGCCATCAGCACGCCGAATACCGTCAGAACAACGCCGACAGGCACACAGGTATAATAAAACGCCATGGCAATTACAAACACAGAGAACACATGGCGGCTCGGAAAGGATTCGCCGTGCTTGTGTTTATTTAAAATCGGCTGAAAATGCAGTTTGTCATACGGACGTTCCGCATTTATCAGTTTGCGCAATCCGCTGACCGCCAAAAACGAAACGGCAGGCACAAACAGACACCGCCAAAACCGCACGTCCTTTGTAAAAAACAGTATGCCGAGCAAAACGGGATAGGAAAGATACACAAGCCCCGTCAAAATTAAATCCGTATACACAAGCGCGTGCCGCAAAGCCGTATTTTTCCGAAACGGCGTACTTAAACGCAAATAAGTTTCTTTGGTCATCCTAACACCTTTTTTGTTATTCTGCGCGAAGCGAAAAATCTCACATAGCACCAAGCAAATCGGTTCGCGCGTAGGGACGGACATCCTTGTCCGTCCGCAAAATCACATCTGACTTTGTGGGGCGCTTCGTGAAGCACCCCTACGGGTTGGCACGGTTATTTTACATACCGTAGGGACAGCCCGGGCTCGCTGTCCGCGGGCGAACACAGTTCGCCTCTATGGATTAGTACTGATTTTTGCAGTGCATCAAGCGCGCAGTATACGCCGAAGTTCAAATGCCTGCCGCCTGTAAAATCACGCCTGAAACAGCAGCGACAGCATATAAAATACCCAATATTTTCAGATTATCCTTGACATGCCGATTTTCTCGGAACAGCACCAAAAGCCCCGCGCCCGCGCCCGTACAAAGACCCGCAACTACCGCGCCGAAGCCGAGCGTACCTTCCAAATACAGTTGGGTCAACAGCACGGACGCCGCACAGTTCGGTAAAAATCCGAGCAGTGCCGCCGCAAAGGGCTGGAATACGGAGTCGTGCAACAGCAGTGTCTCCAGCCGTTCGTGCCCGAGCCACGCCACCAGAAAGTTTAATAAAAATGTAAATAACAGTAAAAATCCGAAAATTTTCACGGTATGCAAAAGCGCGGGTATCCAAATGCCCTTGTGCTTTTCACAGCCGCAATGCTCGTGATCGCAAATCTCATGCAGACTGCCGATGCTTTGCCGACGGGTGCGCCGCCCGAAAAAGTCCACAACATAGCCCGCGGCAACGGCAATTACGACTTTGCAAAGCAAAAGCTTCAAAAGTGCAGGCAGCTGCTGCGGTGCGGCGGCAAGCAAAAGGACCGCCTCATCCGAAGTGGAAAGAAACACTGCAACTAACGTGCCGCGCGTCACAACGCCGCCCGCATACAAATTGGCACACAGCACGGAAAAACCGCACTGCGGCACACAGCCGAGCAATGCGCCCGCCGCAGGTCCCGCTTTTCCCGCCCTTGTAAAAAACCGCTCGATTCTGCCGTTTGCACGGTGCTCCAACAATTCCATAATTACAAACGCCAAAAATAAAAACGGCAAAATTTTTAAAGAATCCAAAAGGGTATCTAAAAGTATATCCCATAATCCGAGGGAAATCTCTTCCCCCGCATGCAAAGCTTGTATCACTGCCGTTCTCCTTTTTCGGCGCAGTCGGCGCACAGTCCGTAAAACACCGTGCGTCCGTTATCTACCGTAAACCCGTGCTCTTTTTGTATATGTTCGGAAAGTGTGTTTAAAAAGCCGCATTCCGCGTGCAAAAGACAGCCGCACGCCACACACTTTAAATGATAATGCGCACGGCAAACCACGCCGTTTTCCGCATACTGAAAGCATGCCCCGCGTCCGTCCGCGCCCGCAAATTTGCGCACCTTCCCCTCAGAAAACAGCCGTTCCAGCTGTCGGTAAACCGTCGATTGCCCGACCGTCTCCCCTTTATTTTTAAGAGAAAAATAAATCTCTTCCGCCGTAAGATGCCGTTCCCTGTTTTGCGCAAGCAGGGAAAGAATCTCCGCACTTTGCCGTGTTTTATATGCCATCGTCATTCGCCTCTTGTATGAAAATGAAAATCGTTTTCATTTTCAATAAGTATAACGCATATACAGGGTATATGTCAAGCAACACCGTTTGCTTGTTATGAAAAGGCAAGCATTTTTCGATTTCGGCAACAAAAAAAGGCTGCCCTAATGATAACCTTTTTGTCTGTGGGTTACGAAAAAGATATTTCTTTAACGCGAGCATTTAAGTTTTAAATCAGAAAAAGCCCCGCACGCGATTTGCGTGTCGAGGCTCTCGACTGGAGCTACTGGGCGGACTCGAACCGCCGACCTGCTGATTACGAATCAGCTGCTCTACCAACTGAGCCACAGTAGCATATTCTGTTTTGCACTGATTTCACAGGAAACCTGAAAACGAATACGTTTAACAGCCTTTATATTATATATGAGACACAAAAGAAAAGCAAGAGGATTTTTCAGAAAATTCGGAAATTTTATCTGCGTTGTAAATAGATATGACCCAATTTAGGTAAAAAATAAAGACAAAGATTA
>UQFM01000022.1 GCA_900540295.1 uncultured Oscillospiraceae bacterium
TCATAAAAAATGAAACGCATTTTCAGCGCGCATGGGAATACACCCAATACAACGCCTTAAAGGAATACGCAAAGGAAAATCAAGAATAGACAGAATTTATCTATTCACATTTTTTCTTCACTATACAAAACAAAATGGATTAAAATCAGCAAATAAAAGCAGAAAAAAGAAAGCAAAAACCAGACAAAGAAAGGCAAAAACACAAATAGATAAAAACTATCTATCCAATAAATTAAACGATTTGAAGTGCGTCAGATGCACGGAAAAGAGGTTCCATACATGAAAAAACATCAAAATGAGCCGCAAAAGGAATACATTCCGTTCGAGCAGCAAAAAATTGTAAATGTGGAAATCAATAAGGAAGTGCGAAAATCCTTTTTGGATTATTCCATGGCAGTTATTGTTTCCCGTGCGCTGCCCGATGTGCGCGACGGCTTAAAGCCTGTGCATCGGCGTATTCTCTATACGATGTTTGAAAATAATCTGTATCCCGAAAAGGCATACAGAAAGTGCGCCGATACCGTCGGTTCGGTTTTAGGCCGTTATCACCCGCACGGCGACGCGTCTGTGTATGACGCAATGGTACGCTTGGCGCAGAGCTTCTCGATGCGCTATATGCTTGTGGATGGGCACGGCAACTTCGGTTCTGTCGACGGCGACCCGCCTGCGGCTTACCGTTATACGGAATCGAGAATGAGCAAAATTTCGATGGAAATGCTCACCAATATCGACAAAAACACCGTCGATTTTATGCCCAACTACGACGACCGTCTGAAAGAGCCTGTGGTTCTGCCGTCGCGTTTTCCGAATTTGCTGGTCAACGGCTCTACGGGTATTGCCGTCGGTATGGCGACAAACATTCCGCCGCACAATATGCGAGAGGTTATTGACGGACTCAATGTGCTGATAGACAATCCCGATGCAACCGTCGAGGATTTGATGGAGCACATCAAAGGACCCGACTTCCCCACGGCGGGTATCATTATGGGCAGAGCGGGCATCCGTGCCGCTTACGCGACGGGGCGCGGCAAAATCACCCTGCGCGCGCGCGCGGAAATTGTCGAAAACGAGAAAAACGGCAGGTTTTCGATTGTCGTGACCGAGCTTCCCTATCAGGTCAACAAGGCGAGGCTGATTGAAAGTATTGCCGACCTCGTGAAGGATAAGCGTATTGAGGGCATTGCCGACATCAACGACTATTCCAGCCGCGAGGGTATGCGCATGGTCGTGGATTTAAAGCGCGACGCGAACCCGCAGGTTGTCCTCAATCATCTGTTCCAGTATACACAACTGCAAATCACTTACGGCATCATTCAGATTGCGCTTGTAAACGGCGAGCCGAAAACCCTGACGCTCAAAGAAATTCTGCAAAAATATCTGGAGTTCCAGTGTGAGGTCATTACGCGCAGAACAAAGTACGACCTTAAAAAAGCACAGGACAGAGAGCATATTTTAGAGGGTCTCGCCCGCGCTATCGATATTGTGGATGAAATCATAGCGACCATCCGTGCCTGTAAGGGCGGCACACCCGAAGCGAAAGCCGCGATTATGGAGAAATTCGGCTTTGACGACCCACAGGCGGCGGCAATCGTAGCTTACCGTCTCGGTCAGCTGGCGGGCTTGGAAATCAAAAAGATTTTGGAAGAACGCGACGAACTGCAACGGAAGATTGCCGATTATCTGGAAATTCTCGGTTCGGAAGCACGCGTGCTGGAAATTGTAAAAACGGAACTGAATGCCATTGGCGACAAATTTGCGGACGAGCGCCGCACCGAGATTGTCAGCGTCAGCGGTGAGGTGGACATTGAGGATTTGATTCCCGAAGAAACCTGCGTGTTTACGCTTACCAATATGGGCTATATTAAGCGTCAGCCTGTCGATACCTATCAGACACAGCACCGCGGCGGTAAGGGCATTAAGGGTATGACGCGCCGTGAAGAGGATATTGCGCAAACGATGTTCACCTGCTCGAGCCACGATTATATTATGTTCTTCACCTCACTCGGACGGGCATACCGCCTGAAAGGCTATGAAATCCCCGAGGGAAGCCGCTCCAGCAAGGGTATGAATATTGTCAATATTTTGCCGCTGACGGCGGAAGAAAAGGTTACCGCAATGATTCGCGTGCCCGATTTCGGCACAGAAGATGCATACCTTTGTATGGTCACGAAAAACGGGATTATCAAGCGCACGGAATTGGATGCGTACAAAAATATCCGCAAAAACGGCATTGCCGCCATCAATTTAGACGAGGGCGATGAGCTGTGCTGGGTCAAACTGACCGACGGCGAACAACAGCTGATGATTGCCACGAAAAAGGGTATGTGCATTTCGTTCAAAGAGGACGATGCACGCTCTATCGGCAGAACCGCGCGCGGCGTGAAAGCGATTACGCTCGCAGAGGGCGACTGTGTGGCGGGTATGTGCGTGCTTGACCCCGCGAAAAAGGTGCTGACCGTTTCCGAAACAGGCTATGGCAGACGTTCGGATGTCTCCAATTACCGCGTGCAGTCGCGCGGCGGCAAGGGTTTAATCAATTACCATACGAAGCAGTACGGCGATGTTGCCGCGATTACGATGGTTTCCGAGGACGAGGATGTGATTCTGATTGCCTCCGACGGCGTAATTATCCGAATTTCCGCAGGCGACATCAGCGAGTTTGCGCGCCCGTCCAAGGGTGTGCGCGTGATGCGCATTTCCGAGGGTGAAAAGGTGATGACGCTGTCCGTAACGCCGAAGGAAGAGGAAAAAGCGGAAATTGCCGAGGGTGAAGAACCCGCAGAAAAAGCAGATTCTGCCGATACCGCAGAACCCGCGAACACGGCGGCAGCGGCAGACAGCGAGGCATAATAGATTGCGGCGCAACCGAACAGCGAACCACGAACCGTAGGGGCGGGTCTCCGTGCCCGCCCGCAAAAATCTGCACATACCGTAGGGGCGTGCATTGCGCGCCCGTGTAGGGACGGACGAAGATTTTCCTGTTGGGGAAAATGTCGCGAAGCGATAAAAGGGTAATGGTGAAGCCGTACCCCCGTCCGCAAAATCCGTACCAACCAATGATGACACGCAAATCCCCGTAGGGGCGAACTGCGTTCGCCCGAAAAACGGACAGCCGCGAGGGCTGTCCTTACGGTTCGCAAAACAAATGCGCAATCCCGTAGGGTGGCATCCGCAACGACCCGAATGAGGTTGGATTTCGCCAAAAGCAACGGCGCGAGCAAGCCCGCGCCCTACACGTACACAAAATACACTTTGTGCGATGTGTGATTCTTCGCCTACGGCTCAGAATGACAGGCTTTTCGGCCTTTATTCGCAGACCGATTTTGCGCAAATAAAGAACCGAGCTGCGAAAATTCCTGTTTTGACGTACGCGGTGCGAATCCAAAATAACGGCTCCGAGCCTAAATGGTGCCTGTTTTTGCAAATTTGGTACGAAGCAAAAGATTGATACAAATCCAAATAACGGCTCCGAGCCTAAAAAGCGCCTGTTTTTGCAAAATCGGTACGAAATAAAAATTTACAGAATTGACACAACTGCGGTGTATTTTCGTGTTATATATGTATACAAGAATAAGGATGCCTTTTTGGAGCCTTTTGTATATTTGCAGAAAAGAGAATGTGTATGGACGAACAAAAGAATACAACTTATGAAATGCCGCCGAACGGCACGGCTTCGGCACAGGCGGAAGCGCAAACCGCACAAAATCCGAATACAAACGGCGGTTCACAGGGCGCGTATACGCAAAACCCGAACGGATATACCGCACAGAACGCCCCCTCGGGCAGTGCGCAAAATCCGTATACACAAAATCCTTACGCGAACCGCGCACAGCAAAGCTACGGTCAAAATCCCTATGCGCAAAATCAAAATCCTTACGGAAACGGACAGAATCCGTATGGGCAGTACAATGCGGGCTACGGACAATATCCGTACGGTCAGCCGACGTACCGCGCGCCGCAGACACCCTATTACGGGCAGTATTACGCAGGCGGCGGGTTTGTGCCGCTGAACACGCCTGATTTTCAGAAAAAACGGGAGGATACCTCGCGCCTTCGCAGAATGAGTATGGCACACGGACTTTCCGTGCTGGGCTTTTCCCTGTTTGCGTTTGTGCTTAGTTTTCTTCTGCTTCTGATTCCCGGTTTTAAATCCGTTTATCAGGAGAACACAAGCGCCTACATCGCGGTAAACGCCGTCTTTTCTTTGGTCATCATTTTTGTTCCGTTTCTTTTGAGCTATGTATATCAAAAAAAGCGGAATTTCATCAAAGATTTACCGCTTGGCACACCGTATGACGGCAAAGCCGCCGTCCTGCTCATTTTTGCGGGTCTAATGTGCTGTATTGTAGGCAGTTACGCGACCAATATATTATCTGCAATGGTGGAAGGGATGTTTGGAATCACCTTTACCATGCCGCAGGATGAAACCGTGCTGGACACAGTCCCGAAAATCCTTTTGACGGTACTCGGCACAGCGGTTGTACCTGCGTTTGTCGAAGAATTTGCCATCCGCGGTACGGTGATGCAGCCTCTGCGGCGGTACGGCGATAAATTTGCAATCGCAATGTCAGCGCTCGTATTCGCGATGATGCACGGCAACATGGTGCAGATTCCGTTTGCGTTTATTGCAGGCATTGCCATCGGCTATGCGGTAACTGTCACAGGCTCCATGTGGGTCGGTGTCGCGATTCATTTCTTAAACAATTTTACTGCGGTTATGATGCAGGTCGCGGTCGATAATCTGGCGGAATCTGCGGCGAATCTCGTCATTCTTTCCATGGTCGGTGCGATTGGCGTTGTCGGGCTTGTCTGCGCGGTGCTGTATTTTAAAATGTATGCACGCGTGCCGATGGGCGGCGGCGAAGGCATTTTACAGCGCGGAGAAAAGGGCAAAACCTATATCTGCACCGTGCCGATGATTTTAGCGTTTCTATATCTGCTGATTGAAACGGCGCAATATGTGGAATTCTGATATGGAAAATACCGATTTTATGACGGCGGCATTACAGGCGGCGAAGGAAAGCGCCGCCGAAGGCGAGGTGCCTGTCGGTGCGGTGATTGTGCGGCACGGTGAGATTGTCGCTGTCGGCAGAAACCGCCGCGAAACCGTGAAAGACGCGCTGTCGCATGCCGAAATTGAGGCTATCCGTACCGCATGTGCGGTTTTGGGCGGATGGCGGCTGTGGGAATGTGAAATGTTCGTCACACTCGAACCGTGTCCGATGTGTGCGGGCGCGATTCTCAATGCGCGTCTGAGAAAAGTAACCTTCGGTGCATACGATTTGAAAAACGGCGCGGTGGAAAGCGTTATGCATCTTTTTGATTACCCTTTTACACATAAGCCGCTGTATGAAGGCGGTGTGCGGGAAGAAGAATGTGCCGCAGTCCTGTCGGATTTTTTCCGCGATTTGCGGAAGAATAAAGAAAAAGAGCGCAAACCGTCGGCATGAAACCTGTAGGGGCGAACTGTGTTTGGCCGAAAAGCGGACAGCCGCGAGGGCTGTCCCTACAGTATGTAAAATAACCGCACAAACCGTAGGGGCGTGCAATGCGCGCCCGTCGAAATCAGATAAAACCCCAGGGAACAACACAGAGGTTGTTCCCTACACGTGAATCAAATTTATATTGTGCCGTGTGAGATTCTTCGCTGTCGCTCAGAATGACAAATCTTTGCAAACGCGTAGGGGCGCTTCACGATGTGCCCGCCGAAATCTGATAAAACTTCGCGGACGGACAAGGATGTCCGTCCCTACGCGCAAAATCAAAAAAATCAGCACTAACCCGTAGGGAGCGACGGTCTCGTCTCCCGACCCCTACATTCTTACTGTAAGCAAGTAAAGAACCGAGCACAAAAATCCCCTGTTTTAACAGAGTGGGTACGAAATAAAAAAGGAGATATGAAAACATGAGTGAAGGTTGTTCCGGAAATTGCAGTTCCTGTTCCGAGAACTGTGAAAAGAAAGATTTACGTTTGCCCGAAAATAAATACAGCACGGTGAAAAAAGTCATCGGCGTTGTCAGCGGTAAAGGCGGCGTCGGCAAAAGCCTTGTCACATCGCTTTTGGCGGTGGCGGCACAGTCAAGCGGCAAACAGACAGCGATTTTAGACGCGGACGTCACAGGTCCGTCCATTCCGAAGGCGTTCGGTCTCCATGGCCGCGCGGAGGGCAGTGACGAGGGTATTTTCCCGATGCAGACCAAAACGGGTATCCGTGTGATGAGTGTGAACCTGCTGTTGGAAAAAGAGGACGCGCCCGTGATTTGGCGCGGTCCTGTGATTTCGGGTATGATTAACCAATTTTGGCAGGAAGTGATTTGGGGCGATGTGGACTACATGTTTGTTGATATGCCGCCCGGCACAGGCGACGTACCGCTGACGGTGTTTCAGGGTCTGCCCGTGGACGGTATCGTGATTGTCACCACACCGCAGGATTTGGTTACGCTGATTGTCAAAAAGGCATACAATATGGCGAAAATGATGAACATCCCCGTGTTGGGATTGGTCGAGAACATGAGTTATTTCGAGTGTCCCGACTGCGGCAAGCAGTATGCGATTTTCGGCGAGAGCAAAATCGACGAGGTCGCAAAGGAGTTGGATGTGCCCGTCCTCGCCCGCCTGCCGATTGACCCGAAAACCGCCGCGCTGGTCGATAAGGGCGCAGTGGAGCTTGCAAATACCGATATGTTCGGCAGTGTGCTTGCGAATTTATAAGCCTGTCCCCCGTGTTCTTCGGAATGCGGGGATTTTTTGTGTTTAGCAGACCTGCTTCGCGTGGAGAGTCCAAAGCGGGCAGCGTGCCTGGGTCGTCCCTATGGGCTTTGCGTTACAGTCGGTTTGTGCTGTGTGAGATTCTTCGCCGTCGCTCAGAATGACAGATTTGCACAAACCCGTAGGGGTCGGCGTCCCCGACGACCCGCAAAAACTGATGAAACGCACGGAATGCGTCGTCTGGCGCTTTCCGCGATGTATAAAACGATATACCGCATAATATAAAATTTAAAGGATGTTTTCTATGGAACTGATTCCCGTTGGTGCGCGCACCTATTACATAAAAAATGCCGTTAACATCGGCGTTTACAAGACGGATGATGCACATGTGTATTTGATTGATTCGGGCGGCGATAAAGACGCGGGCAAAAAAATTCTGAAGTTGTTGGCGGCAGAGGGCTTGCAGGTACAGGGCATTGTAAATACGCATTCCAATGCGGACCATATCGGCGGCAACAAACTGATTCAGGACAGAACCGACTGCACAATCCTTGCCGACGGGATGGAAAAAAGCTTTACGGAAGCCCCCGAATTGGAACCGTCCTTTTTGTACGGCGGGTTTCCGTTTCGGGAACTGCGCAATAAATTTTTGCTCGCCAAGCCGTCGGCGGTAAAGCCTGCTGCGGGCAATCTGCCGCAGGGATTGGAAACGTTTCCGCTGAAAGGGCACTTTTTGGATATGATTGGCGTAAAAACGAGTGACGGCGTGTATTTTTTAGCCGATTCGCTGTTCAGTGCGGAAACGATAGAAAAATATCATTTGTTTTTCCTCTACGATGTGCGGGCGTTTTTAAATACGCTGGATTTTTTACACACCCTGCGCGGCAAGCTGTATATCCCCTCGCACTGTGCGGCAACGGAAGATATTACTGCACTAATAGAGGTAAACCGTGCCAAGGTGGAGGAGATTGCCGCGTCCGTCTGCGCCGCCTGTCGGACGGAGAAAACCTTTGAGGAGATTTTGGCGTATATTTTTGAAAAGTATGCTTTGACAATGAATCCGAATCAGTATGTGTTAATCGGCAGTACGGTGCGTTCCTATTTGTCCTATCTGTATGACGAAGACCGTATCGCCTACCGTTTTGAAAACAACAGAATGCTTTGGAGACAGGTATAAGCGGAAATATTTCATGTATTTCATAAAATCTCAAAAAGACGGTTGCTATTTTTAGGCACATATGCTACAATTTTTGTATACTTGCTGAAAAAACTATCTGTTTTACATAGATGTTAGCAGGGATTCAATTTTGGGAGGCATATTTATGAAATCTTACAGCGCAAACAATATCCGCAATATTGCGGTCGTCGGGCACGGCGGCAAAGGCAAAACCACGCTTTGCGAGGCGATGCTGTATCTCGCGGGCGCAACCGACCGTCTCGGCAGAGTCGCCGACGGCAATACCGTGCTGGATTTTGACGCGGAAGAAAAGCGCCGCAAATCCTCCGTTTCCTCTGCAATGGCGGCGATTGAATGGGACAATACCAAACTGAATATTTTAGACGCGCCCGGTCTCTTTGACTTTGAGGGCGGTGCGGCGGAAGCCATCCGCGCGGCGGAGGCGGTGCTGATTGTCACCTCGGCGGGGTCGGGTGTGGACGTCGGTACCCAAAAGGCTTTTAAAGCTGCCGAAAAAAGCGGCGCGGCAAAATTCTTTGCCATCACGAAAACCGATTCCGACCACAGAAGCTTTTACAAGACCTTTGACGCGCTGAAAGAAGTTTACGGCAACAAGCTTTGTCCGACCATCATTCCGTACATGGAGGGCAATCTCGTCAAGTGTTACGTGAATCTGATGACGGGTATGGCGTTTGCCTATGAAAACGGCAAAGCGCAAAAGGTCGATATGCCCCAAGATCCCGTCATTGCAGATATGACTGCGGCGTTTATGGAAGCGGTTGCTACCACGGACGACGCACTCATGGAGAAATTTTTCGAGGGCGAGCCGTTTACCAAAGAGGAGATTCTCAAAGGGCTTTGCATCGGGATTTTTGACGGTTCGATTTATCCTGTATATGCCGTATCGGGCTTAACCGCGGCGGCGGTTGACCAACTGCTGTACGGGCTTGCATGGTCTGCGCCCGGTGCATTCGGCTACGCGGGCGAAGATGCGGAATACGAAAACGGTGAAACGGGCATTCTGCCCTGTAATGAGGCAGGACCGCTTGCGGCGGTTTGCTTCAAAACCGTTGCCGACCCGTTCGTTGGCAAAATGTCCTTTGTCAAGGTGATTTCGGGAAAACTTTCAGCGGACAGCGCTGTGTACAATCCGCGTACGGGCGAAGCGGAAAAAATCGGCAAAATCATCACCGTTAAGGGCGCAAAGCAGGAGGACGCCAAGGAGATTCCCGCGGGCGACATCGGCGTACTCACAAAGCTTGCGGGCGTGAAAACAGGCGATACGCTCTGCAGCGCAAAGGATATTCTGACACTGAAAGGGGTCGATTTCCCCGCACCGTGTCTTTCCATGGCGGTCAAGGTTTCGAAAAAGGGCGAAGAGGAAAAGGTCGCCGCAGGTCTTTTGCGATTGATGGAAGAAGACCCCACCATCCGTTATACCAACAATACCGAAACGCGCGAGCAGGTGCTTTCGGGTCTCGGCGAACAGCATTTGGATGTAATCGTTTCCAAGCTGAAAAATAAATTCGGCGTAGAAGTGACTTTGGAAGTGCCGAAGGTTGCCTACCGTGAGACTGTCCGCAAAACCGTCGAGGCGCAGGGCAGACACAAAAAGCAGTCGGGCGGTCACGGGCAGTTCGGCGATGTATGGATTAAATTTGAACCGTGCGACAGCGACAGTCTGGTCTTTGAAACGGCGGTTGTCGGCGGCTCTGTGCCGAAGAATTTCTTCCCCGCCGTGGAAAAAGGCTTACGCGAGTGCGTGGAAAAAGGCTTCGCCGCAGGCTATCCGATGGTCGGTTTGAAGGCGACGCTGTACGACGGCTCCTACCACCCTGTGGATTCCTCGGAAATGGCGTTCAAAACGGCGGCGTCCATCTGCTTTAAGAATGCGATGCCGAAAGCGGATGTGGCAATTTTGGAGCCTATCGGAACGCTGACTGCGCGCATGCCCGATGACAATCTCGGCGACATTATGGGCGACATCACCAAACGGCGCGGCAGAGTGCTCGGCATGGGACCTGCGGACGAGCCGAAAATGCAGGAGCTGGTCGCGGAAGTGCCGATGGCAGAGATGGGCGATTTCCCCACTGTTCTGCGCTCCGTCACCGCAGGCAGAGGGTCGCATACTTTCGCGTTTGTCCGTTATGAACAAGCTCCGCGCGAGGTTGCCGATAAGGTCATTGCCGAACGCGCCGCACTGAAAGACGAATAAAATAATTTGCATTAGAGAAATCGGGTGTACAGCATTTTGCCGTACACCCGATTTTATCTAGCAGAAGCAGGGCATTTACGCACCCCCGTAGGAGCGATTCACGCAAATTAACGATTGCGCACAAACGCGTAGGGGCGAACGGTGTTCGCCCGCGGGTCGTCGGGTTACGGCTTCGCCGTTACCCTTTTGTCTCGCTTTGCTCGACATTTCCCCTGTTAGGGAAAAATTCTTTTGTCACATTCAAACAGGGTCACCGTTCGGTGACCCTGTTTGAATATTATGGATTTGTTTTACGCAATAACGGTAGCAGCGCTGTTATCGGCAGGAACAAAGCCTATCCACATCTTGCCTGTGTTCAGCTTCAGCTCCGCGCCGCTTTCGTCTGTCAGTTTCAGAGGTGCGGTCGGATTGGTCGCCGTACCTTTAGACCATTTAATGTTTTGATATGTGCCGTTTGAAACATACACACCGTTGCCGCCGATTAAATCCCAATCTACGTGCCCCTTGTCTGAGCCTTGCACACCGCTGATTCCCGTATACAAAATCAGCACATTTGCGACTTTCATCGTTTTGCCGTTTGCGTCTTTCATTTCCGAGGTGTTCATATGATTGGCATACACGCCTTCTTCGGCATTATATTTAAAGGTATGCTTGTAATTATTTGAAAATACCGCGGTGACGCTTGTGCACGCACCGCCGGAGAGCGTCTGTTTTTCCGAAGCGAAAGTGAAGGGCGAAGCGTTACTGCTGTTGATACCTGTGCGCAGTCCTTTATCGGCAATGGCTTTTTGGATATTTTCGCCTGTGGTGTATGCGGTATGCTCCGTTGCAACGTTCCTCGACTTGTCGCGTGAGAAGTAACTGCCCGACGCTGTGCCGTCAATATCGTCCACCTTGTCCTTTTTGAGTGTGTCATATGCATATACACTGCCGCCGAAATGCACGTAGATTGCGTCAAAGCCTTCCGCAAGCTCCACATAGTCGTGCCGCGCACTGCGTGTCGGACCGACCTTCGGCATATCGGCAATGTCGGCATACAGCCACATCATACGGGTGATGCCGCCCTCGGTAACGCCTTCAATTACAATGTCGGGGGAGCTCAGGCCCCATTGCGGACGCGCCTGCGGAGAATTCTCCACCATGACCGCCACGGGGCGTTTGCCGATGGCTTCCGCGCGCAAATCCAATCCCGTCAGCGGATTTTTATCGGACTGTGCCGCGGTTTGTGTAATCGGCGCAGAGGCATCGTCGGGAACCAGCGGTTTTTCGTCTTTTCCGCAGGCGGAAAATGCCGCCAGCGCCAACGCCAGCGTTAAACACGCCGCAACTGTTTTTTGAATAAATTTGTTTTGCATATGTATTGCCGTACGGTATGCCGTGCAGGATTTGCGGGCGGCTTACCGTTCCTTTCTGTTTAAAATTAAAAGATAAAAATATTGTGCCGCCGCGTTAGTGTGACGGTACAAGCGTCCTTCTTCGCCGTCAGGCGAAGGGACATCATTCGGTACATAACCGTTTACAATTATTGTACCACAATCGACATGATTTTCAAGCCGTTTCTGAGAATTTACAAAAAATACGGAAGCGAATACAAAATTTACGCCTGTATATTGTGTATTTTGCGGATTGACAAACGGCAAACGGTTGCGCACAATTTGTCATTCCGAGCGCGTAGGGACGGACGTCTTCGTCCGTCCGCGAAGTTTCAGCAGAGTTCGCTCCTACTGTCATTCTGCGCGATAGCGAAGAATCTCACATCGCACGCAGTAAATTTGATACATAGGGAACGGCCTTAAGTGCCGCTCCGCAATCTTTCTGTTTCGGCAAAGCGGGTACGAAATAAAAAGTTGAAATATTCTTGAAAATTTGGTACAATAAAATGTCAAAATTTTTGAACACACGGAGAGGAAGAAAATTATGTGTGAAAAGCCGAAGTTTTATATCACCACCGCTATCGCCTACACCTCGCGCAAGCCGCACATCGGCAACAGCTATGAAATCGTACTGACCGACGCCATTGCGCGGTATAAGCGAATGTTAGGGTATGACGTTTTCTTCCTGACGGGCACGGACGAGCACGGGCAGAAGATTGAAGAATATGCGAAAGCGGCGGGTGTGTCGCCGAAAGCATATGTAGACAAGGTTGCGGGCGAGATTCGCGGAATTTGCGACGCTTTAAACACCACGTATGACAAATTTATCCGCACGACGGATGATTACCACGAAAAAGCCGTGCAGAAAATGTTTAAAAAGCTGTACGACCAAGGCGATATTTACAAAAGCGAATACGAGGGACTGTACTGCACGCCGTGCGAGTCGTTCTGGACGGAAAGCCAGCTCGACGAAAACGGCTGCTGTCCCGACTGTCACCGCGAAGTGAAAAAGGCGAAAGAGGAAGCGTATTTTCTGCGTCTGTCGAAATATCAGAAACAGCTGGAAGAATTTATTGAGAACAACGAGAATTTCATTTATCCCGAAGCGCGCAAAAAGGAAATGCTCAATAACTTTATCAAACCCGGATTGCAGGATTTGTGCGTTTCGCGTACCTCGTTCAAATGGGGCATACCCGTCACGTTTGACGACAAGCATGTCATTTACGTTTGGCTCGACGCGCTGTCAAACTATATCACCGCCCTCGGCTACGACCCCGACGGCAGCGGCGACGCCTACAAAAAATACTGGCCTGCCGACGTGCATATCATCGGCAAGGACATTGTCCGTTTCCATACCATTTACTGGCCGATTATGCTCATGGCGCTCGGCGAGCCGCTTCCGAAGCAGGTCTACGGGCATCCGTGGCTGTTGTTCGGTGAGGATAAAATGTCGAAATCCCGCGGGAACGTCATTTACGCCGACGATTTGATTAAAGTGTTCGGCGTGGATGCGGTGCGCTATTATTTGCTGTCCGAAATGCCTCACGCGGCGGACGGCTCGATTACCTATGAAACGATGATTGAGCGGTACAATTCCGATTTGGCGAATACCATCGGCAATCTGGTCAACCGCACCGTCGCGATGCAGAACAAATACTTTGACGGTGTGGTGCAGTCGGGTGAGTGTACAGGCGAATTTGACAAAGAAGTCAAAGCGCTCGCGGTGCAGACCCTTGCCGATATGGACCGCTGCATCAACGAATACAAAATCAGCGACAGTGTGGCGTGCATTCTGACGCTTGCACGCCGTCTGAACAAATATATCGATGAAACAATGCCTTGGGCGCTTGCGAAAGACGAAGCGCAAAAAGCGCGGCTCGGCACGGTGCTTTACAATCTCTTAGAGGGGATTCGCTATCTTGCCGTATTGCTCACGCCCTATATGCCCGACACATCGGCGGCGATTTTCGAACAGCTCGGCACGGAGGTGCGCGATTACGAGTCTTTAAAGACCTTCGGCGGCTTAAAAGTCGGCGAACGCGTCGGAACGGCAACGCCGCTCTTCAGCCGTATTGACGCGGAAAAGCTGATTGCGGAATTAACCGCCGCACAAAAAGCAGAGACGGAAGCGGAGAAAAAGACGGAAACCCCGAAAATCGAGGGCTTGGCGCAAATCGGCATTGAAGATTTTATGAAAGTGGAACTGCGCGTTGCCGAGGTTACGGCGTGCGAACCCGTCAAGCGCGCGAAAAAGCTTTTGAAGCTGACCTTAAACGACGGCACGGATACGCCGCGCACGGTTGCAAGCGGAATTGCCAAATGGTACGCCTCCGATGATTTGGTCGGCAAGAAAATTGTGCTGGTGGCAAACTTAAAGCCCGCCGTGCTTTGCGGTGTGGAAAGCCAAGGGATGATTTTGGCGGCGGATTGCAGTGAAGACGATGTAAAAGTCGTATTTGTGGACAGCTCTATGCCGAACGGTGCGAGAATCCGATGAGCCATATTGGGTTCGACTCCCCTCACCTTATGCATATTTTTGACTCCCATGCGCATTATGATGACGAACGCTTTTCCGAGGATGTGTACGAATTGCTGGACGCACTTCCCGAAAAAGGCGTTTCGGGTATACTCTCCTGCGGCGTAAATGTGGAATCCACGCGGTTTGCACAGGCACTTGCGCAGAAATACGGTTATATTTACGCGGCGGCGGGGTTTCATCCGCTCAATTTAGAGGACGTCCCCGAAAACGCGGAAGCGGTTCTGCGCGATTTGCTGAAAGATTCAAAAACGGTTGCCGTGGGCGAAATAGGCTTGGACTATCATTATGAGAAAGAGTCCCGCGAAAAGCAGTTAGCGCTTTTTGAAATGCAGTTGCGGCTTGCAAAAGAACTAAATTTGCCTGTGATTGTGCATGACCGCGAGGCCCACGAAGACACCCTCAAGTTGTTAAAGAAAATACAACCTACGGGTGTTATACACTGCTTTACGGGCAGTGTGGAAACGGCAAAGGAAATTTTAAAATTGGATATGTATATCGGTCTCGGCGGTGCGGTCACCTTTAAAAATGCGGTGAAGCCTGTCGAGGTCGCGGCTATGGTGCCTGCGGAACGGTTGCTTTTGGAAACGGACGCGCCTTATATGACGCCTGTGCCGTTTCGCGGCAAGCGGTGCGATTCGTCGCACATCGCCTACACTGCCGCACGCATTGCGGAGATTCGCGGCGTTGACACCCAGACGTTGTGTGAGCAGGCGGAACGTAACACCCGCAGGTTGTTTAGGATATAAGAATTTTTGCACAGCTATGTAGGGGCGAACTGTGTTCGCCCGCCGAAATCTGATGAAACTTCGCGGAACAACACAGAGGTTGTTCCCTACGGTTTACGAATCAAATTTACTTTGTTCTGCGGGAGATTCTTCGCTCCGCTCAGAATGACAAGTTTTTGCGAACCGTAGGGGCGTGCATAGCGCGCCCGAGCAAAATAAAAAATTTGCACAAACCAAACGGCTATGCACAATCCCCGTAGGGGCGAACTGTGTTCGCCCGCGGACGGACAAGGACGTCCGTCCCTACGCACATACACATTTCACATTAGGAGTACGCTTTTGGAAACCTTTGACATTGCAAAACTGAAGGTACAAATGGACGCGCGCGGCGAATTGCTGTATGCGCGAACGCGGGCGTACCTTTGTGACGGAACGGACGCGCCCGATATGGTTTTGGATATTCCCGAAGTGTATTTTGCAAAAAAGCACGAAGCTTTTCCACAGTTGACCTTAGACGAATGCCGTTATGTTTGGACGGGCGAGGCTTTTTACGCAAGGCTTTTGCAGTTTTCGGGATTGCTGATGCACGCCTCGTGTGTCGAAAAGGACGGCTTTGCGTATCTGTTTTCCGCAAAAAGCGGTACGGGCAAATCCACGCATACCGATTTGTGGTTAAAAGCGTTCAGAAACTGCCGCATTCTCAATGACGACAAGCCCGCCGTACGCAAAATCGACGGGACATTCTGTGCCTGCGGTACGCCGTTCAGCGGGAAATTCGACATCAGCGTGAATGTGCAGTCGCCCATCCGTGCGCTTGTATTTTTGGAACGCGGGGCGGAAAATTCGATAAAACCGATTTCCGCCGCACAGGCGATTCCGCTGTTTTTGTCGCAGACCCTGCGTCCGCCGCAAAAGGAAAAAATGGCGCAGATGCTCGACATTTTGGGCGATTTGCTTGAATGCGTACCCGCATTCCTGCTCACCTGCAATATGGATATTTCGGCGGCGCACACTGCCTTTGACGGGATAGAATCGTATTATCAACAAAAAGAGGCGCAAACATGAAAATCAAGGACGGATTTTTACTCCGCGAGGTCGCAGGCAGTCATATTGTCGTCCCCTTGGGGGGCGCGGCGGATTTCGGCGGGATGATGACCCTGAATCCCGTGGGCGCGTTCCTGTGGGCGGCGCTCGAAGCCGACACCGACGAACAGGCGCTCGTGGAAAAACTGCTTTCGGAATATGATGTGGACGCGCAGACCGCCGCACGCGATGTGCATAGATTTACGGAAAAACTGCGCGCCGCAGGGCTTTTAGAGGACTGATTTTATGGAGAAGAAAAAGGTCAGTCTTTCTGAACTGCTCCCTGTGATAGAGGAAACGCTCGCGGCGGGCGGGACGGTAAAACTGCCGATTACAGGCACGAGTATGCTTCCGCTGCTTCGGGCGGGGCGCGATACGGTGAAGCTTTCGCCTGTGACGGGAAAGCTTCAAAAATTCGACATCCCGTTTTATCGCCGCCGTGACGGTGCATTCGTTCTGCACCGCATTGTGACCTGCGCCGAGGATAACACCTATACGTTGTGCGGCGACAACCAGTGGGTGTTGGAAAAGGGAATAAGTGAAGCGCAAATTATCGGCATTGTGACGGAAATTACGCGAAACGGCAAAACGTTTTCCGTGGAAAGCAAAAAATACAAGCGTTATGTGCATGTTTGGCACTGCCTTTTGCCTGTGCGCAAATATATTGTGAAACTGCGGGGGAAACTGCGAAAATGAAACGGAATACCGCACGCAAATGGATAGGGCAAACTGCGAAAACGCAGCTGCCGGGTCTGGTGCTGCTGATATTCGGCAACGCCCTTGCTTCCGTGTGCGCCGTTTCACTCGCGCTGTTTGCGAAACGGATTATTGACGCGGCGCAATACGGCGATAAAACGCGGCTGTTGCAGTCTGCCGTTTTGCTTACCGCCGTCATTCTTCTGCAAATCGGACTGCGTATGGGTAACACAAGTCTTGCCGTACGCGTGGCGGGGAAGCTTGAAATGCGCTGTAAGCGTGAGCTTTTTTTCGCGATTTTGCAAAAGGATTATTCCGCCGTTACCGCGTACCATTCGGGTGATTTGCTGATGCGTCTGAGCGCGGACGTCACGGTGGTCTGCGACGGCGTGGCAACGCTTTTGCCGTCCGCCGTTTCTATGCTGACACGGCTGGTGTGCGCTTTTGCCGTGATTGTGTCTTTGGATTGGCGGTTCGGACTGCTGCTGATGGCGGCGGGCGTTGTGCTTTTTTTCGGCACACGGCTGTTCCGCACCAAAATTAAAAAATTACATAAACAGGTACAAAGCACCGACGGCAAGCTCCGCGCCTTTTTGCAGGAAGCGCTGGAAAGTCTTTTGGCGGTGCAGGTATTCGGCGTACAGGAGAAGGTCGCGCGGCAGGCAGACGAGCATCAAACGGAGAATTACAACGCGAAAATTCGCAAAAATCGCTGGGCGATTTTTGCAAACACAGGCTTTTCCGCCGTGTTTTCCCTCGGTTTTCTCGTCACGCTTACCTGGTGCGGTGTGCGCCTGCTTGCGGGGGCCATCACCTTCGGCACACTGACCGCGCTTTTACAGCTGGTCAACCAAGTGCAGGTGCCGCTGTCGGGGCTTTCGGGGCTGTTTCCGCAATACTACGCCATGCTTGCATCTGCGGAGCGGATCTTGGAAATTACGGATTTACCCGACGATGCGGATATTTCCGTACAATCTGAAACCGCCGTGTCCTTGCATCCCGACGCTTTTTCGGGGCTTCGGTTTGCCGATGTTTCCTTTGCCTACGGCAAAAATCAGGTGCTGGAGCGTGTCAGCTTTGCCATAGAAAAAAACGATTTTGTTGTGATTTCGGGCATTTCGGGCATCGGCAAAAGTACGCTGTTTAAATTACTGCTCGGCGTACTCACGCCCGACAGCGGAAAAATCACGGTTTGCGCAGACTCGAAGGCGTATACGGCAAGCAAAGCGACGCGCCCCGTTTTTGCCTATGTACCGCAGGGGAATCTGCTGTTTTCGGGCACGGTGCGCGACAATATCCGCTTTATTAAAGAGGACGCAACCGACGCGCAAATTGACGAAGCTATGCGCATTGCCTGCGCCGATTCGTTTATCCGCGAACTGCCCGACGGCTTGGATACGGTGCTCGGCGAGGGCGGCAGAGGGCTTTCCGAAGGGCAGATGCAGCGGCTTGCGGTGGCACGCGCCGTGCTGACGGACGCGCCCGTCCTGCTGTTGGACGAAGCGACTTCTGCGCTTGATGAAGAAACAGAGGAACGGCTGCTCTCAAATATTCGGGCAATGCAAAACAAAACCTGTATTATCATTTCCCATAAAAAAGCCGCGTTCGCCGTTTGCGAAAAGGAATTGATTATTGCCGACCGCAAGGTCACATTGCATGAAAGCAGATAACAAGGTTTTTTGCAAAATCTAACGGTTGCACATTGACCCCGTAGGGGCGTGCATCGCGCGCCCGCCGAAGTCTGATAAAATTTTACGGACGGACAAGGATGTCCGTCCCTACGCGTTTATCCAATTTGCTTTGTGCCATGGGAGATTCTTCGGCTTTGCCTCAGAATGACAAAAATTCCGCGAATCCCATAGAGCGAACTGTGTTCGCCCATCCCATCCCCTCAATAAAGAAAGCAGGTGTACAAATGAAGGCCATTCTCCACCGAAGTCCCGATATGGTGCTGGAAACCGTGGCGCTGTTATACCTTGAACCAAATTATGAACGGGCGGTGGAATCCATGCGTGCGTTATTCGGCGGGGAAATGTACGGAAGCGTCCACAGCCGCTATGTATCGGCATTCCGTGCGCACCGCAGTCTGCCTGCGGGGTGGCGGGATTTTGCAAATATGTCGGTGGGGGAATATCTGATTGTGCTGTTCACCGCTCTGCAAATCCAAGATTTTCTGTTTCGGGCGCAGGCGGTTTCCGAGGAAACGCTCCGTGTACACTTAAACAACAGCTTCCTGTTTGCCCGCGATTCGGGTGTGCCGTTCATCGATTACGGCACAGCGGAAACGGTTTTTCAATATGCCGACACAAAAAACTGTACTGCACCGTTTCGGGCGCTTTTAACGGCGCCTTCTGCATACTTCACCCTGCTGTGCGATACGGTGCGGGAGAATATTTCCGCGGCGGAACTGGCTTGGGACAGCGTGCGCGCCGAGGTAAATACTTTTGCCGACAAATATTGGCGTGACGATTGGTTTTTCCCCCATTCCGTTTTGTCTGCGGACGGAAGTGTGCGCGAGGTGTACCCGATGCTCGCTGTGCCGTCTTCGGCGTTTATTCTCGGCGATATTTGTTACTGCGGTGTTTACAATGTGAAAACAGACGGGGATACGGCTTGCTCGGCGCAAAAGGATTTCCTGCTCCAAGTGCTGAAAGCATTGGCAGACCCGAAGCGTTTAGAGATTGCCGTTTTGCTTGCGCAGGCGCCGCGCTACAACCGTGAGCTGGCGCAGCTGACGGGACTGACCCCCGCCACGGTGATGCACCATACCGACAAGCTTCTGCAATGCGGATTGGTTTCTATCGCGGCAGGGCGGGAAAATCAAAAAAAGATTTATTTTCAAATAGAGCGCAAAACCGTTGAACTGCTGAAAAACGCGATTGGCGATTTATTAACATAATATTTCAAACATATAAAATACGTTTGACAATTATCTAATGTAATGCTATACTACGCTTGAAAGGGGTCGGTAGTATGGCATTTTTTCGTCCGCCTGCGGGCGCACTCGTGAAAAACGGTGAGATTGCCGCATACAGCGCGGCGGGCGTGGGGCAGAACATCTGCTACGCGCTTGTCACAAGCTATCTGATGTATTTTTATATAAATGTATTTCATATCGACCCGCGCGCCGTGGGCATTATGCTGTTCGCAGAGGGCATTTGGGATATTGTCAACAACCCGCTTTGCGGTATGCTGATTGACCGCACGCGTACAAAACGGGGCAAAATGATTCCTTATCTGCGCGGCGGTACAGCGCCCTTGGCTGTGTTTACGGTACTGCTGTTTGCGGGACCGTATATCTTAACCGACCCGTCGCCCGTGTCTCCCGCAAAAATCGCCTATATGTTTTTAACATATCTTTTGTGGGAACTGTTTTACAGCATTACCGATGTGTCCTACTGGGGCCTGTCCGCCGCCATATCGCCTTTGGAGCAGGACAGACGGCGGGTGATGACCGCAGTCAATGCCGCTGTAAATGTGGGCGCGGCTCTGCCCGCCTTTACAGTGCCGCTGTTGTTGGATTATTCGGCGGCAAACAGCGAAAAAATCAGCACAAAGGCTTTGTTTCTGCTGTTGGGGCTTGCGGCGGGCGTCGGCGGTATCGGGCTGTTCTCCTTAAGCGGTTTTTGCGTCAAGGAGCGTGTGGTGCAGTCAAAAGAGGGTGCGAATTTCCGCGAGAGTCTCCGCGTACTGACGCACAACCGCGGACTGCGAATTATCATTCTGTCGGGTCTGATTCGCACGCTGTCGGGCGTCAGCGGCGTCTTTATGACCTATTATTTTATCGACGTTTTGGGCTACGCAGGCTTCTCGGTTTTGGCGCAAATCCCCTCGGTTGTCACCTGGGCGGCGTCCTATGCGCTTCTGCCTGCGATTCGCCGCCGTTTCTCGGCGCGTACCGTTGCACTGGGGAGCGGATTTATCTACGGCGGGATTTGGCTCGTGACCTTTATAATCGGTCTGCGGCATTATCAGTCGGCGGCGGTTATGGTGCCTGTTTTAATGGTCGGCACAGGCGCGATGGGGCTTGTCAACGCGCCTGAGGCCATCGTGCAGAATGAAATGCTGGCAGACGCCGCAGACTACACGGAATGGCAAACAGGCAAGCGCAGTGAGGGGGTCAGCTTTTCTCTGCGCATCACCACCGTGAAAATCGGCGGCACAATTATGCAGGCGGCGGCATCGGGGCTGTTGTGGGCAATCGGCTATGTGACTTCTCCCGACAGCGCGCGTGTGGCGCAAAGCGACGCGGTGCAGTTCCGTATATTTATCATCCTCACCCTTGTGCCTGCGGTGATGTATATTTTAAGCGCCGTGCCGTATTTCTTTTACGATTTGACGGGCGAAAAACGGCAGAGAATGCGTGCGGAGCTGGACGCGCGCCGAGGAAAGACAGAGTGAGCCTGCGTTTTCCCGAAAGGCGCAAATACGGCAAGCAAGCGAAGAGGGGCTGTATCCGTTATGATACAGCCCCCGTAAATATTTCCTGAAAACAAAACAAAAATATGCACAAATAACGGCTTTTCCTTGACAGAATGCTTAAAAAGATATAAAATATCTAAGATAATGTATTCGTATGCGATCACAATACAATATCGATCGATTCTATAATTATTTATCAGAAGATTTACAAAATCCGACATTAAGGAGGTGCAAGCTTTTTGAATTCAACAGCGATTATTGTTACAGTTGTCGTGGCGGTTGTTGCCGCTGCGGTGTTCGGTGTAATCGGATTTTTGCTCGGCGGCGCACACCGTAAAAAGGTTGCGGAAGCGGCAATCGGTTCTGCTACGGAAGAGGCGGCGCGTATTGTCAATCAGGCTGTGCAGACAGCGGAAAACAAGCGCAAGGAAACGATTTTGGAAGCCAAGGACGAGGCACACCGTCTGATTACCGAGGCGGAAAAAGAAACCAAGGAACGCCGTGCGGAAGTACAGCGTCAGGAGCGGCGGCTGATTCAAAAAGAAGAATCGCTCGACAAAAAAGTCGAGACGATGGAGAAAAAGGAAGAAGCTTTAAGTCTGAAGCTCAAAGAGGCGGAGGATAAGCTTTCCGAAGTAGAGCAGATTAAGAAAAGCCAGTTCGACATGCTCGAAAAAATTTCGGGACTCACCAAGGAGCAGGCGAAATCTCTGCTTTTGCAGAATTTGGAAGAGGAACTGACCCACGACAAGGCAGTCCGTATTATGGACTTTGAACAGCGCACCAAGGACGAGGCGGACACGCTTGCCCGCGAGATTATCTCGACGGCAATCCAGCGCTGTGCGGCAGACCATGCATCGGAGGCGACCGTTTCTGTGGTCAGCCTGCCAAATGATGAAATGAAGGGCCGCATCATCGGGCGCGAGGGCAGAAACATCCGTACACTCGAAACGATTACGGGCGTGGATTTGATTATTGACGATACGCCCGAAGCGATTACCGTTTCAAGCTTTGAGCCTGTGCGCCGCGAGGTGGCGCGTCTGACCATCGAAAAACTGATTTCCGACGGACGGATTCACCCCGCGCGCATTGAGGAAATGTATGAAAAATCCCGCCGCGAGGTAGAACAGACCATTCGCCAGACGGGCGAGCGCGCGGTGATTGACGCAGGCGTCAACGGTGTACATCCCGAGCTTGTAAAACTGCTCGGCAAGCTGAAATACAGAACCAGCTACGGTCAGAATGTGCTGAATCATTCGCTGGAGGTTTCGCATCTTGCGGGGCTGATGGCGGCGGAAATCGGCGCAGACGTCAAAACCGCCAAGCGTGCGGGTCTTTTGCACGATATCGGCAAGGCGCTTGACCGCGAATTTGAAGGCTCACATATCGACCTCGGCGTGGAATACGCCAAGAAATACCGTGAAAACGAACCGGTTGTACATGCCATTCATGCGCATCACGGCGATGTGGAAGCAAAAACCGTGGTTGCCTGTCTTGTGCAGGCGGCGGACGCCATTTCGGCGGCGCGCCCCGGTGCCCGCCGTGAAAACGTGCAGAATTACATTAAGCGTCTTGAAAAGCTGGAAGAGATCGCAACTTCCTTTGAAGGCGTTGAAAAGTCCTTCGCGATTCAGGCAGGGCGTGAAATCCGTATCATTGTGAAGCCCGATGTGGTTTCCGACGACGGTATGACCATTATCGCCCGCGACGTTGTCAAGAAGATTGAGGACGAGTTGGAATACCCCGGACAAATCAAAGTACACATCATCCGTGAAAATCGGGCGATTGAATACGCAAAATAAGCATTTTTATGATTGACGACCCTGATTCTGCGGTATACAGAGTCAGGGTCGCGCCTTTAGAAGCTATGAACGGAAATATTTGCAGAATTTTAATGATTGGCGATGTGGTTTCGGCAGTCGGAACGGAAAAACTGACGGCGGTTCTGCCGCGCCTGAAAAAAGAATATGCGGCAGACGTGACGGTGGTCAACGGGGAAAATGCCGCTGTGGGAAACGGGCTGACACGGCAGGCGGCAGAGCAGATTTTTTCGGCGGGCGCGGATTGTATTACAGGCGGCAATCATACGTTTCGCCGCCGCGAGTTTTATGAATATTTGGATGCATCCGAATTTTGCCTGCGCCCCGAAAATTACGGAGAATCCGCACCCGGACGCGGTATCTGTATTGTGGATAAAGGCAGTGTGCGTGTCGGCGTGGTGAATCTTTTGGGCACGGTATTTATGGAACCGCTTGAAAACCCGTTTGACTGTATGGACCGTGCGCTTGAAGCCCTGCGCGGCGAGGTGCATTTTACGGTGGTGGATTTTCATGCGGAAGCGACCGCAGAAAAACGTGCCATGGGTTTTTATTTGGACGGCAAGGTGGCGGCGGTTGCGGGGACACACACGCATGTGCAAACCGCCGACGAGCAGATTTTGCCGTGCGGAACGGCATACATCACCGACCTCGGCATGACCGGACCTGTGCAGTCGGTGCTCGGCGTCGAACCGTCGCTTGCGATTGAAAAAATGCGGACGCATTTGCCTGTGCGTTTTCAAAATCCCGACGGCGAATGCCTGTTGCAGGGCGTGTGCATCGATGTGGATAAACAGACAGGCAAGGCTGTGCGTATCGAGCGGATTTCTGTGTAGAATCCGAACATCCGCGCAACCCGTAGGGACGGCGCATACAAACCAATGGCGGGGGCAAGTTACGGCTTCGCCATTACCCTTTTGTCTGCTCCGCAGACATTT
>UQFM01000023.1 GCA_900540295.1 uncultured Oscillospiraceae bacterium
AGATACTGATCGGTCTCGTGGGCTCGGAGATGTGTATAAGAGACAGGATATATGGCAGCACCGAGAAAAGAGAATATTAAAGAGATTATATTGAATGCAACCTGTGCACTTTTGGAAAAGCAGGCGCTTGCGGATATTTCGTTGGCGCAAATTGCGGCGGCGGCGGGTGTATCGAAAGGCACTTTGTACTATCACTATAAAACGAAAGGCGAAATATTTTTTGATATTACAGACCGCTATCTGAATGAACAGATGGACGATTTCGTCCGTTGGACGGAAAATAAGGAAAAGGATACATCTATCCAGCGTCTTGTAAAATATGTTGTCGAACGCAATATTGCTTCAGCGGGACTTCGTATGCATCTGTTTTATGAGGCACAGTTGGGCGATGAGGCGTTGCAAAGCAAGCTTCAGGAAAGATACAGCGCGTTTCACCGAAGTATCAGTCAAAAAATTGCGGAACGGACGGATTTTCCTGCCGATTTCCTGACATGGCTGATTTTGCTTGCATCAGACGGTATCATTGTGCAAGAGGCAATTAAAAACGAGGGATTTGATGCAAACGCATTTATTCAGCAGGGTGCAAAGCTTTTAGAGGCGCTTGGAAAAGAGCAAGTCGGAATTCAAGCAAAATAGACGGAAGTTTAATAAACGGAACAGATTGTTGTGAATGCGCAACAGTCTGTTTTTTATGCACACATTTTTGATAGAAAATCAATAGTCAATATGTCGATTTTGGAACGCTTTTTTTGGTCATATCCACGAATATTCTGATTTTGTCTGCTGCTTCTAAAAAAACGCCTTTTTTTCCTTGAAGAAAAAAAATGTTTATGTTAAAATTAAAAAGCTGTATAAAAAAGCAGGAGGATGACTATGAATTTGGTGCAAAAAGCAAAAGACGGTGTTTCCAAAGTTCGTACATATTGGAAAACACCAATGGCGGGACGTCATATGACCTTCCGTGAAATTGCCGCGTATTCCGGCGGCGGTATCGGTGCATATATGATTATTACACTCGGTACGGCATGTTTGCTGGCAACGGGTAATACCTTGATTTCCAGTACTTTGGGCGTCGATGCAACCGATATGTACATTATGTATGTTATTGCGGTATTGGCAAATATACCCTTAACGGGTATTCGCGCGAATATCATTGATAATACAAGAAATAAGGCAGGTAAATACCGCCCTTATCTCGTGTCTATGGCGCTTCCGACTGCAATTATTTGTATTTTGATGGTTTGGTTCCCATATAACAAACTGGAATCCATTGTCGGCACAGGTATGCTGTTCGGTGAGACAAAAGCATATATCGCCAAATGTGCAATTATTATGATTCTAAATCTGTTCTTGCACTTCTTCTATTACTTCTTCTATGATGCATATGAGAACTTGATTCACGTGCTTTCTCCGAATACGCAGGAAAGAGCAGACGTTGCTTCTGTAAAGAGCATTGTGTATTCGTTTGCACCTACGGTTGTAAATTTGTTTACGCCGATTATCGCGCAGAATGTGTTCCATTCCAATGCAACGGATATCCGCGTGTACAGATTGCTTTATCCGATTCTCGGCGTTATCGGTATTTTGCTTTGCATTGTTGTTTATAAGTATACCGAGGAAAAAATCGTACAGGCAAGAACACACGTTGTACAGATTAAATTTATAGACGCTCTGCGTGAGGTTGCTAAAAATAAGTATTTCTGGATTATTTCCTTGGCGGGCTGGATTGGTTTCTTAGAGTCCTCTTATGCAAATATTTTGAATTGGCTATACAACTACGGCGGCGCTTGTTCGGGTAATGTGTACGGACTTGTCGTTACGGTTTACGGCAACGCTTCTTTATGGGGCATGTTGCTTGCGCCGTTCTGTATCCGCCGTTGGGGCAAAAAGGCGGTTTTGGTTGTAACCAACCTGTTTAACATTGCCTTTATTTTGATGATGATTCCGTTTACAAACGAAATTAACCATTTGACGATTTGGCTCGTAATGGGTTGTTTGTATTTAAATGCTTTCATGGGTTCGTTTGCACACATTTTGAATCCCGCGATTCAGGCGGATATTCGTGATTATCAGCAGTATAAAACCGGTGAGCGTATTGACGGTATGTTCTCTGCGGTTGCAACAATCGGTACAATTATTGCGCTGGCAACCTCTTCCGTATTGCCGGTTATCTATGAAAAGGGCGGTATTACCAAAGAGAATGCCGCAGTTGTAACTTCCAATCCGGACATTTTAAACCGTATGCTCGGCGACGGAAAAACAGTCGGTGAAATTTTGTCTGCACAAATGGCAAGCGGTCAGGATAACTATAACAATGCATTCTCCGCATTGTATGACCCTAACTTATTGGTTAGCTTGATGCATGTTTTGATTATTGTATCGGCAGTTGGTGCATTGATGAATGTTATTCCGTATTTCTGGTATGATTTCAACGAGAAAAAGCAAAAATCTGTTGTGCGTGTTCTGAAAGTTCGTGCGTTGTTTGAAGATTTCGGCAACGGTGCGCTGAAAGACGACCAGTTGGTCGAAGCCATTGACTTGATTCGCTATGCGAGAACAACGGCTGCGCTTTTACCGAAAGAAGTCAGCAAAAACGACTATAAGGCAATTAAAGATAAAGCAGCGCGGAAGGTTGCCAAAAAAGCATATCGCGAGGCTTTAGAGCTGAATGAAGAAATTGAAATCTCACAATTTGTTTGTGAAGAGATGGATAAATTCTCTACCGACTTGGTGCGTGAACAGCTTTCTGTTTACAGAAAAGTATACAGTTCAGGGTTGCAGGGACTTTGGAATCTGTCGATGTCGGATATTCAGGAGGAACTTGCGGCTGCAAAGGCTTTGCCGGCAACAAATCCACAGGAAAAAGAACTGCGTAAATTCTCCATTGAAGTTGCTAAAAAGAAGAAGAGCTCCCGCAAAGCAATCGACAAGTATTTCAAAGATGATATTTCTGCATTTAAAAAGCCTGAATTTTCAGTTTTGGAAGGATACTTTAACGAGGAAGACGCTTGTGACGACCGTCTGAAAGTGCTTTATGCTGAACTGCATACTGCCAAAAAATCGGGCGACAGTGCAAAAGCTAAGGCGTTAAAGTCTGAAATTTCCGCTGTACAAATTCAACGCAAACAGGCGCGTCTGAATTCTAAAAAGGAAATGGACCGCCATGCATACTTTAACCGTGCGGCAAAAGTATATTTAGATGCCGAAAAGCTCATAAAGCAAGAAGAGAATTACGGGCATTTTGAAGAAATTGCGGCAATGTATGAGGATGCAAAACTGCGCGATGAACAGGCTAAGGCAGAGGCTGCAGCAGCAGCGGAAAAACTGAAGCAGGAAGAAGCAGCTTTGACTGCAAAATTGAAAGCAGAAAAAGCGGCGAAAAAAGCGGCAAAGAAAAATAAATAATTTGTAAAGCAAAGCGAGTGTACTGAAAATGTACACTCGCTTTGTTGTAATTCATCGGGGAAATCTGAAAATCCAAAACTTGAAAAAAGGTTAAAAATATGGTATTATATAAATCAGTAAAATGATTTTTGATGTTGAAAGGGGTCGCAAAGCTTGGAAAATACGTGTGAAATTAAACTGAACCATGTTAAATTTAACGATTTTCGGCTTTGTTATTACGGGTATGAGGAGTGTGAACCCGGTCACAGCTTCGGTCCCGCTGTCAAAAATCATTATGTTCTGCACTATGTGCTTAGCGGAAAAGGGGAGTTTTCTGTAAACAATCAGAACTATCGAATATCCAAGGGCGAAGCCTTTTTGATAGAACCCGATGTCCGTGCATTTTACTGTGCAGACGCGGAAGAACCGTGGACATATCTTTGGGTCGGGTTTGACGGTGACGAGGCACAGGCATATTTGCGTGAAATGAAACTGCTCGGCGGGAAAAAGCCCGTTTTCTCCATAACCAAAGGTATAGAATTGAAACAAATTGTTATGGAAATGTTAAAACACAATACCCTCGGAATCGAAAATGAATTTGCTTTACAGGGTCTGTTGTGTAAATTCTTTTCAATCGTCTCGTCAGAGGTGACCCGCCGCGGTAAAAAGGCGGAAGACGACAGCAAGCAGAATTATTACATACGAAAAGCGATTGAATTTATTCGTGATAACTATTCCAACGGTGTAAATGTGTCGGATATTTCGGACTATGTCGGTTTGAACCGCAGTTACCTGTTTACGCTGTTCCAAGATCATTTGGGCATTTCGCCGCAAAAGTATTTGAGCAATTTTCGACTGGAGCGTGCATGTGAACTGCTGAAAGCGACCAATTACTCTATTGAAGATATTTCTTATTCCTGCGGTTACCGTGACCCTTTGGTGTTTTCAAAAGCGTTTAAAAAGTTTTACGGTGTTTCTCCGCTGAAATATCGAAAAGACTGTTAAGTAATTTCAATAGAATGACCGCCTGTGAATTTTTCACAGGCGGTTTTTAAGTATTTTATAAATTGGAATTTATAGCTTGATTAATTTTTTCGCGCATCTCCAAAAGCCAATCTTCATTGTGCGGATATTCGTTAAAGGTAATCGGTTTTTCACAGTTTTCTTCTAAAATCTGTAAGGTTTTTTCCTTGCCGATTTTGCTCTCCAAAAGTTTTAAAGCAAGCATATCCTGCAATGCATCATAAAATACATGTAAGCGTAGAGAGTCTAACGGTGTACCGTCTTTTTTCGGATATACGATGAAGCTGTCACCCGAAGAAAATCCACCGCCCGCGTCTGTAACTTTGTAGGGGTCTATCAATCCTTTTGAATATTGCAGGAAGTAGAAGTTATATCCCCAATGCAAAAAGCCTTTCACGTCATACTTGTAAAGCTGAGTGCCTAAAACGCGGTTGCGCAAAGAGGGCATGGCAAAAAATCGGTTGGCGACATTTTTCTCAGCTTGTACACAGCAGTAATATGTCCATAGTTCGGGAACCTTACCAATGAAAGGGGAGATATGGTCATTTGCGGGAATCGGGGTTTCAATCAATCCTTTTTCATATATCTTGAAGTCGGATAATGCGTCAATGATTTTGACGTCTTTAAAATAAGCATGCATGACTTTGCTTGCTTTTTTATAGGTGCGAATCATTGCGCCCGCAGGCTCGTCGGAAATATGAAACAAGCATTTTTCACGTATGCCTTTTTCATCAATATGTTTTAGAATCGCATCGGAAAACTGTTCTAAAAACCGATTATAGGCGCTTCCTGCCGCACGGGTTTTCCAGCCGAAAATCTGTACGTCTGCACCGTTCTTCTGTGCCATGATTTTCGGCGCGTGCCGCGCACCCCACTGTGTAAACAAGTGCGACATTTCATAGTATTCTATACCGCAACGGTCACACATTGCAATCCAGCGGTCAAAGCGGTCAAACTGAAACGTATAAGTATGTTTTCCTGTTACCGTTACATCCACCAACTGTACAGTCGGACGTTCTCCGCCGATTTTAGTGTCCAGCGGCGGTGTGAATAGAGGTGTAAGCACACAGTTCATGCCGTATTCTGCTGCCCGCCGTAAAAAGTTTTCAGTAACACGCCAGTATTCTTCGGAAAATGCTTCAAATCCGTAATATTGCATTAAACAGTCCGTATGAAACCAGTTGGTGTAAATCATTTCCTGTTTCGGAAGAAAAGCATCAATTACGGTACACTGTACCGATGTTTCTGCCTGTAAGCCATTGATTTCCGTACAGCAGGTGAGGGTATATTCTCCGACGGGCAACCCGCTCTGGGAGAATAATTCAATCCAAAACACGTTGTATCCGTCATAAATTGCCGTGATTTTATTGTCTTCTGTCGGCTCTAACAGTTCAGGATATTCTGTTTTGTCTTTCGCGATGAAGTAATCATCCGATTTCTTGGGGGAGTTTGTGCCTGCAGGAATCATTTTGACGTAGGAAATTTGGCAGAATTCCGATAAAGGAGAATCAATTGAAAAGTGAATGACGTCTCCTTTCTTTGCGAATACAGCCGTTTGAAAATGCAACCGTTCATTGCGCAGCATGGAGAAATGCTTGAAAATTTTATTTTGCAAATCATCGTTCGGAAAAATTTTTTCCAACGAAGAAATTACGGCTATGCGAGTCATTTCAGACAAAGCCGACACCTCTTTCCCGTTTTTTAGAATATTTTACAAAAAAATTCTGCATTTGTAAAGGCATATGTCTGTTTGTGTGCTTGTAAAACCGAGGAATCGGTGGTAAAATAAGAAACTGTTATTTTATGTGTGAAGGTGAATTGTTTGAAGTGCAGAGAAAATCTTAGAAACATTGCGATTATTGCGCACGTTGACCACGGTAAAACGACCTTGGTGGACGAGCTTCTCAAGCAAAGCGGTATTTTTCGTCAAAATGAAGTTGTGCAGGAACGCGTTATGGACTCCAACGACTTGGAGCGCGAGCGTGGTATCACTATCCTGTCTAAAAATACTTCGGTGCATTACAAAGACGTTAAAATCAATATTGTGGATACGCCCGGACACGCGGATTTCGGCGGTGAGGTAGAGCGAATTCTTACGATGGTAGACGGTGTGCTTTTGCTTGTGGATGCTTTTGAGGGGTGCATGCCGCAAACAAGATTTGTTTTGCGCAAGGCATTGGCACTGGATAAAAAAGTGATTGTCGTCGTAAATAAAATTGACCGTCCCGGTGCGCGCCCTGCCGAGGTTGTAGACGAAGTGTTGGATTTGTTTATTGAACTCGGCGCCAACGACGACCAGATTGATTTTCCCGTGGTATATGCATCTGCACGTGACGGTTATGCTTCGCTTGAACCTGATGTGCGGGAAGGCGATATGCGTCCGCTGTTTGATTCGATTCTTGAAAATATCGAATCCCCCGAAGGCGAAATAGACGCACCGTTGCAGGTGCTGTTTTCCAGCTTGGACTATGATGATTATATCGGTAGAATCGGTATCGGGCGTGTTGCACGCGGCCGAATCAAACGCAATGACAGCGTTGTGCTTTGCAAAGCGGACGGCGCACAGCAAAATGTTAAAATTTCCAGATTGTATCAGTTTGAAGGCTTGAAACGTGCCGAGGTTGAAGAAGCGGCTGTCGGTGATTTAATTTGTGTTTCGGGTATTACCGACCTGAATATCGGCGAGACCATTTGCGCATCTGACTGTGTTGAGCCGTTACCCTTTGTCAAAATAGACGAACCGACGCTCTCCATGAATTTTATGGTGAATGACAGTCCGTTTGCAGGGCAGGACGGCAAGTATGTAACGTCGCGTAATATACGTGACCGCTTATTTAAAGAAGTGGAAACCAATGTAAGCATGCGTGTTGAGGAAACGGATTCTACCGATTGCTTTAAGGTTTCGGGGCGCGGAGAACTGCATCTTTCTATTTTGATTGAAACCATGCGCCGTGAAAACTATGAATTTCAGGTTTCCCGTCCGCAGGTAATTACCAAAACAGAAAACGGTCAGTTGTTAGAGCCGATTGAATTGCTGATTGTAGAAGTGCCTGAGGAATATGTCGGGGCAGTTATGCAAAAAATAGGTGCAAGACGCGGGGAACTTGAGAATATGGGTACGCGTGACGGCGGCTCGACACATTTGGAATTCCGTATTCCTGCCCGCGGTTTAATCGGCTACCGTTCCGAGTTTATGACGGATACGAACGGCAATGGTATTATGAACAATCTGTTTGCAGGTTACGAGCCGTTCAAAGGCGATATCCAGACGCGTGAACGCGGTTCTATTGTGGTACATGAAACAGGCGAGACCAGTGCATACGGTCTTTTCAATACGCAGGATCGCGGCAGAATGTTTGTAGGACCCGGAGTCCCTGTTTATGAAGGTATGATTGTCGGCGAATGTGCGAAGAATGAAGATATTGTATGCAATGTCTGCAAGCAGAAGCATTTGACCAATACCCGTGCTTCGGGTTCTGACGATGCACTGCGGTTGGTGCCGCATACCGTTTTGAGCTTGGAGCAGTCTATGGAGTTTATTAAGGATGATGAATTGGTGGAAATCACACCGCATTCTATCCGACTGCGCAAAAGAACGCTTTCCAAAGAACAGCGCATGAAAGAATGGGCAAAGAAAAAATAAGGTGACTTTTGAATGTTGATTGATTTTCATGTACATGCTTTTCCCGATGCAGTGGCAGAAAAGGCGATTCCGAGGCTATCTGCGTGTTCGGGCGGTGTTATACCCGCTTATGACGGGAAAATTGCCTCGTTAAAATCGCATATGCTTGAAAATCATGTGGACTGCGCAGTGGTTTTAAATATTGCCACCAATCCGCATCAGGAAAAAAAGGTCAATGATTTTGCAATTTCTTTGCTTGGCGATGAGATGCTAGTGCCATTCGGCAGTGTGCATCCCGAAAGTGAAAATGTACTCTCGGAATTGGAACGCCTTGCCGAGGCGGGCGTTAAAGGAATAAAACTGCATCCCGACTACCAGAATTTTTATGTAGATGAAGAACGCATGTTTCCGATTTACAAAAAAATCGCGGCGTTAGGGCTGATTACCGTGTTCCATGCAGGCATAGATATCGGTTATCCGACACCTGTACACTGCACGCCGCAAAGACTTTTAAAGGTTTTGGATTTGTTTGGCGAAGCGCCCGTCATTGCGGCGCATTTCGGCGGCTATATGCTGTGGGAAGAAGTAACGAAGTATCTTTGCGGCACGCAGGTTTATTTCGACACTGCATTTTCATACGGGAAAATCCCGCCTGATTTTGCAAGAGAAATCATTCTTTCCCATGACCCGAACCGAATTTTATTGGGCAGTGATTTGCCGTGGAGTACGGCGGCGAACGAAGAACGGCTGATTCATTTTTTGCAGTTGGACGCGGCGGTTACAGATGCAATTCTGTTCAATAATGCCAAAAGATTGCTGTCAATTTAGTGGTTTTGCCCTCTTGACCGTTGTAGGACAAGAGGGTATAATTATAAAGCAGTCACTTTAACGAGAAAAAGTGTTAAAGCGATAAACAATATCTGAATTGGGAGACAGTATGGAAAAGGCAGTTATTTGGGGTACGATAGCGGTATACATACTTGCATTGGTTGTTATCGGTGTCATATCGGGAAGAAAATCAAAAAGCATTGCCGACTTTACAGTCGGTGGCCGTAACGCTGGCGCGTGGCTTTCCGCGCTTTCCTACGGTACAGCTTATTTTTCGGCGGTTATGTTTGTCGGCTATGCGGGTAAAACAGGGCTTGGTTTCGGGCTTTGGGGCGTATTGGCAGGCATTGGCAACGCTGTGTTCGGTTCTTTGCTTGCTTGGGCTGTGCTTGCGCGCAAAACCAGAGATGTTTCAGACCGATTAAAATTGAAAACAATGCCCGAATTTTTTGAAAAGCGCTATAACAGCACGGCTATGCGCGTGTTCTCGGCGGCAGTCATTTTCCTGTTCCTTGTGCCGTATTCTGCCTCTGTTTACAGCGGGCTTGCCAGTGTGGCGGATGTGCTTCTCGGGATTAATGACACCGTATTTTTAATTATTATCGCGTTGCTTGCGATTTTGTTGGTTACGTTCGGCGGTTATCTTGTGCAGGCGCGTGCGGACTTTGTTCAGGGCATTGTTATGATGGTCGGTGTAGTTTTATTGTTGGTGTTTGTTGTACGCTGTGACAAGGTCGGCGGACTCGCTGGTCTTGCGGAATATGCACAGACGGAAACAGGATTGCCGACTTTAAACGGGCCGCAGTGGGTTTCTTTGATGGCAACGGTTTTAATGACCAGCTTCGGTACATGGGGCTTGCCGCAAATGGTGCAGAAGTATTTCGGTATTAAAGACGATAAACAGGCAAAACGCGGAATTGTCATTTCCACTGTGTTTGCATTTTTGATTGCAGGCGGCGGATATTTCATCGGCTCGCTTTGCCATAAGTATTATACGGTGGGCGTCGATATGCCGAGTGCCGATTACATCGTACCCAATATGTTAAAAGATTCCTCGTTACCGACGGTGCTTTTGGGTGTTATCATTGTTCTGTTGCTTTCGGCATCCGTTTCGACGCTTTGCTCCATTACGCTGTCTGCAGGCAGTGCATTGAGCATTGATTTGGTTTCCGTAAAAATAAAAAAAGATATGACGGATGTAAAAAAGGGAAATCTTACAAAAGTTTTCTGCGTTTTGTTCATCATTCTTTCTTATGTGGTGGCAAACACCAAAACGCCGATTCTCGACATGATGAGCTATTCATGGGGAATTATTTCAGGTTCTTTCTTAGCGCCTTACGTTTTGGCTTTGTATTATAAGGGATTAAACAAATACGGTGCGTGGGCAGGCATTTTGACAGGCTTCTGCATTGCAATCGTGCCTGCGGGCTGTAAAGTGCTGAATTTGTGCGGTGTTACGGCAGATTCGGTGCTGAAGCTGATGGCGCAGGGTCCTTTATATGCATGTATTGCTATGCTTGCATCTATTACAATGTGTTTGCTTGTCAGCGCGATTACAAAGAAAAAGTCGGAAAAAGAAGTTACGGATTTCTTTTATAATGGTGTTGTCGAAAACGAATAAGTATGCTATACTTTAAATAGGATTTTATATGCAGCCGCAGTAAATTCTGCGGCTGTTTCAATACATTTCGGAAGGTGGAAAGGAAAGGATGTTTTTCCAAAAGGAATTCGAGACAATGTCCCGAAAGCAGATTGAAGAAATTCAGTTGGAGCGTTTAAAGTATACGGTGAATTACTGCTATACGCATGTGCCGTTTTATAAAAAGAAAATGGATGCGGCGGGCGTTTCACCTGACCAAATCAAAACCTTAGACGATATTCGCCGTATTCCGCCGACGACCAAGGCGGATTTGCGCGACAACTATCCGTTCGGTTTGTTTGCGGTGCCGATGAAGGATATTGTGCGTATCCACGCTTCGTCAGGTACAACGGGAAAACCGACAGTCGTTGGCTACACCAAGCATGATTTGGATATGTGGTCGGACTGTATGGCACGTTTATGTGCGGCGGCAGGTGCAACCGCAGAGGACATTGTGCAGATTTCTTTCGGCTACGGTATGTTTACGGGTGCTTTGGGACTGCACTACGGTCTTGAAAAGCTCGGCTGTGCAGTTGTGCCGAATTCCAGTGGTAACACCGAAAAAGCACTGATGTATATGCGTGACTTCAAGACCACCGCTTTAGTGGCAACGCCTTCCTATGCACTGTACATGGCAGAAACCGCAAAGTCTTTGGACTATCCGATGTCAGATTATCATTTGCGCCTCGGTTTGTTCGGTTCAGAAGGCTGTACGCCTGAAATGCGTACACAAATTGAAAACGGCTGGGGACTGTTTGCGACCGACAATTACGGTATGAGCGAACTCATGGGACCCGGTGTTTCGGGTGAATGTACGGAACGCTGCGGTTTACATATCAACGAGGACTATTTCTTGGCGGAAATTGTTGACCCGAACACCTTGGAAGTACTGGGCGAAGGGGAGACAGGTGAGGTTCTGATTACTACGCTTACCAAAGAGGGTATTCCGCTACTGCGTTACCGTACCCGCGATATTTCGAGAATTGTATACGAGCCGTGCAAATGCGGCAGAACCTTCGCGAGAATGGATAAAATTAAAGGCAGAAGCGATGATATGCTGAAAATCCGCGGCGTGAACGTATTCCCGTCGCAGATTGAAAGCGTATTGGTCGGTATGGATAAGGTAAGTCCCCATTATCAGCTGATTGTGCGCCGCGAGGGGTTTACCGATACTTTGGAAATTCAGGTCGAACTGTCCGATACATCGTTGTTGGAAAGCTTCGGCAAAATTCAGGAACTGCAAAATAAAATCAAACATAATATTCATACCGTACTCGGCATTCAGTGCAAAGTCAGCATTGTAGAACCGAATACGATTGAACGGTTTGTCGGCAAGGCAAAACGGGTTGTGGATTTAAGAAATCAATAATTTTGAGGTGAAAAAATGGAGAAGAAATTGCTGATTGGAAATGAGGCGGTTGCGCGCGGGCTTTATGAGGCAGGTTTGCGCGTGGCATCCAGCTATCCCGGTACGCCGAGTACGGAAATCACCGAGTGCGTGGCAAAGTACGATGAAATTTACAGCGAATGGGCGCCGAATGAAAAGGTTGCGATGGAGGTTGCCGTCGGTGCGGCGATTGCGGGTGCGCGTTCCTTCTGCGCGATGAAGCATGTTGGCTTAAATGTTGCCGCCGACCCGTTGTTTACCGCGTCTTATACAGGCGTGAATGCGGGTATGGTGATTGCAGTTGCCGATGACCCCGGTATGCATTCCTCGCAAAATGAGCAGGATTCCCGCCATTATGCAAAGGCGTCTAAAATTATGATGCTTGAACCGTCGGATTCCGATGAATGCTTGCAGTATGCAAAGCTTGCATTCACACTTTCCGAAAAGTTTGATACGCCCGTCATTCTTCGTTTGACCACGCGTGTTGCGCATTCCAGAAGTCTGACGGCACTTTCTGAACGTGTGGATAACGGTCTTTCGGAATACAAAAAAGACCCGATGAAGTATGTTATGATGCCGGGTATGGCAATCAAAAAGCATATTGTGGTTGAACAGAGGATTCTTGACCAAATTGCTTGGGCAGAAACGGTGGACATCAATACAGAAGAAATCAACAGTACCGAAATCGGCGTGATTACCTCGGGCATTACATATCAGTATGCAAAAGAAGCACTCGGTAAAAATGCTTCCTATTTAAAGCTTGGCTGTGTTTATCCGCTGCCTGTGGAAAAAATCAAGTCGTTTGCCGCAAAGTGCAAAAAGGTGTATGTGCTTGAAGAGCTTGACCCGTTTATCGAAGAGCACTGCAAGCAAAACGGCATAGAAGTTATCGGCAAAGACGCTTTTACATTACAGGGTGAATATTCGCAAAGCCTGATTAAACAGGTGATTTTAGGCGAAACGGACGAATCCGTGAAAACGGATTTGGAGATTCCCGCGCGTCCGCCCGTGCTTTGCGCAGGCTGTCCGCACAGAGGGCTTTACTATGCGCTGAAAAAGCTGAATGTGACAGTTAGCGGTGACATCGGCTGTTATACACTCGGTGCACTTGCGCCACTTGCCATGATGGATACCTGTGTATGTATGGGCGCGTCTGTATCTGCCTTGCACGGACGCAACAAGGCAGATGCCGAAAATGCGAAAAAGTCTGTTGCGGTTATCGGGGATTCCACGTTTATGCATTCGGGCGTGACGGGACTTATCAACATTGCTTACAATCAAAGCAATTCAACTGTTATTATTTTGGACAACAGCATTACGGGCATGACGGGGCATCAGGATAACCCGACAACGGGCAAGACCATCAAAGGCGACCCGACTACCGCAGTCAGCTTGGAGTTGCTTGCAAAGGCGGTCGGTATTGACCGCGTGCGTGTAATCGACCCGTACAACTTGCAGGAGTGTGAAGATGTGCTCCGCGAAGAAATTGCCGCAGAAGAACCTTCTGTCGTGATTTCCCGCCGTCCCTGTGCGTTGCTCAAATATGTAAAGCACAATCCGCCCATGCATGTCAATCCCGACAAGTGTGTCGGCTGTAAGATGTGCATGAAAATCGGCTGTCCCGCAATCAGCATGAAAAATAAAAAATCGGTAATCGACTTTACACAGTGCGTCGGCTGTAATGTGTGCAGTCAGCTTTGCAAGTTTGATGCGATTGAGGAGGGCAAGTAATATGGAAACAAAAAGTATTATGATTGTCGGCGTCGGCGGGCAGGGAACCTTGCTTGCCAGCCGTCTTTTGGGCGCGGCTCTGCTTTCAGAAAACTATGATGTAAAAGTTTCTGAAGTGCATGGCATGAGTCAGCGCGGCGGTTCGGTTGTAACGTACGTTAAATACGGTGAAGAGGTATTTTCACCGATTGTCCGCGAAGGGCAGGCAGATTTTATTTTGGCTTTTGAGCAGTTGGAGGCGGCACGCTGGCTGCCTTTCCTCAAAAAAGGCGGTACGATGATTGCCAATTCACAAAAAATCGACCCGATGCCCGTGGTCATCGGCAATGCACAGTATCCCGACGGCGTGTTGGAAGCTATTCGCGCAACAGGCACGAATTTAGTCGAGGCGGATGCACTTTCTTTAGCTGTGGAAGCGGGTTCTCCGAAAGCCGTGAACGTTGTTTTAATCGGTGTTATGGCATCACGAATGGATTTACCTTATGCTGTGTGGGAAAAGGCAATTCGCGTGACTGTTCCCGAAAAGTTTTTGGAAATGAATCTCAGAGCATTTAAACTCGGTTTTGAGAGTGCAAAATAAAAGAGGTGTTTATCATGCAGCAAGCGTATTTCAATGCGGATATTGAATTGGCGTCAAGGGATTACCTGCGCGCAATTCAATCTGCAAGACTCATCAAAATGGTAGAAAATTGCTATAATCACGTGCCTTTCTACCAAAAAAAGTTTGATGAAATCGGTCTGTTACCGGGCGATATTAAATCCATTGAGGATATTACGAAATTGCCCTTTACGGTTAAGCAGGATTTGCGTGATAATTATCCGTTCGGCTTGTTTGCCGTTCCGAATGAAACTTTGGTTCGTATTCATGCGTCCTCGGGCACAACAGGCAAGCAGACGGTTGTCGGTTATACCCAGCACGACATTGATGTGTGGGCAGAGGGCGCCGCACGCGCCATTGTTGCCGCAGGCGGCACAAAAGGTGATAAAATCCATGTTTCCTACGGCTACGGTCTGTTTACGGGCGGTTTAGGTCTGCATTACGGTGCAGAAAAGCTCGGTGCAACAGCGATTCCCGTTTCTTCGGGCAACACACACCGCCAAATGCAGATTTTGCAGGATTTCGGTTCGGATTTCCTTTGCTGTACACCCTCATATGCAATGTTTATCGGGGAATCCTTAAAAGCAGCGGGTATTGATTCCGCAAAACTGCCGCTTCGTGCTGGCATTTTCGGTGCGGAAGCGTGGAGTGAAAATATGCGCCGTGAAATTGAAAAATCCTTGAACATTAAGGCGTACGATATTTACGGACTCTCCGAAATTGCGGGTCCCGGTGTTGCATATGAATGCAGTGAACAGACGGGTATGCATATTTGTGAAGACTATTTCTATCCTGAGGTCGTTGACCCCGATACCTTAGAGCCGTTGCCCGACGGTAAATTTGGTGAATTGGTCTTTACCTGCATCGGCAAAGAGGCATTACCGCTGGTTCGTTACAGAACCCGCGACATCACCGCGCTGTCCCATGAAAAATGTGCCTGCGGCAGAACGCTTGTCAAGATGCTCAAGCCCAAGGGCAGAAGCGATGATATGCTGATTATCCGTGGCGTAAACGTATTCCCGTCACAGGTCGAGCATGTCATTCTTTCCCTCGGTATGGAGCCGAATTATCAAATCGTTGTAGACCGTGTCAACAATTTGGATGTTATGACTGTGAAAATCGAAATGTCCGACGCACTGCTTTCCGACTCCGTCCGCAAGGTAGAGGATCAGGAAAACCGCATCAAGGCGGCAATGCAGACCACACTCGGCGTTTCGGCAAAAATAAAATTGGTAGAACCCCGTTCACTGCCGCGCTCGGAGGGCAAAGCGGTTCGGGTCATTGATAACCGCGAAATTTAAGGAGGTTTTGGTATGGCAATTCGGCAAATTTCTGTTTTTGTAGAAAACAAACCCGGCAGACTGGCGGAAATTACAGGATTTCTCGCAGAAGGCGGCGTCAGTATCCGCGCATTTTCCATTGCGGACACAACTGATTTCGGTATTTTGCGCTTGATTGTGTCTGACACGCAAAAGGCGGCTGAGGTATTAAAGGCGGCAGGCGTTGCCGTTTCCATTACCGAGGTTGTCGGTATTTCGATTCCCGATGTCACAGGTGCTTTCGCAAAGGTCGTTAAAGTGCTTGCGGACGCGGGCGAAAACGTGGAATATGCATACGCATTTCTGACCCCTGAGGCAGGGCACGCTTATGTGATTGTGCGTGTAGACGATAACGCAGTCGCAACTGCGGTTCTCCAAGGAAACGGTATCACCGTAATTGATGAGGATTCGATTCTGTAAATATATAAAGTCAAACAGCCGATAGCTTGATACACTTTGTATCTTCAACTATCGGTTGTTCTTTTTGCATACTTCATTTCCTTATAGTTTTCCTTGCAATCTCCCCCGATTTGTTGTAAAATACTGTTCAGAATAGGGAAGGTGTGCAATTTGAGAAAAACAGAGCAATTTGTAATCCCTTATACAGATGTAAAAACAGTTGAACCACCGTCCAAGTTATGGAAATTTGTTTATGAATGGCTGGACTCGTTGGTGTTTGCGTTTTTAACCATACTGATTTTGTTTACTTTTTTGTTTCGCATTGTCGGTGTAAACGGCACTTCTATGATGCCGACATTGCAAAACGGTAATTGGCTTGCCGTTCGTGCCATCAACACGGAAATACAGCGCGGGGATATTGTGGTCGTTACACAGCCGAACGATTTAGACGAGCCGTTGATTAAACGTGTAATCGGCGTCGGCGGGGACAGAATTAACATCAATTTTGAAACGGGCGAGGTGTCGGTAAACGGTACGGTTTTAAATGAGCCGTATATTGCCGAACTGACACACAAACGGTTCGATGTTGCATTTCCGCTGACTGTGCCTGAGGGCTGTGTGTTTGTCATGGGGGACAACCGCAACAACTCCCTGGACAGCCGTTCTTCCGTGGTCGGCTTTATAGACTGCGGTTATATTTTGGGCGTGGCGGAATTTCGGATTTTACCTTTCGGAGATTGGAAGTTAGATACAAATGCGTAAAAAAACTTTAACAAGTCTTTATGATTTTGCTTCCGTTTTGCTTTCGGCAATTTTAGCGGTTGGGCTGATTTTCACCTTTTTATTTAAAATTTCAGCGGTAGACGGCGACTCCATGAACAACACCTTACAGCACGGCGATAAGCTGATTTTGACTGCGCGGGATTGGGATGTGGAATACGGCGATATCGTGGTGATTTCTCAGCCTAACGTATTGGAAAAGGTGTTAATCAAGCGTGTAATCGCAACCGAGGGGCAGACCATTACGGTGGATGCTGTGAACGGTCGGGTTATTATCGACGGCAAAGCGATTTATGAGCCGTATATTGCTGAACGCATGATGGTACAGGGGAATATGCAGTATCCGTTGACCGTGCCCGAAGGATGCGTGTTTGTGATGGGCGATAACCGTAACCATTCCACAGACAGCCGAGATAAAATGGTAGGTATTATTGACACCCGGTATATTGTCGGTGAAGCAATTTACAGAATCGGCGATACACATCTGCTGTCAGACAGTTTGGAGTAAATATGGCGGATTCGATTAAACAAAATGTACAGTGGTTTCCGGGGCACATGGCAAAAACACGGCGGTTAATTAAGGAATGCCTGCCGCAGGTGGATGCGGTCACAGAGGTTCTGGATGCCCGTGTGCCTGAAAGCAGCCGTAATCCTGAACTGTCGGATTTAATTGGCGACAAGCCCCGCATTATTCTTTTGAACAAATGCGATGTCGCCGACCCCAACGCCACGAATCGCTGGGTAGAATATTATAAACAAAGCTGTGCGGCGGTTTTGCCTGTGGATTGCAAAAGCGGCAAAGGCTTAAATCGGTTTGCGCCTTTGATGCGTGAAGTACTTAAAGAAAAAATCGAGAAGAACGAAGCACGCGGTATGGGCGGCAAAGCTTTGCGGATTATGGTGGTCGGGATTCCGAATACAGGAAAATCCTCTTTTATCAACAAAATGGCGGGGCGAAATCGTGCCGAAGTGGCTGACAAGGCGGGCGTTACCCGCCACAACCGTTGGTTTGTTATTGGAAACGGCATAGAGTTATTAGATACTCCCGGTGTGCTTTGGCCGAAATTTGACGACCCAAAGGTCGGTGACAAGCTTGCATTCATCGGTTCAGTGAAGGATACAGTCGTGGATACGGAAACCCTTGCCGTTCGCCTGTTGGAAATTATGAAAACAGAATATGCAGACCGACTGACCGAACGGTACGGTATTACAGATTTTGCAGATGCCGAAGCATGGGAAGTCCTTGAAATGATTGGCAAACGGCGCGGAATGATTATCAAAGGCGGCGAAGTAGATTATACACGTGCTTCTGTGATGCTCTTGGACGAATACCGTGGCGGAAAATTAGGCAAAATCACGCTCGACAGAGTGGGTGACTGAATGGTAAATTACGAAATTGAAAAAGAATATACAGATAAAGGCTTTCAGGTCATTTGCGGTATTGATGAGGCAGGGCGCGGGCCTTTGGCAGGTCCCGTTTGCGCCGCGGCGGTGATATTGCCGCTCGGCACAGAAATAGAGGGGTTAAACGATTCTAAAAAGCTTACCGAGAAAAAGCGCGAGGCGCTTTTCCCTGTAATACAGGAAAAAGCGGTTGCTTACGGTATCGGTTTTGCATCGGAGCAGGAGATTGATGAAATCAATATTTTAAATGCAACCTTTCTTGCCATGCGCCGTGCGGTGGAAGCGATGAATGTTTCATCGGATTTGCTGTTGATTGACGGCAATCAGAAGCCGAAAATCGGCATCGGCGAAGAGGTAACCGTTGTCAAAGGAGATATGAAGTCCGTGTCCATAGCGGCGGCGTCCGTGCTTGCAAAGGTAAGCCGTGACCGCTATATGTTGGAACAGGCATTAAAATATCCGCAATACGCTTTTGCAAAGCACAAAGGCTATGGGACAAAACTGCATTACGAAAAAATTGCGGAATTCGGCGTTTCACCGATACACAGAAAGACATTTTTAAAGAAAATACTCGGTGAAGCGCATGAATAAGGCGAATACAGGGGCGCGCGGTGAGGTAGCGGCGGCACGTTCTTTACGGGAACGCGGCTATGCGTTAGTTACGGCAAATTACCGCTGTCGGCTCGGAGAAATTGATATTATCGCTGAAAATGCACAGTATATCTGCTTTGTGGAAGTAAAAACGCGTGCGGAAAACAGCCGGTATGCGCCTGCCGATGCGGTTGATGTCAATAAGCGTAAGAAATTGATTGCGGCGGCACAGCTGTATTTGGCACAGCACCCGACTGTAAAGCAACCTCGTTTTGACATTGCAGAGATATTTGTACGAAACGGAAGTATACACAAGGTGCATTGGATAGAAAATGCGTACGACGGAGACGGAAAATGAAATTTTTGGATTTTCATTGTGACACCATAGGGGAATGCTGTTTGCAAAACAAATCGCTTTTCAAAAATGATTTGCATATTGATTTGCAGCGCGCCTCTGCGTTTTCCGCTTACGGGCAGTTATTTGCAATTTGGATTCCCGATGAAAAGCGCGGCGAGACAGCTTTTTCCTATTATTGCGCGGTGCGTGACCGATTTTATCAGGAGCTTTTGCAACATGCTCCGCATATCGCGCAGTGCTGTTCCGCGGCGGATGTACAGTCTGCATTTTTCGAAAAGAAAACGGCGGCAATTCTTACGGTAGAAGGTGGTTCGGTCCTGAACGGACAAATAGAACGTCTGGATACCTTATATCAAGACGGCGTCCGCCTGATGACGCTCACATGGAACGACAGCAATGCAATCGGGAACGGTTGTTTTGCGGAAAATAAAGGCGGGCTTACGGAATTCGGTAAAGCGGTTGTACAAAAAATGCAGGAAATGCGTATGCTTGTGGATGTTTCCCATTTGAATGAACGCGGATTTTTTGATGTTGCAGAGTATACCAAAAAGCCTTTTTTGGCAAGCCATTCCAATGCGAAAATCGTAGATAATCCGTATGCGAATGCGCGCAATTTGACCGATGCGCAAATCCGTGTTTTAACAGAACGCGGGGGTCTTATCGGATTGAATCTTTGCGCCGATTTTCTCGGAAATAACGGGCAGACGGGGATGGACGCCGTATTGCGGCACATTGTACATTTCTTAGACTGCGGGGCGCAAAAGAATTTGGCTTTCGGCTGTGATTTTGACGGCTGTACGGTACATCCTGCTTTAAACGGTATTGAAACCGTTCCGAGACTTATGGAATATTTGTTAAAGCACGGGCTCTCGGAATCGGTTTTAGAGGATATATTCTTTCAAAACGGTTATAGATTTCTCGTTGCAAATCTGTAAATACTGTGATAAAATATGTTGACTTTTACGTTTGGGAGTGAACGGAATGATTTATACAAGTACAAGAGACAGTTCGGTGCGCGTATCTGCGGCGGAAGCAATTGCGAAAGGCATTTCCGACGAAGGCGGTTTGTTTGTCCCGATGACAATTCCGACCTTGAATCTTGTCGATATAGAAAAACTTGCGCGGTTAGATTATATCGGACGTGCAAAAGAAGTGCTGAAACTGTATTTGACCGATTTTACCGAAGAGGAGCTTTCCATGTGTGTGGAAGGTGCTTATAAGGCGGAAAAATTCAGCTCACCGAAAATCGCGCCGTTATATAAACTGAATGACAATGCGCAGATTTTGGAGCTGTGGAGAGGACCGACCTGTGCGTTTAAAGATATGGCACTGCAACTGTTGCCGTATTTGCTGACGGTATCTGCAAACAAAACCCTGAAGGATACGAAAATTGTAATTTTGGTTGCAACCTCGGGCGATACAGGTAAAGCCGCATTAGAGGGATTTAAAGATGTACCGAATACAGAGATTTTGGTTTTCTACCCTGTGGACGGCGTCAGCCCCATGCAGAAACTGCAAATGACTACGCAAGAGGGCAATAACGTCAGCGTTTGTGCGATTGAGGGTAATTTCGACGATGCGCAAAGCGGTGTTAAGGCGATTTTCACCAATGCGGAAATCAAAAAGAAGTTTGCCGAAAATCATTTGGCATTTTCTTCTGCAAACTCAATTAACTGGGGCAGACTTGTTCCGCAGATTGTATACTATGTCTCCGCTTACTGTGATTTGGTAAAAGCGGGGGAAGTAAAGCTCGGCGACCCGATGAACGTCGTTGTGCCGACGGGCAATTTCGGCAACATTTTGGCGGCTTACTATGCAAAGCAAATGGGTGTACCGATTAAAAAGCTGGTTTGTGCTTCCAATGCGAACAATGTTCTGACAGATTTCTTATCTACGGGCGTTTACAATAAAAACCGTCCGTTTTACTGCACGGCTTCTCCGTCTATGGATATTCTCATCTCCAGCAATTTGGAACGTCTTTTGTTTGCGCTTTCCGGGCAGGACGCGCAAGCAACCGCAAAGCTGATGCAGCAGCTTTCCGAAACGGGCAAATATGAAATTTCCGAAAAAATGCAGAAAGCAATTTCGGAGATGTTTGCGGCAGGGTACTGCGACGATGACGACACAAAACGAACCATTCGCAAAATTTTCGAAGAATACAATTACCTTTGTGATACACATACGGCGGTTGCGGTCAATGTATATGCGTCTTATAAAATGAAAACAGGCGATGACACAAAGACGGTAATTGCCTCTACGGCGAATCCCTATAAATTTTCCAACAGCGTTTTGAGCGCGGTTGAAAAGTATATCAAGTCCGAAGATGAATTTTCAATGGTCGAGGAACTGCATGAGAAAACGGGTGCGCCTGTCCCGCCGCAATTGGCGACCTTAAAGGGCAAAACACCGCGTTTCAACAAAGTAACTGCAAAAGAAGATATGGCGGCAGTTGTTTTTGAAATGCTGGGTATTTGACAGCGTTTTTCAATGAAGTAAAAAGAGCGTGGAAGAAATCCCACGCTCTCTTGTTATCGTGTAGTATCTTAGAATTTCGGCTCGAAAGTGCCGCATTCTGTTTCGCCGCACTCGCAGGCTTCATGTTTGCACTGACATGCAACCTGAATTTCCTTTGCGGTGCATGTGGATTTACCTTCGTGATAGATGCAGTTGGAGACATTGCATTTAATTTCGTTCATTTTATATTCCTCCTTTCACAGTTAGTTTTCTTTTTTCTGATTTGATTATGCATAACAGGAGCAGACAAAGATGTCAATTTTTGCAATCGGAGATACACATTTGTCTTTCGGGACAAATAAGCCGATGAATATTTTTAAAGGGTGGGACAATTATGTGGAACGTCTGACCCAAAATTGGCATGCTTTGGTTACGGAAAAGGATACGGTTGTAATTGCGGGGGATATTTCCTGGGCGATGTCTTTAGAGGAAGCAAAAGCGGATTTTCAGTTTTTGCAGAATCTGCCCGGGCAAAAAATTATTCTGAAAGGCAATCACGATTATTGGTGGAATACGCGGCGGAAAATGGACGCCTTTTTAGACGAAAACGGTTTGGATACATTAAAAATTTTACACAATAACGCATATCGGGTTGGGGATTTTGCCGTCTGCGGTACGCGCGGTTGGTTTTTTGATGCGCAAGAGGCAGAAGCGGAAAAAGTGCTTCTGCGCGAAGCGCAGAGATTGCGCACCTCAATTTCCGAAGCACGGAAGCTCGGCGGTGAGCCGATTGTTTTTTTACACTATCCGCCGTTAACAAGTACGCAGGAATGTACGCCGATTTTACAGGTACTGCAAGATGAAAATATTCACCGTTGCTATTATGCACATTTGCACGGCGGTTCAGCGTTTTCTGCGTTTCAAGGCGAAAAATATGGCACTAAATTTGCACTTTTATCCTGTGATTATCTGAAATTTTGTCCAAAATTGATAGAATTGATAAAATCATAAAAAAGTATGGTAATTTCTAACAGTTTCTGTTATAATAATCAAGTTAATGCTTTTCTTTTCAGGAGGAATATGAAAATGAGCTTAAAATCATCGAACAAAGTCGAAACAAATGTATGGGCATTGGAAATTTCTATCGACGGTGCAACATTTGAAGCGGCGGTCAATCAAGCGTATCTCAAGCAGAGAAAAAACATTACCGTACACGGTTTCAGAACTGTCTCTTATACACATCTGACGCTG
>UQFM01000024.1 GCA_900540295.1 uncultured Oscillospiraceae bacterium
GATTGCGGTGCAATTTTGGACGCAGAGCGCGAAGCAAGGCTGACGCCTTGCGAGCACGATAAGTTGAAAAGTGCCCGCAGGACACGTCTTTTGGGCGTGTTTGTACGCGTGCGCTATGGTTATCCAAGGCGAGGCGGATTATGGCGGAACTGTCACCGATGATGAAACAATATTTTGAAATCAAGCAGGCGTATCCCGATACGATTCTGTTCTTTCGCCTTGGGGATTTTTACGAAATGTTTTTTGACGATGCGAAAATTGCCTCGCGGGAGCTGGAGCTTGTCTTAACAGGACGCGACTGCGGGCAAGAGGAACGCGCACCGATGTGCGGCGTGCCGTTCCACAGCGCGGACGGCTACATCGCAAAATTGGTTTCGCGCGGCTACAAGGTCGCAATCTGTGAGCAGATGGAAGACCCGAAAGCCGCAAAGGGCATCGTCAAGCGCGGCGTTATCCGCGTGATGACCGCCGGTACGGTTATTGAGAGCAGTATGCTCGATGAAACGAAAAACAATTACCTTGCCTGTTTGTGTCTCGGCTTTGACCAAATGGGTATGTGCTTTGCCGATGTTTCCACGGGTGAAGTGCATTTGACTGCGTTTTCCGACAATATTGAGGAAAAATGCGTGGACGAGCTGGCGCGCTTTAGCCCCAGCGAGGTATTACTGAATAAAGAAGCCGCATCGCTCGGTGCGCTTCGTGCCTTTATCACTAAAAAGTTAGAAACGACTGCGGAGCTGTTGGACGCAGACGCACTCAATTATGAAACGGCGTGCGCGCACGTCAAAGCCCATTTCGGTGCAGAACAGCTTGAAGCATTAAAAGACGAAAACAAGAGAAGTGCGGTTTGTGCGCTTGCCGCCGTGCTTTCCTATTTATATGAAGTACAAAAGACCGATTTGCAAAACATCCGTGCAGTGCAGTTTTATTCCGATTTGAAATATATGAAAATCGGGATTTCCTCGCGCCGCAATTTGGAATTGACCGAAACCTTGCGTGACCGTGAAAAACGCGGTTCGCTTTTGTGGGTGCTTGACAAAACCAAGACCGCCATGGGCAAAAGAATGCTCAGAAGCTGGGTGGAATGCCCCCTATACGACTGCGCGGGCATTTCCCGCCGCCACAATGCGGTGGACGAATTGGTGAACAATCCTGTAAAGCTTCAGGACATTACAGAAAGCTTTGCAGGGATTTACGATATGGAACGGTTAATGACGCGCGTGGTCTATAATACGGCGAACGCAAAGGAACTGCTTTCCTTAAAATCGACCCTCGGCGCACTGCCCGCTATCAAACAACAACTGTCGGGCGCAAATGCCGCACTGCTTCGGGATATTGACCGCGATATGGATTTATTAGAGGACGTTTTCACGCTCGTCAGTGATGCCATTCGCGAGGACGCGCCGTTTTCCGTGCGTGAGGGCGGTATGATTCAGGACGGCTTCAATGCCGAGCTGGATGAATTACGCGCCATTGTTAAGGGCGGTAAGGACTTCCTTTCCGAATTGGAATTGAAGGAACAGGAAGCCACAGGCATTAAAAAGCTGAAAATCGGGTACAACCGCGTGTTCGGGTATTATTATGAGGTGTCCAACGCCTTTAAGGCTTTGGTGCCCGATACATACATCCGCAAACAAACGCTGTCGAACTGCGAACGCTATATCACCGAGGAACTCAAAGAACTGGAGTCCAAGGTGCTCGGTGCGCAGGAACGGATTGTGTCTTTGGAATATGAAATTTTCTGCGCTGTGCGCCAAAAAATCGCCGCGCAGTATGACCGCACCCGCCGCACCGCAAAAGCGGTGGCGATGCTCGACACCCTTTGTTCGCTCGCGAATGTCGCGGCGGCAAATCACTATACCCGTCCCGAAATCAACGGTTCCGGGCGGATTTCGATTGAAGAAGGACGGCATCCCGTTGTCGAAAAAATGCTCGGCACCGCGCCGTTTGTGCCGAACGACACGTTGCTCGACTGCGGCGAAAACCGTATTGCGATTATTACGGGACCGAACATGGCGGGTAAATCCACTTATATGCGGCAGGTTGCCATTTTGGTGCTGATGGCGCAAATGGGGAGCTTTGTGCCTGCAAAGCACGCATCCATCGGGCTTTGCGACAGTATTTTCACCCGTGTCGGCGCGTCGGATGACCTTGCAAGCGGACAGTCTACCTTTATGGTGGAAATGCGCGAGGTCGCAGAGATTTTAGAAAATGCAACCGATAAAAGCTTGATTATTTTGGATGAAATCGGGCGCGGTACATCTACATACGACGGTATGAGTATTGCGCGCGCGGTGCTGGAATTCACGGCGGACCGCAAAAAGCTCGGCGCAAAAACCCTGTTTGCCACGCATTACCATGAATTGACGGAATTGGAACATCACATTGACGGTGTGAAAAACTATAATATCGCCGTGAAAAAACGCGGGGACGATATTACGTTTTTACGGCGCATTGTGCGCGGAGGTGCGGACGGCAGTTACGGTATCGACGTCGCGCGCTTAGCGGGCGTACCCGACACGGTTGTACGCCGTGCCAAGGTGATTTTGAAAGCACTGGAGGCTTCTGCCGCCGAACAGCCTTTGCCGACGGCAAACATCCCCGAAGCGGCTGAGGATGCGGAAGAAAAACTGCAAATCAGCTTTGACAGTGCCAAAGAACAGGGGATTTTGGAAAAATTACAGGCAATCGATGTAAACACCCTAACGCCTATCGAGGCGATGTCGACCTTATATGCATTGGTAAACGAAGCGAAGTCGTAAATTTAATTCGAAATACGCGTAGGGACGGACGTCCTCGTCCGTCCGCAGGTGAAAAATTAAAAAATCGGAGGTGCTCGCTGTGGCAAAAATACATAAATTACCGCGTGAAATCGCACAGCTTATCGCGGCGGGCGAGGTCGTGGAACGGCCGTCTTCCGTTGTGAAGGAGCTGCTGGAAAACTCGATTGACGCGGGCGCAACAGAAATTACATTGGAAATTCAAAACGGCGGTGTACGGCTGATTCGCGTATCAGATAATGGCTGCGGCATTGCACGTGAAGATGTGCCGACGGCCTTTTTAAGCCACGCGACCAGCAAGGTGTCGGCGGCAGAGGACTTGGATTCTATTTTGACCTTGGGCTTTCGCGGCGAGGCGCTGGCATCCATTGCCGCCGTTTCCCGTGTGGAGCTGATGACGAAAACCGCATCGGAATTTGCGGGCACACGCGCCGTGCTAGAGGGCGGCGAGGTGATTTCCGTGGACGATGCAGGCTGTCCTGCGGGTACTACGCTGTTGATTCGTGACCTGTTTTTCAATACGCCCGCCCGCATGAAATTTTTAAAAACTGACCGTGCTGAGGGCAGTGCGGTGGCGGCGGTTGCAGACCGTATTGCGCTGTCGCATCCGAAGATAGCCGTTCGAATGATTAAGGACGGCAAGCAAACACTGTCCACACCCGGGAACGGCGATTTGCTTTCCTGTATTCACGCGGTGTACGGACGTGAATTTTCCGAAACGCTGATTCCCGTGGCGTACACCCTCGGCGGAATATCGGTGCGCGGCTTTGTGTCGAAGCCTTTCTGTTCGCGCGGGTCAAATTCCATGCAGCATTTTTTTGTCAATGATCGCTATATCAAATCCCGTTCGGGGGCGGCGGCATTGAATGAAGCATATAAAAATTCCGTGATGGTCGGCAAATACCCTGCGTGCGTGCTGTTTTTAGAGGTGTCGCCCGAGGCGGTGGACGTCAACGTACATCCCGCGAAAACAGAAGTGCGTTTTTCCAATGAGAAAAGCGTCTTTGACGCGATTTACTATGCGGTCAAAAATGCATTGTCTGCCGACCGTTCCCGTCCCGCGGTGAAACTGCCGCAGAATACGGCGGGCAATACCGCCCGACCTGAAAAGAGCGTTCTGCGCGCCGCTCTGCCGCAGACACATCAGGTGGAAATGCGGGAACTCCCGACGCCCATAACCGAAAAGGCGAAAACCTTTACAGAGAAAAATACAGTGCCCGTCGCCGAAGCGAATGACGAACAGCACTTAGAGGCGTACAACGCGCTTTTACACGATACCGAGGAGATTTTTGAAACCGCGCAGTTGCCCGATTTATCGGTGCGCACTGTCCCGAAACCGACGGAAAACAGCGATATACCGATGCAAAATCCGCCTGCCGTTTCTGCGAAAGATGCAGTTGTCAAACCGACTGCGACGCCGTCCGAGGAACCGTATGCAGAACCCGAATTACCGGCAATGCCTGTAAAGGTTCCCGACTTCCGTCTGATTGGCGAGGCGTTCAAGGCATTTATTTTCGTCGAATGCGACGGCAAGCTGTTGATTATCGACAAACACGCGGCGCACGAGCGTATGCTGTTTGATGCGCTGAAAAAAGAGAACGGCAGTGCGGGCAGTCAAATGCTGTTGTGCCCTATCACCGTGACGCTGAGCAAAGACGAGTACGCCGCCGTGACGGAGCATATGGATGTGCTCACACAGGCAGGCTTTGACGCCGAGGATTTCGGTGAAGGCGCCGTGCGTGTGCGCGCGTGCCCCTTAAATCTTGAAAAAGAGGATATTACCGCGCTTGTCACGGAGATAGCAGGCTATCTTTTAAAGCATAAGCGTGAAGTGCTTTCGGAAAAGCTTGACTGGATTTACCATTCTATGGCGTGCCGTGCCGCGATTAAAGCGGGGAACGACACAAAAGATTACGAATTGTATGAATTTACAAAACGGCTTTTGCAGAACGATGAAATTCGCTATTGCCCGCACGGGCGCCCCGTGCTCATAGAACTGACCCGTCAGGAATTGGACAGGCAGTTCGGGAGGATACAGTGAGCGCGCCGATTTCCGTGCTGTGTGTGGTCGGTCCTACGGCGTCGGGCAAAACCGCGCTTTCCGTAGAGCTTGCCAAACGCACAGGCGGTGAAATCGTTTCCGCAGATTCTATGCAGATTTACAAAGGGATGGATATTGCGTCCGCAAAGCCCACAAAAGAAGAAATGTGCGGTGTCGCGCATCATATGATGGGCTTCTTATCCCCCGAAACGCCTTACAGCGTCGCGCAGTACACCGAGGCGGCAGGCGCGTGCATACGCGAAATTGCCGCACGGAACAGACTTCCGATGGTTGTTGGCGGGACGGGGCTGTATGTAGACAGTTTGCTTTCCCATACTCAATTCATAGAAGCGCCGACGGATATGGAACTTCGCGCGGCATTGGATGCGGAATACGAAGCGGTCGGCGGGGCGGAAATGCTTCGAAAGCTCTCGGTATTTGACCCCGAGAGCGCCGAAAGACTGCATCCCAACAACAAAAAGCGTATTTTGCGCGCGTTTGAAATTTATCGGCTCACAGGGCAAACGCTGACTGCGGCGCTCGGGCAGTCCCACGCTGTGCCGTCGCCGTTCCGCCCTGTCTATATTGGGCTTGCGTTTCGGGAACGCACGGTTTTGTATGACCGCATCAACCGCCGTGTGGAGGATATGCTTGCACGCGGGCTTTTGGAAGAAGCGCGCGCATTTTACAAAGGCAATCCCGAAACCGCCGCACAGGCAATCGGCTATAAAGAATTAAAGCCCTTTTTGGACGGCGTTCTGCCGCTCCATGACGCGGTGGAGAATTTAAAGCGCGCCACGCGCAATTATGCGAAACGGCAGATTACTTGGTTTAAACGAAACGAACAGATTCACTGGCTGTACGCGGACGAATGCACGCCCGAACAGCTTCTTATAAAGGCTTTGGAAATTGCAGATGAGGCAAAACGATGAAGGACACTATGCAGGACGAGAAACGAGAACAGAATAAGGTTGTGCGCCTGAATGCAAAAAAGAAGAAAATGACGCGCCTTTATACCGTACTCGCGGTGGTTGTGGTCGCCATGTGCATTTATCAGGTGTTTAAAATCAATTACAGCCCCGTGAAAACAGAAGTGGCATTTGAAAAAACGATTTCCAATGCCGTCACGACACAGGGCTTTGTGATACGCGATGAAACCTACATCAAGGCGAATGCCGTCGGCACGCTTGTACCGCTTGTCGCGGACGGCAAGCGCGTTGCAAGCGGCGATGATGTTGCGGTTGTGTTTAACTCCGAGGAATCGGCGCGGAATTATGCGAAAATCCGCGCGTTGGAAGAAGATATTGCCTATTTTGAGTCGCTGAAAAATAAAATCGGTGTGCAGACGAGTGACGTCGAATCGATGGACAACCGCATTTACGCCGCCTGCGAACAATATATTCTCGGTATGCAGACGGGCAATGCGGAAACCTTCGGCGATTATGAAGATGCGGTTTGTGAGGCAATTACCTCCCGTCAGCTTTCCACGGGTACAGTGATTGACCCGACGGAAAAACTTGCGGCTTTAAAGGCAGAGCTTGCCGCTTTGCAGGCGCAGTCGGGCGGGTTTGTGACCGTCAAAGCAGACAATCCGGGGTACTATATCGGGCATGTGGACGGGTACGAAACCGCTTTTGCGTATGACAAGGCCAAATCTGCCACAGGCGAGGAGATTCAGGCGCTTCTGTCAGGCACGCCCACGCCGACGGAAGCCCTGCAAAACTGCATGGGGAAATTGGTGGACAGCTTCAACTGGTATCTTTTATGTGTAATTGATTCACAGTCGGCGGCGTCGCTTTCTTCGGGCAGCCGCATTACGGTGGAATTTCCGCTTTCTTCTGCCGAGGCGATTTCGGCGGAGGTTGTATCCGTGCAAAACGCGGGGACAGATTCTGCGGCGGTGGTTTTGCGTTCAAATTTGATGAATCCGCAGTATGCGGGACTGCGCAAGGAACAAATTCGGTTGGTTTTGCAGAATTTTACAGGCTACCGCGTCAATAATAAAGCCATTCGGGAAGTGGAAGGCGAAAAAGGCGTCTTTATTCTCAGCGGCAATATTATCAAGTTTAAAAAAGTAAATATCGCGTATTCCGACGAGACCTATTCTGTGTGTGTGACGCCGAAGGATGAAAACGGCAATCCGCTTTCGGGATATGTTTCGCTGTATGATGAGATTATTATAGAAGGGACGGACTTGTATGACGGAAAAATCCTGGGCTGAGGAAAAAATGCTCGATATTGAATACAATTTGAAAACGATTCGGGAAGAAATTGCGCGTGCGGCGGCGCTGGCGGGGCGCTCTGAACAGGATGTCGATTTTATGGCGGTAACCAAGACCGTAGACGAGCGGTTCATCAACCACGCCATTGCCTGCGGCATCAATCTCATCGGCGAAAACAAGGTGCAGGAAATGCTCCGCAAAAAGCCGAATCTGCATCTTGCAGGTGTCCGCAAAAATCTGATTGGGCATTTACAGTCCAACAAGGCGGGGCAGATTGTCGGCGAGGTGGATATGATAGAGTCGGTGGACTCCCTGAAAATTGCGCGTGAAATCGGCAAGCAGTCCGTAAAAAAGGGAATTGTTTCCGATGTGCTTGTGGAAATCAATATCGGCAAAGAGGAGAGCAAAACGGGATTTATGCCCGAAGCGGCGGAAGAGAGTATTGCCCAAATGGCGGAAATTGAGGGACTGCACATCTGCGGTTTGATGACGATTCCGCCGATTTGCGATAAAACTACAGAACTTTGTAAATTTTTTACGAATATATACAATATGTATGTTGACATTGGGTCGAAAAAATTAGATAATGTAAACATGAATGTCCTGTCTATGGGTATGTCCGGCGATTACGCCGAGGCAATCCGTGCGGGCTCCAATCATATTCGGGTCGGTTCTAAGATTTTCGGGCCGAGAATATATTGAATTTTATATTGGAGGATGTAGAATGAGCTTTTTGGATAAGGTTAAAAACATGGTCAATGTTTCCGAGGACGATTATTACGACGAGCTGGAAAACGACGATTTCCGCGAAACGGAGACACGTGCGGCGGAAGAACCGGAAGAACCGCGCAGAAGCACGCGCCGTGCGCGTGATACCCGCGACAATGTTGTGAATATTCACACGACCGCACAGTTACAGGTGGTGCTTGCAAAGCCCGAAAGCTTTGAAGAGGCAAAGTCGGTGGCGGACAATCTCAATGAAAAACGCACCGTCGTTTTAAATTTGGAATCTGCCAACCGTGATGTTGCACGCCGTTTGGTCGACTTTTTAACCGGCGTCGCTTATGCCAACGGCGGGCAGTTCAAACGTGTTGCGAACAGCACCTTCATTATCACACCGTACAATGTGGATGTTATGGGTGATTTGCTGGATGAGCTGGAAAGTAACGGCGTGTTCTTTTAATTCGATTTTTTAAATTTGTAGATGGGTGGAATGGATATTATGCTGACTCCTGATGTTGTGAAATCAAAATCCTTTCAGGCTACCGGCCGCGGCGCATACCGCGCCGAGGATGTGGACGGCTTTTTTGCCGAGGTGTCCGCTTCTTATGAACAGATGTTCAAGGAAAACGGCGAACTGATTAAAAAAATCAGTATTTTGGCAAATAAAGTTGAGCAATATAAAGAGGAAGAGGATTCTCTGCGCAGAGCACTGATTTCAGCGCAGACCTTGGCGGATAAAATTGTAAAGGACGCACGTGACAGTGTGGCAGGCACTCTGGAGCAGGCAACGGCGGATGCGGACGAAATGCGCGCAAAGGCGAGCGCCGAAGCGGCGGAAATTGTCGAGAAAGCAAAAGTAGAAGCGGACGCAGTCGTTTTACAGAGCAAAAAAGATGCGGACGAAATTCTCGGCTCCGTCAACCGTAAGGTGATGAAGGAAAGTCTGGAATTTGAAATGCTGCAAAAGAAGGCGGCGGAATTCCGTGCCAATCTGTTGGGGCTTTACAAAGAGCATTTGGGGTTAATCAATGCGATTCCCGAATATGTCGAAAAAGAAATGCCCGCGCCCCAAAAGGCAGAGGAACCCGAAGCACAGCAGACAGAGGAAGCGCCTGCCGAAGAGGAAGTACAGGCGACCGAGGAATCCGAACAGGCAGAGCCTGCCGAAGCGGCGGAAGAACCCGTTGTGCAGGAAACGGCAGAGCCTGTGCAGACCGTCACCGAGTTTGAGGATATATCTTCCGCATCGGCAGAAGCGGAAACAGCCGAACCCGAAGCGGCGGAAGACGACGGCTTTTCTCTGGATTTAAGCGCGCTTGCCGATGCAGAGGAGGAGCCCGCATCGGTTGACGAGGGTCAGGCGGCGCGTACATATGCGGCGGCGACTGAAGAAGCCGCAGAGGACGACGATGACGATGAACCCGTCTCCTTTAAAAGCTTCTTTAAAAAGAAATAATCTGTTTTGAGGTGTCGCGATGCTTCAATTTCTCACCGTTTTAACGATTGCGGTGCTGGTAAGCCTTGATCAGCTCATCAAATATTTTGCAGTGCAGTTTTTAGAACCGATAGGCAGCTACCCTGTTTTTGACCGTATTTTGCAATTTTCCTATGTCGAAAACACGGGAGCCGCCTTCGGCTCTTTCAGTAAATATACGGTTTTGCTGTCTGTGTTTACAGGCATTGTTTTGTTTTGCGGGCTTGTGTATCTGCTTTCGGGAAAATGTAAAGATAAAATTGTATATATCACGGGCGTGATGATTTTTTCCGGAGGCTTAGGAAATTTGATTGACCGCGTCTGCCGCGGCTTTGTGGTGGATTATATTGAACCGCTGTTTATCAATTTTGCCGTGTTTAATTTTGCCGATATACTGGTTTGCGTCGGTGCGGGCATTTTGATTGTTTGGCTGATTTACGGAATGTGCAAGGATATGCGCCGCAGTAAAGCCGAAGGAAAAACGGAGAATACGAATGCAGTCGATTGATATTTTAACAGACAGCGATTTTGTCGGCGAACGGCTGGATAAGTATTTACAGCATATTTTCCCCGCGTTTTCGCGTGCCGCTCTGCAAAAGGCGATTGATGCGGGCAGTGCCACGGTAAACGGCAAATCGGTTTCAAAAAATTATAAACTGCGCGCAGGCGACAAATTGGTCTTTACCCCCTTAGAAGCACGCCCGCTTGAGGTTATGCCGCAGAATATTCCGCTGGAGATTGTCTATGAGGACGGCGATTTGCTGGTCGTCAACAAGCCGAAAGGCATGGTGGTGCATCCTGCACCCGGTAATCCGGACGGCACGCTTGTCAACGCGCTTTTATATCACTGCGGCGACAGTCTGTCGGGAATAAACGGCGTTTTGCGTCCCGGGATTGTACACCGTATTGATAAAGATACAAGCGGACTTTTAATCGTGGCAAAAAACGATTTTGCGCACCGCATGCTTTCCGAGCAGATTGCCGAACACAGCTTTACACGCGAATACCGCGCTGTCATTACAGGGCGTTTGAAAACAGACAGCGGTACGGTAAATGCGCCCATCGGACGGGATACGCGCGACCGCAAAAAAATGGCGGTAACCGATAAGAATTCCAAACCCGCCATAACCCATTACGAAACGCTCGAAACCTATGTCGGCTATGCTTTTGTGAAATTGCGCTTGGAAACGGGCAGAACCCACCAAATCCGCGTGCACATGGCGTATCTCGGGCATCCCTTGGCGGGCGACACGGTTTACGGGCACCCGAAAAGAAAAGAACTTTCCCTCGGCGGTCAATGCCTGCACGCGGGGAAAATCGGGTTTGTGCATCCGCGCACAGGCGAGTATTTGGAATTTGAAAGTCCTCTGCCCGATTATTTTACACAGTTTCAAAGGAGTTTGACTCTTGAAGATGAACACACAAGCCAAAACTGATTTTTCCGATTGGCTGGTTGCCTCGGATATTGACGGCACATTGAATAATAAACTGCGCCGTCTGCCGAAACGCAATTACGAACGTATTTGCGAATTCGTGCAGGAGAAGAAAGGGCATTTCACGCTTGCTTCGGGGCGGAATATCAGCTCCATGCGTGCGCCGTTTGAAAATCTGCCGATTGCTTCCACACCTGCCGTCCTTTTAAACGGCGCGGGAATTTATGACTACGAGCATGAAAAAATGCTGCGTTTTCACGCCATCAATCCCGCCGGGTATGAATTGGTGTGCGCTGTGATGAAAAAATTCCCGACGGTCGAGGTCGAAATTTTAACAAGCAACAGTGCTTACGCGGTGAATGCGCGTATTTTTGCAAACGTTATGCTGTGGGCGGACGATTTGCCGCACCGTAAATTCAAAAAGATTTCCGAAGTCCCCCCCGACGATTGGGGAAAGGTGATATTCTTAGGAATGCCGCCGCTGATTGCCGCCGTGAAAAAATATTTGCTTTCGATTGCCGACCCGAACGTCAATTTCATGTCCTCTTCGGTTTCTTCTTTCGAGATGCTCGAAAAAGGCATACATAAAGGCGTCGGCGTGATGGAAATCGCCAAACTGTACGGCATTGAGCGGGCGCACACCGCCGCAATCGGCGATTATTTCAACGACTACGAAATGCTGAAAACCGTCGGGCTTCCCGCCTGCTGCGGGCAGGCACCGAAAAAAATGCACGAAATTGCAAAATTCCACGCGTGCCACTGCAATCACGGTGCAGTGGCGGATTTGCTCGAATATATTATGTATGATTATGCGGCAAACGGCGAGGGCTGATTTTGCCGCCCACGGATAAAGGAGGAATATCATGGAAGAAGCCATGAAAAAGGAACTGAAAATTTTTGCGACCAAAGCGCGCATGGGTGTGCTGGAGGGTGTATACAACGCGAAAGCGGGGCATCCGGGCGGGTCGCTTTCCATTTGCGATTTGTTAAGCGTGCTTTACAACAACGAACTGCGCGTGGATCCGAAGAACCCGAAAGTGCAGGACCGTGACCGTTTGGTGCTTTCCAAAGGGCATGCCGCGCCCGCAGTGTATGCGGCACTTGCACTCAAGGGCTTTTTCCCTGAGGCGGATATCAAGACGCTCCGCAAGTCGGACAGCTATTTGCAGGGGCATCCGAATATGGATAAAGTCCCCGGTATTGATATGAGTACAGGCTCTTTGGGGCAGGGCATTTCCGCGGCAGTCGGGATGGCGCTCGGCGCAAAGCTCGACAAGGCGGATTACCGTGTATATACCATCCTCGGCGACGGCGAGATTGAGGAAGGACAGGTCTGGGAAGCGGCGATGTTTGCAGGCAACCGCGGTCTTGACAATTTGGTTGCGTTTATCGACAACAATAACCTGCAAATTGACGGCACGATGGAAGAAGTCAACGCGCCGTATCCGATTGCGGAAAAGTTTGCCGCGTTTAATTGGAACACTATCGAAATTGACGGTCACGATTATGACGCGATTGAAGCCGCACTTGCCGCGGCAAAGGCGTGCAAGGGCAAGCCCACTGCTGTTGTCATGAAAACCGTGAAGGGCAAGGGCGTTTCCTTTATGGAGGATGCTGTCGGCTGGCACGGCAGTGCGCCGAACACCGAGCAGTATGAACAGGCAATGACGGAATTGAAAGCCGCGCTCACGGCATTGGAGGCATAAGAATGGCAGAAACAGTAAAATGTGCAACAAGAGACGCCTACGGCAAAACGCTTGTCGAGCTGGGCGAACAGAACGATAAAATTTTGGTGTTGGATGCCGACCTTGCGGCGGCAACCAAAACGGGTATGTTTAAAAAAGCGTTCCCCGAGCGTTTCATCGACGTCGGTATTGCCGAAGGGAATTTGATGGGCGTTGCGGCGGGTCTTGCCGCAACGGGGCATATTGTCTTTGCCAGCTCCTTTGCGATGTTTGCGGCGGGCAGAGCGTTTGAACAGGTGCGCAACTCCATCGGGTATCCGCATCTGAATGTTAAAATCGGCGCAACGCATGCGGGTATTTCCGTGGGCGAGGACGGCGCAAGTCACCAGTGCTGTGAAGATATTGCTTTGATGCGCACCATTCCCGGTATGGTCATTTTGAATCCTGCCGATGATATTGAAGCGCGTGCCTGCGTGCTTGCGGCGGCGGCACACGAGGGCCCTGTATATATGCGTTTCGGCAGACTTGCCGTGCCGCGTGTGTTTGACGAAAGCTATCAGTTTGAAATCGGCAAAGGCGCAGTGCTGACGGAAGGTACAGACGTCACGATTATTGCAACGGGTCTGATGGTGAATGAGGCGCTTTTGGCGGCGGAAGCCCTTAAAGCGGACGGCATTTCCGCACGCGTGGTGAATATGGCGACTATTAAGCCGATTGACCGTGAAATTATCATCGATTCCGCAAAGAAAACAGGGGCGATTGTGACCGCAGAGGAACACAGCGTGCTTGGCGGCTTGGGCGGCGCTGTGGCAGAGGTCGTTTGTGAGACTGTACCCGTGCCCGTACTGCGCGTCGGCGTGGAGGACGTGTTCGGTAAATCCGGTCCTGCACTGGAGTTACTGCACATCTTCGGTTTGGATGCCGCACACATTGCAGAAAAAGCAAAACAGGCGGTTGCCTTAAAACAGCAGTAAAAAATGAATCCGCTGACAGCCTGTCAGCGGATTTTACTTTTTAAAGCAAGTGAAAAACAGAACAGCGGACAGATTTTTCTGCCCGCTGTTTTGTTTGCTTTTATGCATTTACACCTGTAAATTCTACGGGGACTTTTTCACGCGCGCTGTTCTTTTTATGCGGACTCCAGTCCTTGCCGAGCTCTGGATTTTCTTCTGCATTGTGCACAATGACCTTTTCAATGGAAGAACCCGTAGAATAAAACGCGTAGTCGCCAATCGACTGCACATTGGACGGAATTTCCGGATTTTTCAGTGAGTCGGTGTAGGAAAACGCATCCGCGCCGATTGCGGTTACCGTTGACAGGATTTTCAGCTCGGAATAATGCCGACGATGTTTGCAACAACGCTGATGATTGTGGTAATCAGCAGTACATTGGTGCGAATGCCGTCATCATACAGAATATTCCAGTCGGAGGTGAAGCCGACAAGCCTGTAAAGGAACGGGACAAACAGCGCTGTAACGGTGGTCACGGGAGAGGTTATAAATTGAGAAATGCCCATACAGCCGTCCAGACGTTTCCCGGAAATATATGCTGATAATCCCATATATCCGCATTCATTGCCGTATTGGCGATTGTTGTAACTGCGTCCGGCATGGTGGATATATACGTGGAGACCACGATAATGGTAAAGCTGTTCAGGTAAACGCCGAGCACGGTAGGTCTCTCCCCCCCCCGTTAAATGAGAGCAGGGTCAATGGAAATCTATGAATTTCTGTTTGGTTCAGAAGAAATTCAACTACTTCTTTTGAAACGGTTATTCTTTCACCGGCGGCACAGCGTCATGCTGTTTGGACGGCTTCCCGAGTGCATCGGAATAGCCTTGCGCAATGGTTGGAAAGCCGTTTTTCGTGTCCGAAGTCGGCTGAATTTCATAGGTGCCGTATTTGTTTACCATCTGGAACGGCGTTTCGGGATTTCCCGGTATGTCGGCAACGGCAAGCTCAATCTCCACTTTTTTACGGTTCTTCTTCATATAGTATCACCCGAAATTAGTTTTCGGAAACTGCAAAGAAATATACAGATTTTTAGAAAATATGTTATAATAACCTCAAAATCAAAGATTTTATGTGTTTCGGAGAACATTGCATCACGCCCGCTTCGCATTTGCACGCTTCGCGGATGTGGTATAATAGCGTAAAATAATTCACTGTAAGGGAGTGCGGAAATGGAAGTTCGGCAAAGCGAAAACAAACGCCTTTCCCTTTCGGTCGCGGTATGCGACGATGAGGTGCAGGTGCGGAAGGAGCTTATTGCGCGCGGTACGGATTATTTTGCCCATGCGGATATAGACGGGCGGTTCACGGAATTCGCAGACGGCGAAAGTCTGCTTGCCGCTTATCAAAACGGTACGGCGGATTTTCAAATCGTACTTTTGGATATTAAAATGCAGGATTTAAACGGCATATCTGCGGCAAAAGCCCTGCGTGCATACGATACGGACGCCCTGATTGTGTTTGTCACCGCATCGGCGGAATACGTATTCCGCGGCTATGAGGTGAAAGCATTTCGATATGTTTTAAAAACCGAACTTTCGCACGCGTTTCGGAAGATTTTGGAAGAATGCGTCCAAGAGCTGTGTGCAACGGCGCAAACCTATACATTCCGCACGGGCACACAGGAAACCGCCGTGCGTCTTGCCGATATTCTGTATTTTGAAAGTGACCGCAGACAAATCACCCTGTACACAAAACAGGGTGCATGCACGTATTACGAAAAACTGGACACGATTGAAAAACAGCTTTGCACAAAAGATTTTGTTCGCTGTCACCAAAGCTTTCTCGTCAATGCCAAAGAAATCCGCACGGTGAAGGCGGATGTGCTGACGCTGTTAAACGGCGATACACTGCCTGTGAGCAAAAGCCGTCGGGAGTCGGTACGTAAAGCGTCGCTTTGGGCGATGCGGTAAATGCAGGGGGGAGATATTTTTGTTTGAAACCGTTTTATTCAACGCCGTTAAAGTGCTTTCCTCGGGCTTTGAAATGGTGTTTGCATTTATTCTGCTTTCCCGTTTCTTTCAAAAAAAATACGAAAATCCGTGGGGACAGCGTATCGCATTTTTTCTGTCGGCGGGTACGGTCTTTGTTTTACAGGAAGTCGGTTACGTCGGCGAGGTCAAGGTCATTGCGGAGATTTTGTGGATTCTGCTGATTTCCTTTGTACTGTATGACGGCAAAAAGCGCGACCGTGTGGTATTCCTGTTTGCCTTTTCTATTCTGTTGGCGCTGTCCGATATTTTATCTGCATTCATTCTCTCTTGGGTGCAGGAGCGTGCGCCGTTTCTGGCGGGGGACAGCTTCTTTTTCCGCTTGCTGAACTTTGAACTGCCGTATCTGATTGAGCTGGCGGCGGTACTGCTTTTAAGCCTGTTTATCCGCCGCAAGTCCGAGCACATTGCCTTCCGTTATTGGATGATGCTGTTGGCCGTCCCCGCAACCGCGATTGTCACGCTCACCGTGTTTCAATTTGCACTGGAAAGCATTCCCGATAACCGCGAGGTGCATACCTACATTTATATTTCGGCGGCGGGACTTTTGTTTATTACGGTGCTTGTATTCACACTGTTTTCCAAACTGCAAAATCAGTTGACCGTATCCCGTGACAACCGCGAGATGAAAATGCAGTTGGAATTGCAGACACAAGCCGCCGAAAATATGGAGAATGCCTACAACCACACACGCGCCCTGCGGCACGATTTGAAAAATCACCTGCACGCCCTCGGCGGTATGCTCACAAACGGTAATACAGACGATGCGCTCGCTTACATTCAAACCATGCAAAGCGATTTAGAGGACGCAACCTATTTTGCCGTTACGGGCAACACGGCTGTGGACGCTATTCTCAATGAAAAACTGCTCACCGCACAACGGCAAAAAACCAATTTGCGGTTTGATGCCGTGTCGCTGAAAGGTACAAACGCAAAGCCGATGGATTTGTGTATTATTTTGAGCAATGCCTTGGATAACGCTTTGGAAGCCTGCCAAAAAATTTCAGATGTGCAGTCGCGCACGGTAACCCTAAAAATACGGACGGATACGGATTTTTTGCTGATTTGCGTACAAAACCCCGTGGAAACACTGCCGAAAAAACACGGCAACAGCTTTCTTTCCGATAAAAAGGACCGTGAACATCACGGCATCGGTCTGCGCAGTATTCGTTCCACTGCCGAAAAATACAACGGCGAAGTACTCGCCCAATGCGAAGATAAGGTGTTTACATTGCTGGTACGGTTGTATGTTTAAAAGATGTAATTCCATCAGATGAAACGGGCGAACGCAGTTCGCCCCTACGGGGTTGCAAAGCATTGTCATTCTGAGCGAAGCGAAGAATCTCATATAGAAGAAAGTAGATTTGATTCACGCGTAGGGACGGACATCCTTGTCCGTCCGCGAGGTTTCATCAGATTTCGGCGGGCGCGCGATGCATCGCCCCTACGGTCGGTGCAAATCTGTTTTTTCATCACCCGCATTCCAAAAATGACAAAAATACGGACAAAAATGACAATTCCCGCACCGTTTTAAAAAAGTATGCTATGTTAGGTACAGAAAGACCGACACAGCATACTTTTCTTTTTGGGGTGTGAAGAAAATGACAAAAAACATATTTACAGACGGACTTTGCAATGCAGTTGTATCCTTTTTGCTGTTGCTTCCGTACAACTTTTGGCGTTCGGCGTATTGATGCTCCGCAGTGAGGGTGGATTTCCGCCGTGGCTCGGCATACCCGCGGCATTCGTCGGGCTGGGTGTTCTGTTTCTGTGCAGCCGCCGATTGCCTATTTCATCGGTATGCGCCTTCCAAAACGGCGCAAAAAAGGAAGTGACGGAAATGTGTAAAAACACAAAAAGATTCTTGAAAAACAGCCTAATTGCTCTGCTTGGATTTTTGGCGGCGGATGTATTAACGGCGATTGTATTGTTTTCTCCCGTTTTTTCGCACATAAACAGCTTGCATATCATGCAGTTGGCGGCAGGCACGGTTCTGCTGCTGAACGGTGCGGGACTTATGTTCATAGGCTATACATTCGTACAACCGCTGAAACGGTCATGGCAAACAGTGCTGTCCGTTACCGTAGTGCCTATTCCGATTCTGCTCGCGGCATTAGGACTTTTGTACGTGATTTTTCAATCCCAATATCCTTTGCGGTTGCTTACTGCTCCCGCCAACTTAATCTTCGTGCTCATTCCGGAAGAAACAGGGCTGTGGCAGAATGACCTTGCACCGCTTATCTGCCTTTGTCTTGCGCCGCTTTTGCACTTCGTATGTATCACCGTCAGCACGGTAGTGCGCAGAACACATGAATTTACAGAGAGGTTAATAAAATGAAAACTATCAGAAAAAATTTTTTCAGAAACAGCGCACTTTCCCTTGTCGGTTTTTTGGGTTTTGACCTCATCACGGTATGCATTATGTTTCTTGCACCGCACGGACTGCTCAATACATGGCTTGCCGCAGGCACATTCCTGCTGTTGTGTGTAGGGCTGTTATTTTACGGCGGAAAAATGTTAAAACCGATGCCGAAAGCTTGGCAGAACGTCTTATCCGTCACCGTACTGCCGATTGCCGCACTTGCGGCTTTTACAGGCTGTGCTGTGCTGTTTGAAACAGAAATATTGTTTCTGCCCGCCGCAACGCCGGGAAATCTGCTTTGCATGGCAGTCGGCAGCTTGTATACGGGTGGCGGAATCGATTTGATTGCCTGTGCATTATTCGCGCCGCTGTCTCTGTTTTTATGTATGGGCATCGGTGCGGCAGTACGGGGAAAAGCGGAGTGATTCAAAATGAAAAAAATAAACCTATCTGATAAAAATAAAATCATTTGTAACATCGGTGTAATCATCGGCATACAGATATGCTTAAGTCTGTTTGCACTTGCGCTGGAAGTAACCGTTTGGAGTGCAGTAAACAGTTGCTATGCAGGGCTTTTTGCGTCCATCGGCATTTTTCTTTCCGTAATTATCGTTCCGATTCTGCTTTACCTTACAGCCCGCAAGTGCCTTGTATGTCCCGACAGCCCGCTAAACGTTTTGCTGTGCACATTTTCTGTCCCGATATTCGTATTATTCCTTGGATTTTGCTTTGTTTTTTCAAAAAATTGGGATGTACAGGCAATATACTATCTGTGCAATCCTATGGCGCACGGTTTTGAATATTATTTTATGGAATATGGCGACGGTAGTATCACAGGCACTCTGCCAAATTCTTCCGCTGTTGCCCTGTGTCTTGCACAAGTCGCGGAAGCGGGTATACTGACGCTCGGCATTCTGAAACAGAATCGGCAGGAAACGGAAGATGAACAATGAAAAAATTAAATCAAGCCGACAAAAATAAAATACTTTATAATCTGTGCATGATTTTATGTATACAGTTGTGCCTGTCTGTATTTTCAGCGGTTATGGAATTTGGCTTTTGGGACGGGTTACTGAAAAACAGCGACTGCGGACTCGGATTCCTTGTATTCGGGATCCCGCTTCTTTCTGTGCCCGTCACGCCGATTGTACTTTTCATCGCCGCTTCAAAATATTCAGTCAAATCGAACACCGTTCGGTATACATTGCTCAGTGCGTTGCCTATACCCATAGCCGCTCTTCTCGTTGGATGTTATTTTATGCGTTCACCCGATATTCGTTTACAGACAGCGTATTATTTTTTGAATCCCCTGATACACAGTTACGAATATATTTTGGAGATGTGTACTTATTTCACCGACAGCACACCCAGTCAGCCGCTCCAAGTTCCTGCGCTGTGCCTCGCACAACTGACGGAAGCCGTCACACTGATGTTCGGCATGCGCACAAACAGCAAACCTTAATGCAAGCATAATTTTATGCGCATCCCAAAAACGTCTATTTCTATGTGGTGTTTTTGCATAAGACCAAATCCCGATATGCAAAAACATATATACAAAATGAATCCTCTGAAAAGCACTGTGGCAATCCCGTTACATTCTGATAAAAAGCTTTTTTCTTAAACCCGCGAAAAAATATATTTTAAAGATGATTTAGAAATATAAGCAATTATTCCGCGCCTCACTTGACAGAACCCCTGTCGGTGTGCTTTCATATCGGTATCAGCAGTCCGATATTTGCTGCTGACGCGGTTGCAAGCCTATCACGCCGTTCTCGCATTGTAAAGCGGTTTTCGCGGCATAAGTGCTTTAATCGATTGTTTTATAGTTTTGTTACTTATAATATTTTCACGGTGTTTGGAAAAGAAACTGATAAAATCCTGTATGTGCTAAAATGATATGACCCAATAAAAAAGAGAACTCGAAAAACACTTGATTGGAGCAACAGCAAGGTGATGCGAACCTTAGGTGGAAAAAGCCCTGTACAGCTTCTCCGCGAGAAGCTGTCGGCGTGACCGCGCCGTTTCGACTGCCTTTTCCGTTCCGCTACGCTCCACTCCAAAGGTAGTCGAAACATTATACCTAATCTTTGTCTTTATTTTTTACCTGAATTGGGTCATATCTATTTACAACGCAGAATTTGAAAAAGAAACGGATAAAATCCTGTATTGACAAAGCAAAAAACATTTGATAAAATAATAAAGCTAATTTTCTTATTTATAAGTGCGTGTTCATCCCGTAATCACGGGATAACCTATACGGAGACGTATCGAAGTGGTCATAACGGGGCGCACTCGAAATGCGTTTGCCTTAACGGGCACGAGAGTTCGAATCTCTCCGTCTCCGCCAATGCGGTTTATAACCGCGCAAAGAAGCCGCAAGGTATCCTTGCGGCTTCTTTAGTTTTTATGAACAAATTCAAAACTGTAAAATACAGATAAACATTTTGGGCGACTGCAACGGTAACTGTTGCGGTCAACTGAACAATTGCAGCCAAAAAATGCATGGAAAGCATTGGTTTTACGCTGATAAAAAAGTATTCAAAACAACTTATCATCCATGTCGGACAATGTGGATATTGTTTTTAACTTTGTAGAGAAAATCAAATTCCTTTCTGCCACGCTACCGTAAAGGCCAGGCGCAAGGAACTCGAAAAGGCGGTACAGTTTTACAATCGGGACTGTACCGCCTAATCTGAAATTATTCCTTGTAACCGAAAACACTTGCCTTTCCGTGCTTTTTAATGCATAGCTTTCACTGCGTATTTATATAATTTTGCCGCATACGCGGTCGGCACATCCGGTTGAATCCCAAGCAAATTTTAAGGCTTACAGTATGCCCGAATCGCCGCATATACAAATTCCGCTGTACCATTTCCGCCTGCTTTATCGATATTTTCTGTAAAATCCCCACCGCCCGCATACATTTTTCCGAGACGGTACAGAATTTCATTTGTGCATGTGTAGAAATTTTCGGTAATGAAACGCTGTAATTTCTGCACCTGCGCCTGTACCTTTTTCGATTCGGGCAGCAGTGCGCGCATTGTGCCGAATTCCGTAAAAACAGCCATCAGCTGTACATTCAGCTTTTGCGTATCTGCTTCGGTTTGGTTTTTGGACTTTTCCGCATATTCTCGGTATTCCGCAGTTTTCCCCCATGTGGCTTTTGCCTCAGCGGCATATTCATCCATTTTTCTTGTGTCAAATGCTGTAAAATCCATTTGATTCACTCCAATCGCTTTGATTCCACGGGCAAAAAGGATGAGATTTTCCAAATGCTCTTTTTTAAGCGTAAGCAAATCGATTTGCTGTTCCAGCGCCTTACCGCGGTCAAAATTCGGGCTTTCCAAAATTGCCTTTATCTCCTTTAAGGGAAACTCCAGTTCCCGGAACAGCAGAATCTGCTGCAACCGTTCCAAAGCCGTATCGTCATACAGCCTATACCCCGCTTCCGAAACCGCCGTTGGTTTTAAAATCCCGATTGCATCATAATGGTGCAGTGTGCGCACACTGACACCTGTGAATTTGCTGACTTCATGTACTGTTCTCATGGTGCTTTCCTCCCGTGTGCTTAACCATAACACACGCGTCCGAACACGATTTTCGTGGCGGCCTTTCCGCCTCTGCTTTGTTAAAATCCTCGTCAATCCGAAAGGATTGACTGCGGTT